>NZ_CP030287.1:1213182-1516477 GCF_003287935.1 Streptomyces sp. ICC1
CGTTCCGGTGGCGATGGTCGTGAGGAGGCGTTCGGGCGTGACGGTGTCGTCGTTCGCGAGGGTGGCCACCATGCGGTGGTCGCGGAGCACGGCGATGCGGTGGCTCAGGCGCAGGACCTCTTCGAGTTCCGCCGAGATGAACAGCACGGCGGTGCCTTCGCCCGCCAGGCGGGCCACGAGTTTCTGGATCTCCGCCTTGGCCCCGATGTCGATGCCCCGGGTGGGTTCGTCGAGGATCAGGAGCCGGGGTGCGGTCAGCAGCCAGCGGGCGAGGAGGACCTTCTGCTGGTTGCCTCCGCTGAGGTGGCGCACCTGCGCTTCGGGGTCGGCGGGGCGGATGTCCAGGGCCTCTGTCCAGTGCCGCGCCAGTTCGTCCTGTTTCGCACGGGCCAGCGGCCTGGTCCAGCCGCGGGCGGCCTGCAGGGCGAGGACGATGTTCTCGCGGACCGTGAGCTCGCCCACCAGTCCCTCGGACTTGCGGTTCTCGGAACAGAACGCGATGCCCCGGGCGATGGCGTGGCGGGGGCTGCGCAGGACCACCTTCTCGCCCTCGATGCTCACTTCTCCGGCGTCCGCGCTGTCCGCGCCGAACAGGAGGCGCGCCACCTCGGTGCGGCCCGAGCCCAGGAGGCCGGCCAGTCCGATGACCTCGCCGGGATGGATGTCGAGGTCGTACGGTTCGATCGAGCCCGTACGGGTCAGCTGTCGCGCCTGGAGGAACGGCTCGCCGGCCGCCCGCTCGGCCGCTTCCTCGTGGGCACGGCCGGACAGCTGGTCGAGGGTGGCCAGTTCTCCGCCGATCATGCGCTGTACCAGCGTCACCGGCGTGAGTTCCCCGATCGGGTACTCGCCTTCCAGCCGGCCGTTGCGCAGGATGGTGACGCGGTCGCAGAGATCGAATACCTGGTCGAGGAAGTGCGTGACGAACAGGATGGCCACACCGCGGTCCCGCAGGCGCCGTACCAACGCGAAGAGCTGGGCGACCTCCTCGCGATCCAGGCTGGAGGTGGGTTCGTCCAGCACGAGCACCTTCGCCGAGACGTCCACCGCCCGGACGATGGCGACCAGTTGCTGCACCGCCAGGGAGTGCGAATCGAGCAGACTGGTGACGTCCAGATCGAGGTCGAGTTCCGTCAGCAGCTCTGCCGCCCGCTGCCGCATCGCGGACCAGTGGATGAGACCGAACCGGCGCGGTTCGCGCCCGATGAGGATGTTCTCGGCCACCGAGATGTTCGGGCAGAGGTTGACCTCCTGATAAACGGTGCTGATTCCGGCCTGTTGCGCCTGGAGGGGGTCCGTGAACGCGTGGGGCCGGCCGTCCACGAGGATGGCGCCGCCGTCGGCGGGGTGGACACCGGTGAGCACCTTGATCAAGGTGGACTTCCCGGCGCCGTTCTCGCCCATCAGGGCGTGCACCTCACCGGGGAAGAGCCGCAGGGCGACTCCGTCGAGGGCGAGCACGCCCGGGAACCGCTTGCGGATGTCGTGGGCTTCCAGGACCGGCCGCGGGCCGCCGGCGCCCGTGGCCGGCGGGGTGGACGGATGCGTCATCCGCCCTCCTCTCATGTGTGGGGTGGTGGAGCGGGCTCCGGAGGGTGAAGGAGGCACCGGAGCCGGGCCTCCTCCGGCACCAAAACCTGTCGCGTCAGTAGTTCCGGGACGGCAGGGCGGCCGCGGCCTTGTCCTGCGGGAAGACGCCCTCCTGGGTCTCGACCCGGGTCGGCACGCTCTCCCCCGCCACGACCTTCTTGGCCAGCTCCATCAGCTGGTCGCCGAGCATCGGGTTGCACTCCACCACGACGTTGATCTTGCCCTCGGTCATGGCGACGAAGGCGTCCTTGATTCCGTCCACCGAGATCACCTTGATGTCCGTACCGGGCTTCTTGCCGGACTCCTCGATGGCCTGGATGGCGCCGAGGGCCATGTCGTCGTTGTGGGCGTAGAGGACGTCGATGTCCTTCTGGGACTTCAGGAACGCCTGCATGACCTCCTTGCCCTTGGCGCGGGTGAAGTCGCCCGTCTGCGAAGCGACGATCTTGAACTTGCCGTCGGCACGGATGGCATCGGCGAAGCCGGCCTTGCGGTCGTTGGCGGGTGCTGAGCCCGTGGTGCCCTGGAGCTCGACGATGTTGACCGGGCCCTGTTCGTTCGCGTACGCGCCGGTCAGCCACTCGCCCGCGGACTTGCCCTCCTTGACGAAGTCCGAGCCCAGGAAGGTCTTGTAGAGGGAGGTGTCCTTGGTGTCCACGGCCCGGTCGGTGAGGATGACCGGGATGCCCGCGTCCTTGGCCTCCTTGAGCACCGTGTCCCAGCCGGACTCCACGACCGGCGAGAAGGCGATCACATCGACCTTCTGCTGGATGAAGGTGCGGATCGCCTTGATCTGGTTCTCCTGCTTCTGCTGCGCGTCGGAGAACTTGAGTTCGATCCCGGCCTTCTTCGCCGCCTCCTGGACGGACTTGGTGTTGGCGGTACGCCAACCGCTCTCGGCGCCGACCTGGGCGAAGCCCATGGTGATCGTGCCGCCGGAGCCCGTCTTGGCCCCGGAGGCCGGGGCGGAGGCGGGGCCCTCGGTCGAGCAGGCGGTCAGCGCCGAGGAGGCGAGAAGGGCGACGGTGAGGACGAGGGCTGCTCTGCGAGCCATGACGGGTGTCCTTTCGGGGGCTACGGATGAGGCTCCACACGGCCGGTGCCGGGCTGTGCCCGCGGTCAGGAGCGTGGCGGGGCCGGGGGCGGGGCGACAGGAGCGGGATGCCCTTGAGGGGGCGCCGTCGCATTGTGAGCGCTAACAAGCTGGGTTCTCAACCCCTTTGCACGCGTTACCTGTCCGTTACCGCGTCACGTGCGGCAACAAGGCGGACTCCGTCCGTTCGCGCGACCATCGACCCCGCTACTCGAATCGGAGACCTCAACCCGCCCCGAATCAACCAAACATCAAGGCGAGGCCCCGTATGCGAAGGCCGCCGGGCCAAGGGGGCCTCCCACATGATCCACGCAGACCTCTTGCCTATCGACATTGTTAGCGCTCACACTGCAAGCTCATCGGATCCTCCGCCGACCGCCAGGATGGTCGGGACGGCATCTCCGGCTGCCGGGCCGCGCCGCGTGCCGCCCACGGCTCCTTCGAAAGGCACTCTGTTGACGTCACCCCATCTCCTCGCGCCCACCCCTCCTTCCGAGGAATCGGAGCAGTACACGGTCGGCGTCGACTTCGGCACGCTGTCGGGCCGCGCCGTGGTGGTGCGGGTTCGCGACGGTCAGGAACTGGCCGCGGCGGTCCACGCCTACCGGCACGGCGTCATCGACCGGTACCTGCCGCACGGCGGTGCGCCGCTGCCTCCGGACTGGGCCCTGCAACACCCCCAGGACTGGCGGGACGTACTGCGTCACGCCGTCCCGCAGGCCCTGGCGGCGGCGGGGATCGATCCCGCCGCGGTGATCGGCATCGCCACCGACTTCACCGCCTGCACCGTCCTGCCCACGCTGGCCGACGGGACTCCCCTCGCCGAGACCGAGCTCGCCGGACGGCCGCACGCGTGGCCCAAGCTGTGGAAGCACCACTCCGCCCAGTCCCATGCCGACCGCATCAACGAACTCGCCCACGCCCGTGGGGAGAAGTGGATCGCCCGCTACGGCGGCCGGATCTCCGCCGAGTGGCAGTTCGCGAAGGCGCTCCAGGTCCTGGAGGAGGATCCGCTCGTCTACGAAAGCTGCGCGCGGTGGATCGAAGCCGCCGACTGGATCGTGTGGCAGCTCACCGGAACCGAGTCCCGCAACGCCTGCACCGCCGGATACAAGGGCATCCACCAGGACGGCGCCTACCCGAGCGAGGAGTACCTGGCCGCGCTGAACCCCCGGTTCGCCGACTTCGCACGCACCCGCCTCGAATTCCCCCTCTCCGCTCTGGGCTCACGAGTGGGCTCGCTCAGTACGGTGGCGGCAGCGTGGACAGGGCTGCGCCCCGGCATCGCCGTGGCCGCGGGCAACGTCGACGCCCATGTCACCGCGGCGGCGGCCCAGGCCGTCGAGGACGGACAACTGCTCGCCATCATGGGGACCTCCACCTGCCACGTCGTGAACGCCCCCGTCCTTGCCGACGTCCCCGGCATCTGCGGTGTCGTGGGCGGCGGGATCGTCGAGGGAACCTACGGCTACGAGGCCGGCCAGAGCGCGGTCGGCGACATCTTCGCCTGGGTACTGGACCAAGGCGTCCCGTCGGACTACCTCGCCGAGGCCGCCGACCGCGGCGAGGACCTGCACACCCTGCTGACCCGGAAGGCCGCCGGCCAGCCGGTCGGCGGACACGGACTGGTCGCCCTCGACTGGCTGAACGGCAACCGTTCGGTCCTCGTCGACCACCACCTCTCCGGAGTCATCGTGGGTCTCACCCTCGCGACCCGCCCCGAGGACGTCTACCGCGCACTGCTCGAAGCCACCGCGTTCGGCACCCGCGTCATCGTGGAGACCCTGGAAGCAGGCGGCGTACCGGTCCACGAGTTCATCGTCGCCGGCGGACTGGCCAAGAACGAACTGCTGATGCAGATCTACTCCGACGTGCTGCGCCGCCCCGTCTCCCTCGCGGCGTCCGACCAGGGCCCCGCCCTCGGGTCGGCCATCCACGCCGCCGTAGCCGCCGGCGCGCACAGCGACGTACGGACGGCCACCGCCGCCATGGGGCGCCGACTGCCGGCCGTCTACCTGCCCGACGCCTCCCGGGCCGACGCTTACGACGCCCTCTTCGCCGAATACCGGCTCCTGCACGACCACTTCGCCACTGATGGCCTGCTGCACCGCCTGAGGCACATCCGCGACACGACCCACACCGCGGGCTGACCCCCGCCCCCGTTTTCGTTCCCGAATCCCCACCCGCGCGCCGCCCTCGCCAGCGCTGCGGGACGTCACCTTCAGGAGTCCATGTGCCCAGCCGAACATTCCCCGCCCAGGAGATCTGGTTCCTCACCGGCAGCCAAGGCCTGTACGGGGAGGAGACACTGAAGCAGGTCGCCGAACAGTCGCGGCAGATAGCCACCGCGCTGGCCGACGCCTCCGGCATTCCCGCGCGTGTGGTGTGGAAGCCGGTACTGACCGACGCCGACGCCATCCGCCGGGTGTGCCTCGACGCGAACGCCGACGACCGGTGCATCGGGCTCATCGCCTGGATGCACACCTTCTCGCCGGCCAAGATGTGGATCGCCGGACTGGACGCGCTACGCAAGCCGTTGCTGCACCTCCACACGCAGTCGAACGTGGCCCTGCCCTGGGACACCATCGACATGGACTTCATGAACCTCAACCAAGCCGCCCACGGAGACCGCGAGTTCGGGCACATCCAGACCCGTCTCGGCGTACCCCGCAAGACCGTAGCCGGCCACGTCACCGATCCGATGACGAGCGCACGCGTCGCGGTCTGGGCGCGGGCGGCCGCCGCAAGATCCGAACTGGCCACCCTCAAGGTCGCCCGCTTCGGCGACAACATGCGCGACGTGGCCGTCACCGAGGGCGACAAGGTCGAGGCCCAGCTGCGCTTCGGCGTCTCCGTCAACACCTACGGCGTCAACGACCTGGTGGAGGTCGTCGACGGCGCGGACGAGACCGAGGTGGCTTCCCTCGTCGAGGAGTACGCCGACCTGTACGACCTGGCGCCGGAACTGCGACCGGGCGGCGAACGGCACGACGCGCTGCGTTACGCGGCCCGCATCGAAGCCGGCCTGCGCACCTTCCTCGAAACGGGCGGCTTCGGAGCCTTCACCACCAACTTCGAGGACCTGGGCGGACTGCGCCAGCTGCCCGGCCTCGCCGTGCAGCGGCTCATGGCCCAGGGGTACGGCTTCGGAGGAGAGGGCGACTGGAAGACCGCCGTCCTGCTGCGCGCCCTCAAAGTGGCTGCCGCCGGCCTCCCGGGCGGCACCTCTTTCATGGAGGACTACACCTACGACCTGACACCCGGCAACGAGCTCATCCTCGGTGCGCACATGCTGGAAGTCTGCCCCACCATCGCCGCCGCCAGGCCCAGCTGCGAGATCCACCCCCTCGGCATCGGCGGGCGGGAGGACCCGGTGCGCCTGGTGTTCGACGCGGCCCCCGGCCCGGCCGTGGTGGTCGGGCTCGCCGACCTCGGCGACCGCTTCCGCCTGATCGCCAACGACATCGACGTGGTGGCGCCCCCTCACCCGCTGCCCGCCCTGCCCGTTGCCCGCGCGGTCTGGCGGCCCCGCCCCGACCTGCGGACCTCCACCGAATCCTGGCTGACGGCCGGAGGACCGCACCACACCGTCCTCAGCACCGCCCTGACCTCCGACCACCTCGACGACCTAGCGGAAATGCTCCGCCTGGAACTCGCCCTCATCGACGAGACCACCGCCCCGAGGCAGTTCCGGCGCGATCTCCGCTGGAACCAGGCGTACTACCGGCTGGCACTGGGGCTGTGAACCGCTCGAAGCCCGGGGCCTCCCGCCGTCACCCGTAACGACGCCGCCCGGGGTTCCGGGAGAGCGGGTGACGGATGGACGCGTAGAGGCCGGGCAGGCCCTTGCGGGCTGCCCGGGTTCCACGGTGAGGGAGAAGGGCTCGACGGCGTGGGAGTCCCGGCCCGCAGCTCTTGCTGACGTCGCGCAACGCAATGGAACGACTCATAACGATCCGCCCGGAGCTGGGGTTGGCGGGGATGGGGGACGAGCCGCTTTCGAGTCTGGACTCGAAGCCGCGCGGCCATCTGCGGGCCGTGATCTCCCGGCTGACCGCCGAACTGGGCGTCACCACCGTGCATGTGACGCACGATCAACCCGAGGCCAGGTCTCTCGGCCGCGTGGCGGTCATGCGCGGCGGCGTCCTCCAGCAGCCGTGGTGCGCACCGGACCCCATGTCCGGGTGCGGGCGGGCGCCCAGATTCCACTGCTGGGTCGATCTGGGGCAGCTGTACGTGTTCGATCACGCCCGGCGCCGGGCCGGCCGGGCGTCCTGGCACGGTGAGCCTTTCCGGTCACAGCACAAGTCAGCGGATGGGCAGGCGGGTGGGGTCGGCGATGATCTGTTGGACCGTCGACCATGCCGCACCCAGGACCGGTCCGCGGCGCCCCAGGGCGGAGGGGCGTACCGCCTCCGGGTTCCAGGGCCGGACGGTGACCCTCGCCGCCAGTTCGGCGCGTACCGACGGGAGGAGCCAGTCGGCGAGTTCGGTGTAGGCGCCGCCCAGCACGAGGCCGTCCGGGTCGATCAGGTTCACCGCCGAGGTCAGGGCGAGGCCCAGGGCCCGCCCTGCGCGGTCCAGGGCGCGCAGGGTCGCGGCGTCCCCGGCGGCTGCCCGCTCGGCGAGCAGGGCCACCGGGTCGCCGACGTGTCCCAGCCCGGCCTCGCGCAGTACGGCCGCTTCGCCCGCGTACTGCTCCAGGCAGCCGCGTGCCCCGCAGGCGCAAGGGGCGCCCTCCGGGTGGACGGGCAGGTGCCCGAGTTCGCCCGCGAAGCCGCGGGCGCCCCGGAACAGCTGCCCGCCGATGACCAGTGCGGCGCCGATTCCGGCCTCGGCGGAGACGTGTACGAAGGTCTCGGCGGGGTTGCCCCGGTGCCACTGCTCGGCCAGCGCCCCGAGGTTGGCTTCGTTCTCCGGCTCGGGCGCGGTATCGGGGTCGGGCCAGTGGTCGGCGGGGCGGACGGCTTGCCAGCCGAGGTTGGGAGCGTTCGCGACCAGTCCGCCCGGCTCGTTCGGCACCACCCCCGGCACGGCCAGGACGCGTCCCTCGACGCGCAGGCCGAGGGCCGCGGCCTCGGACTCCGCTTCGGCGCCCAGCGCGGCGGCCTCCGCCAGCACCTCTCCGGCCGGCCGGCCCGCGTTGGCCCGCTCCACGCGACGCCAGACCCGGGGTTCACCGCGCAGGTCCACGACGCACGCGGCGAGATGGGTGACGCCGATCTCCAGGCCGAGGCCCGCGGGACCCCGGTCGTTCAGGGCCAGCGCCCGTCCGGGACGGCCGACCCGTCCGCTGGGCGCGGTCTCCGTCTCGGTCAGCGCTCCCCGGCCAATGAGCTCGTCGACCATGGAGGAGACGGCCGGCCTGGTCAGGCCCGTGTGCCCGGCCACGTCCGCCCGGGAGAGCGGTCCGTGCGCGGCGACCACGCCGATCACCACCGCGAGGTTCCGCCGGCGCATCCCCTGCTGCGAGGCGGGCTCGACTTCCATGCCGCCGCTCGCCCTGCCGGTCCCCGTCATCGACCCGACCCTCCTATCGTTCTCCCGGCGGGACCTCCTGCAGGGCCCGCGCCCGCCGCAGCGTACTGGTGATCCGTTCGAGCGTGTCGTCGTCACGGGGTACGGGCTCCAGTACCCGGCCCTCTGCGGTCCGCCAGCGCCGGGCGACGGCGTCGGCGGGCTCACCGGTGAGCAGTGCGGCGGCCTGGGCGGCGGCCCCGAGCGCGACCAGTTCCCGGGCTTCGGGCACCTGGACCGCTCGTCCGGACAGTCGTAGGACCGTCCTCTGCCAGGCCCTGCCGCGAGCTCCGCCGCCGATCAGCAGCAGTGGTTCGTCGGGGGCGGGGCTCTCGCCTCCGGCACGCAGCACGTCGTCCAGGGCCGCGAGCAGGGCGTGGGCGGCTCCGTCGTAGGCGGCCTGGAGCAGCCGGCCCGGGGTGGTGTCGTGGCGCAGGCCGTGGACCAGGCCGGAAGCGCCCGGGAGGTCGGGGGTGCGCTCGCCGTCCAGGTAGGGAAGCACCACCACCGTGCCGCCGCTCTCGACGTCCTCGCGGTCGCGGCCGACGAGGGCGGCGAAGCGGTCGACGGCGAGGGTGCAGTTGAGCGTGCAGGCGAGCGGCAGCCAGCCGCCGAGGGCATCGGCGAAGCCGGCGACGGTTCCGCTCGGGTCGGCGGGCCGGGTCCGGCCGACGGCATAGACGGTGCCGGAGGTACCGAGGCTCAGCACCGGACGTCCGGGGGGCAGGCCCAGGCCGAGGGCGGCGGCCATGTTGTCGCCGGTCCCGGTCGCCACCAGTGCGCCCTCGCGCAGCGGCATCCCGGCCCGGACGACGCCTGCCCGGGCTCCCGGCGCCAGGACCTGCGGCAGCAGCCCGGGGTCGAGGCCGATCCGGCCGAGGACGTCCTGGTCGTAGCCGTCCGGGCCCCACCAGCCGGTTCCCGACGCGTCCCCGCGGTCCGTCACCGCCTCACCGGTCAGCCGCTCCGTCAGGAAGTCGTGGGGAAGCCGGACGGCTGCGACGCGGTCGGCGGCGGCACGCTCGTTCGTGTGCAGCCAGGCCCACTTGGCGGCCGTGAAGGCGGCCGTGGGGACGCTTCCGGTGCGGCGGGCGAGCTCTGCCGCGCCGAACGCGGCCGCGAGTTCGGCGGCCTGCGGGGCGGAGCGGACGTCGTTCCAGAGCAGTGCCGGGCGCACCGGCCGTCCGGCCGCGTCGAGGGTGACCAGGCCGTGCTGCTGGCCGGCGATCGAGCAGGCGGCGGCGCGATCGGCCCGGCCGGTGCCCGTCATGGCCTCGCCGAGCGCCCGCCACCACTGTTCGGGGTCGCTCTCGCGTCCGGCGCCCGCGCTGACGGCGTGAGCGGCGCGGCCCTCGCCCAGGACGGCGCCGGTGTCCAGGTCGACGGCGAGGGCCTTGGTGGCCTGGGTCGAGCTGTCGACACCGATCACGACACGCTGAGCAGACATGCGTTCCTCCGGTGGGGTTCCTTCTGGCGTGTCCGCATACTAATTTGTTTTTCGCCATTACAAATAGTCCTCGGCCCAGATCCGGAGCGCCTCATGACCAGCGACCCGCTCGTCCCCACCCCCGCGCACAGGTTCACCTTCGGCCTGTGGACCGTCGGCTGGCAGGGCCGGGACCCCTTCGGCGACGCCACCCGACCCGCCCTCGACCCGGTCGAGAGCGTGGAGCGGCTGGCCGGGCTCGGCGCCTACGGCGTCACGTTCCACGACGACGACCTGATCCCCTTCGGCGCCGGCGAGGCCGCCCGCGAGCAGGCGGTCAAGCGTTTTCGCACCGCACTCGACACGGCCGGGCTGAAGGTCCCGATGGCCACCACCAACCTCTTCACCCACCCGGTGTTCAAGGACGGCGCCTTCACCGCGAACGACCGGGACGTACGCCGGTACGCGCTCCGCAAGACGATCCGCAACATCGACCTGGCCGTGGAACTCGGCGCCTCGGTCTACGTCGCCTGGGGCGGCCGCGAAGGCGCGGAGTCGGGCGCGGCCAAGGACGTGCGCTCCGCCCTCGACCGACTGAAGGAGGCCTTCGACCTGCTGGGCGAGTACGTCGAGAACCAGGGATACGACCTGCGCTTCGCGATCGAACCCAAGCCCAACGAGCCGCGCGGCGACATCCTGCTGCCCACCATCGGCCACGCCCTGGCGTTCATCAACGAGCTGGAGCGGCCCGAGCGGGTCGGCCTCAACCCGGAGGTCGGCCACGAGCAGATGGCCGGGCTGAACTTCCCGCACGGCATCGCCCAGGCCCTGTGGCACGACAAGCTGTTCCACATCGACCTCAACGGCCAGACGGGCATCAAGTACGACCAGGACCTGCGCTTCGGTGCGGGCGACCTGCGCCAGGCCTTCTGGCTGGTCGACCTGCTGGAGTCGGCCGGCTACGACGGCCCCCGTCACTTCGACTTCAAGCCGCCGCGCACCGAGGACTCCGCCGGCGTCTGGGCTTCGGCGGCCGGCTGCATGCGCAACTACCTGCTCCTGGCGGAGCGCGCCCGCGCCTTCCGGACCGATCCGGAGGTCCGGGCCGCGCTCGCCGCCTCCCGGCTGCCCGAACTGGCCCTCCCCACCGCCGCGGACGGCCTGGCCGGGCTGCTGGCCGACCCGACCGCCTTCGAAGCATTCGACGTCGACGCCGCCGCCCGCCACGGCATGGCCTTCGAGCACCTGGACCAGCTCGCCCTCGAACACCTCCTCGGTGCCCGCTGAGCCGGTGTACCCAAGAGCCGGGCCGTGGCGTTCCACGGCCCGGCTCCGCTACGCCTTGGCCGCCGGTACAGGATGAGGAACCCCAGCCGATGCGCGGCTGGGGTTCCTCGGTGCGGCGAGCATCGGTCAGCAGGTGGAGTTGCCCACGCCGTAAACCGCTCGTCTACGCGTCGACGGACCGCACCCCATCGCGATCACCGCGGTTCAGGCGGGTCAGCGCTGCAGGGTGAGCAGACCCGGCCGGTACGGCAGCTTCAGGTAGTCGGTGCCCTCCGGTGTGTTGGTGGGGAGGCCCTGGTAGAGGAACTGCAGGTTGCAGGGATCGATGGTCATGGTCTGATCGGGGTTGTTGCGGACCAGGTCACCGTGGCTGACGCCCTTGGCCCAGGTGGAACCGCTGTTGGCCTGACCCGCGAAGGGGCTGCTCTCGCTGCCGGCCTGGACGGTCCACGGACCGTTCAGGCTGGAGGCGGTGAACGAGCGGAAGTAGCGGTTCGAACCCTGCGCCTCAACGATCATGAGGTACTGGTTCCGGCCCTGGACCTTGTAGACCTCCGGCGCCTCGAACAGAAGGTCCGTCGCGTCGCTCATGACCGTCGTGTACGAGGAGCCGAAGTTGCCCGGGAAGTTCCCGATCGGCATGCTCGCCCGGTAGATCTTGCCGTTGTCGGCGGCGAAGAACAGGTACATGTTCTGGTCATCGGCGATCATGGTCGGGTCGATCGGGGCGTCCCTCCGGTCCCCGGGTCCCACGGGCAGGCTGCCGGTGAACAGCGGCTGCGCGGCGGACCAGCCGTTGGGGTTGGTGGGGTCGCTGGACGTGCGGTAGTAGAGCGGCCACTGACTCCACTGGGACACCATCACCCAGACGTTCTTGGGCGCGAAGTAGAACAGTTCGGGCGCCACCGCGGGCTCGTTCATCCCGGTCTGGGTGGCCGCCCCCATGTCCGACCAGTTCGTGAAGGGACTGAACGCCGTCGAGCCCCACGCCGTTCCGCTGGAGGTGGTCGCGTAGACCAGGTGCTTGCCGTTGTACGTGGTGGTGCTGAAGTCTTTCAGCGCGAGCTGCCCGTTCGCCGGCTGCGCCAGCGGAGCCGTCGAGGTCCACCGGTAGGTCGACGGAAGAGCACACGCGTTGCTCGCCCCGGACAGGCCGGTCCACTTCTGGTTGGTGCCAGCGTGGCACGACCAGATCTGCACCCCCGTGCCGTTGGCCGTACCCCAGCCCGAGACCTCCAGGCACAGCCCGGACCGCACGCCGACGATCGTCCCGTCGGGGTTCACCCGCCACTGCTGGTTCTCACTGCCGTCGCACGTCCAGATCTGCACCGGGGTCCCGGACGTGGTGGCGCCGCCCCGGACATCCAGGCACTTGTTGCCGTACACGGTCAGCTGGCTGCTGTCCGTCAACGTCCACTGCTGGTTGATTCCACCGTGGCAGTCCCAGATGTGCACGTTTGCGCCGTCGGACTGACTGAAGCCCGCCACATCGAGACAGCGGCCGGAAGCAACACCGCGCAAGTCGCTGGTGGTGGCCGCCTGAGCCGGGCCGGCGACGAGCAGCGCCGCCAACGCCGCCAGGGCGGCAACCGCGGCGGCGAGCACCGCGGACAGGTGTCTGCGGCTGGAACTCTGTCTGCGCATTGAGATCTCCTTTGTGACCGGATGAGCCGTCACGCGGTTCAGGCAGGGGCGACCTGTCCTCGGCACCTGCGGATCCGGCTGGATCGGGCACGGCGCGTCGGAGCGGCGGCAAGGTGTGGCCCCTGGGGTGGTGGGGGACGCCGGAGCATTGTTAGCGCTAACAATTTGCAGTTCGCACATCGGCGTTGGAGGCAGGAGACCAGGGGCCTGAGCGACTGTCAAGATCTTCTGCAAGAATCCGTCGGATCACTGAAGCAGAATCAGGACGGTCAACCGCAGGGGGATTTGCTGGAGTTGAGGCCCAGCAAGTCGGCCTCAACCCGTAGCGGCACGGCACTGCCCACCTGAAGTCAAGCGACCCTGCCCGCGCACGATTCCCTCCGCCGGCTCGTCGTCACACTGTTCCCGCAGACGACCTCGCCGAGGTTGCCTTACAAGGCGATCGAGTCGCGAATCCCCATGGGCGGTCGAGTCGTCGCGGGGCTCCGGGCGGCCAAGTTGCCTAAGCCATACCAACCGCAACAGGCAACGAGCCATACCCAGAGCCCCTGGGCTCCGGCGGTCCTACGAATGAGCGGTCCGAACCCGCAGTAAAAACGTAAGACCAGGCAACCAACCCCGGGCGCCCAGGTCGCGTACGCCGCGGCGGCCGAGACCGAGCAGCAAGTACCGTGCCTGGTAGCCGCCTCAGGCCCCGGATCTGTTCTCCACCGCAGCCATGGGACCCTCAGCCGGCTGCTGGATCCGACCGCGACGTGCGGCACGGAACCGACATGCCGGGCGGGGCGGGCCCCGCGAAACCCCGTCACACTCCCGTCCTCGAGCAGACGAACGGCCGACGGTAGGCTGGCGGGTGCCCAGAACCAAGATCCGGTCCACTCGTGGATACGCCTCACCCCAGCCGCAGAAGCCGCCGCTTGCGGTCAGCCCGCCCCGGACGTGCTCGATGGGCGGTCGCATCGCGGAGAACGGCGATCCCCCGCAACTTCGTTGCCCCAACGGCGATCCGAACAGACCCTTGACGGCACACTTGTGAGCGTTAACACTCAGGTATCGCCAGGCCGGAGCCGCCGCGAACCCGGACTTCACACAGTGCGAGGAGACGACTCCCGGCCGGCCCCGCTCGACCGCTTCCGGCTTCTCCCAACCGGGTCGCACCGTGCCGGTCGCGGAACATCACTGGAGGAACTGTGCGGAAGCTTTCAGCGGGCCTTGTCACCCTGGGTCTGACGCTGTCGCTGGCAGCCTGCGGCCAGAGCGCCAACGGAGCAGGCGAGGGTGGGGCCGGCGGGGAGGTCAAAGGCGGCCTCGTCGGCATCGCGATGCCGACCAAGTCGTCGGAGCGCTGGATCAACGACGGCAACAACATGGTCAAGGAGTTCCAGGCCAAGGGTTACAAGACCGATCTCCAGTACGGCGACAACGTCGTGGAGAACCAGGTCTCCCAGGTGGAGAACATGATCACCAAGGGCGCCAAGCTGCTGGTGATCGCCGCCATCGACGGTTCCTCGCTCACCAACGTGCTGCAGAAGGCCGCCGACGCCCACATCCCCGTCATCTCCTACGACCGGCTGATCCGCGGCACCGGGAACGTCGACTACTACGCGACCTTCGACAACCACAAGGTCGGCGTCCTCCAGGGCAGTTACATCGTCGACAAGCTCGGCCTCAAGGACGGCAAGGGCCCGTTCAACATCGAGCTGTTCGCCGGCTCGCCGGACGACAACAACGCCACGTTCTTCTTCAACGGTGCGATGAGCGTCCTCAAGCCGTACATCGACGACAAGAAGCTGGTCGTGCAGAGCGGCCAGACCTCCTTCAACCAGATCGCCACGCTGCGCTGGGACGGCGGCCTCGCCCAGTCCCGGATGGACAACCTGCTGAGCAAGTCGTACACCGCCGCCCGCGTCGACGCCGTGCTCTCGCCGTACGACGGCATCTCGATCGGCATCATCTCCTCGCTCAAGGGCGTCGGCTACGGTGCCGGCCAGCCCATTCCCGTCGTCACGGGCCAGGACGGCGAGCTGGCCTCGGTGAAGTCGATCATCGCGGGCGAGCAGACCCAGACCGTCTACAAGGACACCCGCCAACTGGCCAAGTCCGCAGTCCAGATGGGCGACGCGCTGCTGACGGGCGGCAAGCCCGAGGTCAACGACACCGGCCAGTACAACAACGGCGTCAAGACCGTACCGGCGCAGCTGCTCCAGCCGGTCAGCGTCGACAAGGAGAACTACCAGAAGGTCCTGGTGGACAGCGGCCAGTACACCGCGGACCAGCTCAAGTAGCCCACGGAGCCCGACCGACGGGTCCGGCGACGACGAAACGGCGGTGCGACGCCCACGGGACCGCCCGGCGCCGCACCGCCCCGATGATACGGATGCACAACCATGGCCCGACCCGTTCTCGAGATGCGGTCAATCAGCAAGACGTTTCCCGGTGTGAAGGCCCTCTCCGAAGTCAACCTCACCGTCACCGCGGGTGAGGTGCACGCCGTCTGCGGTGAGAACGGCGCCGGCAAGTCCACGCTGATGAAGGTACTCAGCGGGGTCCACCCCCATGGCGGCTACCAGGGCGAGATCTACTTCGAGGGCGAGCCCTGCCGCTTCAAGGACATCCGGGCCAGCGAGCAGCGCGGCATCGTGATCATCCACCAGGAACTCGCGCTGGTGCCCTACCTGTCCATCGCCGAGAACATCTTCCTCGGCAACGAGCACGCCACCCGGGGCGTCATCAGCTGGCACAAGACGCTGACCCACGCCGCCGCACTGATCCGGCAGGTCGGACTCGACGAGAGCCCGCACACCAGGATCGCCGATCTCGGCGTGGGCAAACAGCAGTTGGTCGAGATCGCCAAGGCGCTCGCCAAGAAGGTCAAACTGCTCATCCTGGACGAGCCGACGGCCGCCCTGAACGACGAGGACAGCCGCAAGCTGCTCGACCTGATCCTCGAACTCAAGGCGCAGGGCATCTCCTGCATCCTCATCTCGCACAAGCTGAACGAAATCGCCCGGGTCGCCGATGCCGTCACCATCCTGCGCGACGGGCGGACCATCGAGACGATCGCGATCGGTCCCGAGGGCATCTCCGAGGAGCGGATCATCCGCGGCATGGTCGGCCGCGACCTGGAACACCGCTACCCCGAGCGCGCCTCCGAGATCGGCGAGGTCGCCTTCGAGATCGAGGACTGGAGCGTCCAACACCCGATCGACCACCGGCGCAAGGTGGTCGACGGCGTCTCGCTCAACGTCCGTCGAGGCGAGATCGTCGGCATCGCCGGCCTCATGGGCGCCGGCCGCACCGAACTGGCCATGAGCGTCTTCGGCCGCTCGTACGGGCGATGGACCGGCGGCCGGGTGCGGCTGGACGGCCGGGAGATCCGTACCCGGACGGTGCCGGAGGCGATCGGGCACGGCATCGCATACGTGACCGAGGACCGCAAGCAGCTCGGCCTCAACCTGGGCGACGACATCAGCCGGAACATCTCTCTGAGCGCCCTCGGCAAGGTCGCCCGGCGGGGCTGGGTCGACCGGCACGAGGAGGCGAGGGTCGCCGAATCGTTCCGGCGGACCATGAACATCAAGGCCCCCTCGGTGTTCGCGGAGACCGGCAAACTCAGCGGCGGCAACCAGCAGAAGGTCGTCCTCAGCAAGTGGATCTTCGCCGAGCCGGACGTGCTGATACTCGACGAACCCACCCGGGGCATCGACATCGGCGCCAAGGCGGAGATCTACACCGTCATCGCCGAACTCGCCGCCCAGGGCAAGGCGGTGCTCGTCATCTCCTCCGAACTCCCCGAACTCCTGGGCATGTGCGACCGGATCTACACCATGGCCGCAGGCCGGATCACCGGTGAGGTCAACCGCGCGGACGCCACCCAGGAATCCCTCATGCGGCTCATGACCATGAGCGCGGCATACCCCGACAAGCAGGTGTGAGGCATGGCCCAGACCAAGACCACCCCAGACACCACGCCCCGCACACCGGAGACCGGCCGACGACCGTCGGCCGGTGCCGTACTGGCCCGAGCGCTGCGCGGCAACCTGCGCCAGTACGGGATGCTGCTCGCGCTGGCGCTGATCGTGCTGTTGTTCCAGTTCTGGACGGGCGGCATCCTGCTCCAGCCGCTCAACATCACCAATCTGATCCAGCAGAACGGCTACATCCTCATCCTGGCCATCGGCATGATGATCGTGATCATCGCCGGGCACATCGACCTGTCGGTCGGGTCGCTCGCCGCCTTCGTCGGGGCGGCCGCGGCGGTGATGATGGTCAAACACCACGCGCCGTGGCCCGTGGCGCTGGTGGCCGCGCTGCTGATCGGGGCTCTCGCCGGAGCCTGGCAAGGGTTCTGGATCGCCTATCTCGGGATCCCCTCGTTCATCGTCACGCTGGCCGGCATGCTGCTGTTCCGCGGTGGGACCCAGATCCTCCTTCAGGGCCAGTCGGTGGCGCCGTTCCCCAAGGGCTTCCAGAACATCAGCAGCGGCTTCCTCCCCGTGGTCGGCCCCCACACCAACTACCACAACCTCACCCTGCTACTGGGCTTCGTGGTGCTGGCCGTCGCGATCCTGCAGGAGGTGCGCGGACGGCGGCGGGCCGCCTCGTACGGGCTGGAACCGCTCCCGGCCGGTCTGTTCCTGGTGAAGCTCGGCGCGATCACCGCGGCCGTGGTGGCCTTCACGCTGCTGCTGGCCAGCTACCACGGGGTGCCGATCGTTCTGCTGATCCTCGGCGTCCTGCTGGTCGGCTTCGGATACGTGATGCGCAACTCGATCCTCGGCCGGCACACCTACGCCATCGGCGGAAACGAGGCGGCGGCGAGGCTGTCCGGGGTGAAGAGCAAGCGGGTCGTCTTCCTGGCCTTCGTGAACATGGGCGTCCTCGCGGCCCTGGCCGGGATGGTCTTCGCCGCGCGGCTCAACGCAGGTACGCCGCAGGCCGGCATCAACTTCGAGCTGGAGGCGATCGCCGCCGCCTTCATCGGCGGCGCCTCCGCGAGCGGCGGTGTGGGAACCGTCATCGGCGCGCTCACCGGCGGTCTGGTGCTGGGCGTACTGAACAACGGCATGTCGCTGGTCGGCGTGGGCACGGACTACCAGCAGGTGATCAAGGGCCTGGTACTGCTCGCGGCCGTCGGCTTCGACGTCTACAACAAGCGCAAGGCCGGAGGCTGACCCTGCCCCTCCTCGGCTCGGCGCCGCCGCCCGCAGGAGGAGGGACCACTCGCCTACCGGGAGCCCGCCTCCTGCGGCTCCGCTCGCGCGTCGACGATCCGCTCGAAGAAGAACTCGTGCTTGAGGAAGGAGACGTCGTACTCATGACCCGGGTACGGCGGGATCAGCTGAGCGGCTGGATCAGCCGCCAGCCCGCCCGGAGCGCCGCCACCCCCGACTCGTACGGCGGCTCGTCGCCGTCGCCCGTGGTCGGCGAGGTGCGGCCCGTGCCGTCGTACCGCGACCAGCCCACGACATGGGAGTCCGGCGCCGAGGTGGCCAAGTAGAGGACCAGCACCTGCTGCCGCAGCACCGGCGCGGCGCCTTGCGCCCGCTCGGGGAGAATCGCTCCGGTCGTCATGCCTGTGCCGTCCAGCCCATTTCCCGGACTCCCTCGCTCAGTGAGCGGACCGATACGGGACACCGCTGCCCGACCGCCCTGAACGACCCGCCGCGCGCCCGCTTCCTACCGTCGGCAACCTTTTCGCGTCCTGCGGCGACCAGGCAGTGCACCTCGACTCGGATCTTCGAACGGACGGACATGCAGACTGCACGGCAGGCCGCGCGGCAGCGCAGGCGTAGACACAGGCTGATGCTGGGGACGGCAGTGATACTGACCGTCGCGGGCGTCCTCATCTGCCTGGTGACGGCCATGCTCCCCGGCCCCAAGGCCGGGGCCGGGGCGCCGGCCGACATGGCCGCCCCCGCCGCCACCCTGGCGGGAACCACGCCCTCGGCCCCGACGAGCCCCACGCCCCCGGCGGATAGCTCGCATGCCGCGGCGACCCCGAGCACGGCCGTCGCAGCGACCACCGCGGCGACGCCACCGCCTTCGGCTAAGGAGGCCCCACCGGCGGCGTCCACCCCGGCACCGTCGGCGGGACGCATCCAGCCCGAGACCACCTACAAGGCCGTCGCCACCGCCTACGCCGCCGCCGACGGCAACGGCGCCTGCCTGTTCGGCCCGAGCGACGACCTCATGATCGCGGCGATGAACACCACCGACTACGAGTCGTCCAGGGCCTGTGGCGCGTACGTGCGCGTCCGCGCCGCGAACGGCGCCTCGATCACGGTCCGGATCACCAACGAATGCCCGCTCCCCTGCGCGCCCGGACAACTGGACCTCAGCGAACAGGCCTTCGCGAAACTGGCCGAGCTCAAGGTCGGCCGCATCCCGATCACCTGGAGCCTGGTGAGCCCCCGCACGTCCGACACCCTCTCCCTCCGGTACAAGACCGGGTCCAGCGCCCACTGGTGCGGCATCCAGGTGATCGACCACCGGAATCCGGTCGCACGGCTGGAGGTACGCACCGGCAAGGGCTGGCGGAAGCTGCCCCGTACCGACTACAACTACTTCCTCTCCGCCGACGGCGGTGGGTGCGGCGGCGCGATGAGGATCACCGACATCTACGGAGAGCAGTTGACGGTCGACGGGACCGCGCTGCTGCCGAACGTCGCACAACCGACCAGGGTCCAGTTCGCCGCGCACTGAGACTCACCGCGGCGGGGGGCGGAGCCGGGGCACGCCGCATCGGCGCGCCCCGGCCAACCGGGCACTGGTACGCTGCCGCCCGGATGTTAGCGCACACATTTTGCGGAGGGGACGACCACCGGACATGGTCCTCGATGACGCGTCCGCGGAGTTCCACGACTTCTTCGAACGCCACTACGCCGAACTCGCCCGGTTCGCCCGTCTCCTGACGGGCGAGGCGGACGGCGCCGACGATCTGGCCGCGGACGCCCTGCTCGCGCTGTGGCAGCGCTGGGACCGGCTGCGCCAGGCCGAGTACCCGCTCGCCTACGCCCGTGGCGTGGTCGCCAACCTGGCACGGTCGCGGATCCGCAGCACGGTGCGCGAGCGCCGCCGGATCGCCCTGTTCTGGTCCCGCGGTGCGGAGCCGTTGCACGGTCCGGACGTGGCCGGCGTGGTGGACGTGCGGACCGCTCTCGCCCGGTTGCCGTTCCGGAAGCGGTCGTGCGTGGTCCTGCGGCATGCCTTCGACCTGTCCGAGAAGGACACCGCTCTGGCGCTCGGAATATCGGTCGGTACGGTGAAGAGCCAGACCTCGAAGGGAATGGCCGAGCTGGAACGGATGCTGGGCAGCACAGGAGCAGCCGGGGAACTGTTGGCGGGGAGGAGGAGCCGTTGAACGAGGAACTCACCAGGCGGCTGCGCGCGGCCGCCGAGGCCCACCAGCCCGACCGTGCCCGGATCCTGGCACGCGTGGAACGCGGCATGTCCGGTGCCCCCGTCCGCCACCGCGAGTCTTCGGGCGCGAGGCCCTGGCCCAGGATCGCACTCGCTTCCCTGGCCGCGGCCGGCACTCTGGCGGTCGGCGGCTTCGCCGTCGCCGCCATCGTCCAGTCGCCGCCGGCCCGGCCGGATGTCTCGGCCACCCCCGCCGCGCCCTCCGTGCCGTCCGGGACTCCCCGGCCGACACCATCGGCGCCCGCCACCGGCCGCCCGACCACGCCGGACCGTTCGTCCCCGACGGACCCCAGCCCTTCGGCGTCAGGCGCCGCGGGCTCTGCCCGGCCTGGCAGCGCACACGTCCAGGACGGGCCTCTGTCGTCGGCCGGCTCCTTGGGCGCGAACAGCAACAGCTTCTGGGCGCAGAGCAACATCACCCTCAAGTCCACCCAGCCGCTCACCGCACTCACCGTGGAACTGCGCATCACGCAGACCGGCGCAGTGCAGAGCACCGGCAGCTGGCGGACGCTGCCCGCCGAGGATTTCACCGTCACCGTGCAGAACGAGGGCGGAGCAGTGGTCTACCGCTGGATCCTCAAGCCGGGCCGCACGGTACCGGCCGGACAGCATGTCTTCGCCGGCCAGTACAACCACGCCGCCGGCGCACGCGAGGTCGAGCACGACGGCTACCGCGTCGACGCCGGCGGTCCCCGCGGCGCCCTCTCGGTCTGGGGCGGCTTCACCCCGGCACGATGAGGCCGTGCCGCTTCCCCGGCCCGTGGGTGGCACGGCGCTGAGCGCCGTACGCCCACGGGCCGGGAGGATCAGGACAGGTCGCCGTACACCACGCCACGGCCGTAGCCGCCCAGGTAGACCCGCCCGTACACGTCGGGGTCGCCACTGATGACGCTGATGGCGCTGCCACCGAACTGGTGCTGGTCGTCGTTGATCCGGACCCAGGCCGAGCCGCCGTCGGTTGAACGGAACAGCCCGGTGACGCCCTTCACCTTCCCGCTGAGGTAGAGCGCCTGGTACCGGGCACCCGGGGCCGGCTTGCCGAAGCCGACGCCGCTCGCCTGCTCCACGCCGCCGAGCTTGCCGAAGCTCTTCCCCCCGTTGGTGGAGTGCAGGAGTCCATTGCCCCCGCCGGCGATCCACAGGTCACCTGCGATGCCCGGAACCGCCTTGAGCTGCCCGCTGCCCAGACCGGTGGCCCGGGCGGTGAAGTTCTTTCCGCCGTCGGTGCTGGCGTACAAGGTGCCGCCGCTGAGGGCGTAGAAGGTGTTCGCCGCCGAACGGTCGGCCACCACGGCCGTGTTCTCGGGCAGACCGGAGGCCGCCGTCCAGGCCGAGCCGCGGTTGGTCGAGGAGTACGGAACCTGCCCATCAGGGGCCCACACCACGGCGACGCCGTCCGCCGAGACGGCCACGGAACCGCCGCCCGCGTCGCGCACCGGCGCCGTGGCGAACGGCGCCCAGTCGGCTCCGCCGTCGGCCGAGTAGGCGCCGTGCTGCTCGCCACCGAGACCGACCCGCACCATGAACCGCGGCTTCGACTGGGCGAAGTCGATACCCGTGGTGTTGGTGAACAGCGGCCCGGACAGCGCCTTGGCGGGCACCTTGGTGAGGTCCTCGTGCCGGAAGCCGCTGACATCGCCGAGCGCACTGATCAGGGGAAGACCAGGGGGCTTGATCAGCCCGAGCGTCGCGGTCTCCTCCAACCCCTTCGCCGGGATGGTCCAGTGCGTCGCCCGCCCGCTGTCCGCCGCGGTCACGTCGTGGCTACCCCACATCCCCGATCCCGTGCCGTACAGCACGTGCCCGGAATCGAAGGGGTCGATGGCCAGGGCGCCCATCCAGTGACCGATGCCGGTGCCCACGTACGGCGCTGCGGAGCTGTCCCGGACCGAGGTCGCGCCGAGCGCCTTCCAGGAGGTGCCGCCGTCGGCCGACCGGTAGATCTCGTCCGAGGGCCACCAGCGGTCCAGCGTGGTGACCATCACCGTGGACGGGCGCTGCGGATCGACCGCCAGGCCGGCGAACCCGTAGCCGCCACTGGACGGCGAGATGTTCTTCCAGCCCCCGGTGGACGGCGTGTGCTTCCACACCGAACCGGCCGTCACGCCGTTCGGGCCCGGCGCGTTGGTGTACGTCAGGTACAGCGAGCCGTCGCCGGACAGCACACCGTGCTGCGGCAGCAGCCCCTTCGGCTGGCCGGGCACGGCCTGCCAGGTGCTGCCACCGTCGGTGGAGCGGTACAGCGAGGTGGTCTTGTCGGCCACCCCGACGTAGATCGTCCGGCTGCCGGACGGGCCGAAGGTCACGAAGGAGAGGCCGACGCCGCTGCTCGCACCGTTCTTCACGGGGAAGCTGCCGACCTGGCTCCACGTCACGCCGTAGTCGGTGCTGCGCCAGAGCCCGTTCTTGCGGGTACCCAGGTAGAGCGTGCCGTGATCGGACGGGTCCACCACCAGCCGCTCGCCCATGGACCGGCCGTCCTCGTTGCCGCCCAGTTTGAACGGCAGATCGGTGCGCTGGAACGTCCTGCCCTGGTCCCTGGAGCGCAGGATCGCGCCGTTGCCCGCCCAGTCGTTGGTGTAGGTGCCGCTCGCGAGGTACAGGCGGTTCGGGTCGACCGGGTCGGTCGCCAGACTCTCGATTCCCAGCAGGTTCCAGTCGGCTCCGCCGATCCAGTCGGTCAAGGAGGTCCACCGGGCGGCGGTCGCGTCCCAGCGGTAGGCGCCGCCGATGTCGGTCCGTGCGTACAGCAGGTCCTTGCGGGCGGGGTTGAAGACCAGCCCGGTGACGAACCCGCCACCGACGATCTGCGCGTTGTGCCAGGTGTACCTGCCCGAGCCGCCCGCCTTCACCAGCTTCCACCGCTGGTTGGTGCCCCCATGGTCCGCGTACTGGATGAGCGGCACGCCGTCGCCGCTGGAGCCGCCCCACACGTCCAGCACCATGCCGCTGCTCCGCGAGACGATCTTCACCGCCGCACCGCCGGCCTTCTCGATCTTCCACTGCTGCGCGGCCTCGCCGTGGCCGGACTGCTGCTCGATGGCGGCCGCCGACTGTATGGAGGCACCCCGCACACCGAGGACCTTCTTGCTGCTGCGGTTCTCCAGCTCGTAGTAGCCGTCCCCCGTCGGCCTCAGCCGCCAGTGCTGACTCGCGGCACCGGCCACGCGGCTCTGCTGCCGTGTCCAGGCGCCGTCCGACGTGTCCGCGCCGGGCACGTCCAGCACCTTGTCGCTGCGCACGGACACCACCTCGTAATAGGCGTCGGAATCCAACGTCGCGGCCTTCGAGTCGGCCTGCACGAACAGCAGGTAGGGGCCGAGCACACCGGGCACGCCCAGCGCCAGACCCATCGTCGTCCAGCGCCGGCGGTGGCGTCCACGCGTACGTCGCGCGCCACCGGCCGCGCGCGTGCGCCGACCGCGACCGTGCGCGGTGGGATCCGTCTCGTTCATGGGGGGCTCCTCGCTCCGAGCCTGCCTCGCACACCGGTTCTGGTCAGCGGTGCGCAGCAGCATGCGGCGGTGTGATCGGACGATCCGTGGGTGTGATCGTCTTCGGGTCGCCCGTCAGTCGCCACAGCTCCGCAAAAGGTTGCCGCCCGCCGAACCGACGGCAGGCCAGGGCGATCTTCCGCAGGGCCGGCAGCAGTGGCGTCGGCCTTCAACACGCATCTCAAAGCGGAACGGGTGGGCAGGACAGGGCAGGGGAAGGGACCACCGGACGGTGATCATCTGGATCACCTGCGGGTTCTTCGGTTCATCGGGCAGCCACGAGCAACCGGCGGACCAAGGTCGCGGGCCAGGTACGGGGCTACCGCCAGAAGCCGGGTCGCGGTGTTCGGTGCGGTGCCTCTCCCCCAGCTACCGCCGGGAGGGGCCCCCGGGCGGAGGGCCGCCGCTTGTACTGGACGTACTTCGGTGGTCCGACAACGCGGCGAGGTGCCGTGCCGGGCGCCGCGACCCGGTGAACCTTTCCGGTCACGGCACTAGCCGCCGATGCGGGCTACCAGGAGGGCTACGTCGTCGTCGGCCGCCGCCGGGACGAGGTGGGTGATCAGCGAGTCGCACACGTGGTCCAGGTGCCGCTGGGGATCTCCGAGCAGGCGCGTCAGCTCCGCGAGCCGCTCGTCGAGGTCGCTGCCGCGGGCTTCGATCAGTCCGTCGGTGTAGAGCACGAGGAGGCTGCCGGGGGGTACGTCGAACTCGGCGGGGGTGAAGGCGACGCCCCCGACGCCCAGGGGGACTCCGGGCGGGGTGTCCAGGAGCCGGACCCTGCCGTCGGGCAGGACGAGCGCGGGCGGCGGGTGGCCGGCCCGGGTGACCGTGCAGTGCCCGGTGGCCGGGTCGCAGACCACGTACAGGAACGTGGCCAGCATCGGCTCGGCGAGGTCGCCGAGGACGTCTTCCAGCTGGTGCAGCAGCCGTACGGGAGGCAGGTCGAGGCGTGCGAGGGCCCGTACGGAGGCGGCCAGCCGGCCCATGACCGCGGCCGCGGCGATGCCGTGCCCCATGACGTCGCCGATGAGCAGGGCCGCCTTGCCGCCGGCCAGGGGCAGGACGTCGTACCAGTCGCCGCCGACCTCGTTCACATCGCTCGCGGGGAGGTAGCGGTGACTGACCGCGATGCCGGGCGGCGCGGTGACGTGCTGCGGGAGCATGCTGCGCTGGAGGATGACCGCGGTCTCGTGCTCGCGGTGGTAGAGCCGGGCGTTGTCGATGCTGAGCGCGGCGCGGGCGGCGAGCTCGCCGGCGAGGGTGACGTCCTCGGCTCCGAAGGGCCCGATCGGGCGGGTGCGGTAGAAGGTGGCGACGCCGATCACCGTCTCCCGGGCCACCAGCGGTGCCATGGCGAACGAGTGCACTCCCAGCTCGACCAGTTGGCTGGGTTTGGCCGAGTGCCGGGCGGCGGAGGCGGCGGTCTCCTCGTCGAGGCGGGCGATCAGGAAGGGCTGCCGGGCGGCGAGGACCTGGGTGTAGGGGGCGTTGGCGGGGAAGACGAGCGTCCTGCCGAGGGGGGCGAGGACGTCGGTCACCGCGGATCCGGACAGCGGGGCCTTGCCGAGGCGCCGCAGGGCGGCCCCGCCGGTCAGCCCCATGCCGGGCTCGTCCCCGTTGGCCAGCACGTCCAGGACGTCCACGGTGACGGCGTCGGCGAGGCGCGGTACGGCGAGATCGGCGAGCTCCTGAGCGGTGCGCTCCAGGTCGAGGCTGGAGCCGACGCGCATGCTGGCCTCGCTGAGCAGGGCGAGCCTGCTCCGTCCCGCTTCGGCTTCGACGTGGTCGCGCTGCTGCTCGGTGATGTCGACGAGGGAGGCGATGACGCCGATGGCCATGCGGGCGGGATCCTCCACCCGGACGTAGGAGCATGACCACACCCGGTCGTGGTCCGGTTCGGCCGGTGTGCGTCCGACCCGGCGGCGGTCGAGGACCGGCCGGCCGGTCTCCAGCACCTCCAGCATGGCCTCCTCCATCTCGCGGGCGTTCACCTCCGGGAGGATCTGGGCCAGCCTGCGTCCCACGTGCGCCGATTCCGGCAGCCCGTTCATGGCTTCGAGTGCGGCGTTGACCTGCAGGAACCTCAGCTGTGTGTCGAGGATGGCGATGCCGACCGGGGAGCGGGCGAACAGGCCGTCCCACACCGCCGAGGATCCCCGGATGCGCCGGGCGGCGTGGGCGTCGGCGGCGAAGACCAGGACCGAGGCCGTGCCGTGCCGGCGGTCGGACACCGGGGAGGCCCAGATCTCCACCTCCAGCGGGTGCCCGTCGCGGTGCCAGGCGGTCACGGTGCCCATCACGCCCCGGCCGGTGGCCGCGGCTTCCCACAGGGAGCGGCCCAGGCTGCGGTCGGATCCGGGGTGGAGGAGGTCGGCGATGTTGTGGCCCAGCATCTGCGGCGGGGCGTATCCGAGCAGTTCCTGCGCGACCTGGTTCCAGCGCACGATGGTTCCGTCGGCGCCGGTGGCCATCAGCGCGACCGGCAGGGAGCCCAGCCATCCGCCGGCGGCCTGCGCGGCCCCGCTGATCAGCTCCTCTACCGGGACGTGCCCGTTCATCCGGCACCGTCCCGGAACCGTGTCTCCACGCAACCATCGTCTGCCGGTCCGCGCGGCGCCGCCTCCCCACACCACCGGCGGGGCGCTTCCCCGGGCGGGGCGGGCCTCAGCGCGGGGGTGCGACCAGGCCGGCCTCGTAGGCGAGGATGACCAGCTGGACCCGGTCGCGCGCGTCGAGCTTGGTGAAGAGGCGGGCCAGGTGGGCCTTGGCGGTGGCCACGGATATGGAGAGCCGGGCGGCGATCTCGGCGTTGGACAGGCCGCGGCCGACGAGGGTGAGGACCTCGCGCTCCCGGTCGGTGACGGCGTCGGCCACCGATCGGCGGGCGGAGGAATCCGGGCGGGCTGAGGGTCCGGCGGGTTCCGGGCGGGCGGCGAACTCCTCGATGAGGCGGCGGGTGACGCTCGGCGCGATCAGGGCGTCACCGGCGGCGACGACCCGGACACCGTCGATGATCGTCTCCAGCGGCATGTCCTTGACGAGGAAGCCGCTCGCCCCGGCGCGCAGCGCGCCGTAGACGTACTCGTCGTCGTCGAAGGTGGTGAGGACCAGGACGCGGGTCCGCGACTCCGGATCCGCGTGGATCCGGCGGGTGGCCTCGATGCCGTCCGTACCGGGCATGCGGATGTCCATGATGGCGACGTCCGGGCGCAGCCGCCGGACCAGTTCCACCGCCTGCACTTTATCCACCTCTGACCATGTGCCGCTCGCTGTGATGCTGACGGGCCTCTTCATGTTTGCCGGGGCGGATGCGGACGCCGGCTGCCGCTCCGCGGCCACCGGGCCCGACCGGCCCCGAGCTTTCGTACACCGCCCACGTGCCCCGGAACCAGTTGGCCCGGCAGCCCTCACCCACCCTCACGCCCCTGACACAGACGACAGCCACGGCCGGGCCGTTGCGCGGCATCACCAGCGCGAACCACCGCGCGGCCCCGGGCAGCCCCCTCGCGGGGCGCGGGCTGGACTTCGGGCCCTGCGCGGTCGTCGAGGGTCTCGCTCCGGACGTGCGGTGCGCCACGCTCCGGGTGCCCCTCGACTACGCGCGGCCCGACGGAGCGCAGATCGGCATCACGGTCAGCCGGGTCGGCGCCACCGGGGCCGGCGGCGCCGTGCGGCAGGGCGCGCTCGTGTACAACCCCGGCGGGCCCGGCGGGAACGGCATGTTCTTCCCGCTCGTGGCCGGCCTGCCCGAGTGGCGGCGCGTGGCCGCCGCCTACGACCTCGTCGGTTACGCCCCGCGCGGGGTCGGCCGCTCGGGGCCCCCGGTGTCCTGCCAGGACCCGGCGGACCACGCGCGCGCCCCCTCCCAGGCCCCGCCCGCCGAACCGGACCCCGCGTACAAGCGGCGGCGCGTCGCCGAGGCCCGGGAGTACGCCCGGGGCTGCGCGCGCCGCACCGGCGCCGGCCTCGCGTCCTACACGACCCTGAACAACGTCCGCGACCTGCACGTGCTGCGGGCCGCCCTCGGCGAGCCGAAGCTGAGCTTCATGGGGGCCTCGTACGGCACGTACCTGGGGGCGGTGTACGCCACGCTCCATCCGGGCCACGTCCGCCGGATGGTCTTCGACTCGGCCGTCGATCCCGATCCCCGGCGCGTCTGGTACGCCGACAACCTCGCCCAGGCGCCCGGCTTCGAGCGCCGCTGGGCCGATTTCCGCGCCTGGGCGGCCCGCCACCACTCCGTGTACGGGCTGGGCGGCACCCCGGGCGCCGTGCAGGCCTCCTACGACCGGGTCCGGGCCGCGCTCGCCCGCGAGCCGGCGGGCGGGGTGGTCGGCACCGGGCAGCTGCACTCGGCGTACCTGCGGGCCGCGTACTACGACGAGGTCTGGCCGGGCCGCGCGGCGGCGCTGGCGGCCTTCCTGCGCGGCGATCCGGGCCCGCTCGTCGAGCTCGCCGCCCCGGATCCGGCGATGGCCGCCGAGGACGAGAACGCGACCGCCGTGTACACGGCGACGCTGTGCAACGACGCCCCCTGGCCCGCCGACTGGGAGACCTGGGACCGCGACAACACGGAACTGGCCCGCACGGCCCCCTTCGAGACCTGGACCAACGCCTTCCTGAACCTGCCCTGCGCCTTCTGGCCGGTGCGCGAGCGGCAGCGGCCGGTCGACGTGGGCGCTCGGCCGGCCGGGGCGGCCGGGGTGCTGCCCGGCACGCTGGTCGTCGCGGCGGAGCGGGACGGCGCGACCCCGTACGCGGGGGCGCTGGAGCTCCGGCGGCGGCTCGGGCCGCGGGCGGGGCTGGTGACGGAGGAGGGGGCCGGCACCCACGGGGTGGTCGGCGGACGCAACGACTGCGTGGACGCCCACGTGGAGCGGTACTTGCTGACGGGTGACACCTCGGGCGGGGATGCCACCTGTGCGCCGCATCCGGAGCCCGCACCGGTGTCGCTGGACGACCGGGCAGCGTCCGCCCAGGGGCACCCCAGGGCACTGCTGCCGCCAGTCGTCTGAACTTCCGGGCGGGATCTCCGGCTGCGTCGATTCGGGGGCAGGGCCTCCCGATCACCGGAGGACGCAGGTCAGGTCCTCCGGTCCTTCCCCCCAGGGGAGGTCTCAGGCGAGTCCGGCCACCAGATCGGCGACGGACTTGCGGCGTCCGGTGTAGAAGGGCACCTCTTCGCGGACGTGCATACGGGCCTCGGAGGCGCGCAGGTGGCGCATGAGGTCGACGATGCGGTACAGCTCGTCGGCCTCGAAGGCCAGCAGCCATTCGTAGTCGCCGAGCGAGAAGGAGGCGACGGTGTTGGCGCGCACGTCGGGGTAGCCGCGGGCCATCATGCCGTGGTCCTTGAGCATGCGGCGGCGGTCCTCGTCGGGCAGCAGGTACCAGTCGTAGCTGCGCACGAAGGGGTAGACGCTGACGTAGTCGCGCGGCGTCTCGTCGGCCAGGAAGGCCGGGATGTGCGACTTGTTGAACTCGGCCGGGCGGTGCAGGGCCATGTTCGACCAGACCGGCTCCAGGGCGCGGCCCAGCTTGGTGCGGCGGAACAGGTTGTAGGCGCTCTGCAGCTCGTCGGAGGTCTCCGCGTGCCACCAGATCATGATGTCCGCGTCGGCCCGCAGGCCGGAGACGTCATAGGTGCCGCGGACGGTGATGTCCTTGGCGGCCAGCTGGTCGAACAGCTCCTGGACCTCGTCGGCGAAGCCGGCGCGGTTCTCGGGGAGGACGTCCTTCAGCTTGAAGACGGACCACAGGGTGTAGCGGATGACCTCGTTGAGGTCCTTCGCCTTCTTCCCCGCGTTGGGAATCTTCTCTGGTGCAGTCATGTGCCTATTGTCCCGTGCGCTGATCAGTGGTCTGTGCCAGGGGTACCCCACCGGGCCCCAACGTGGCCATCACCACGTCAGCGGCCTTGCCGGCGCTCGCGATGCAGGCCGGGATCCCGACCCCGTCGTACAGCGCACCGCACACCGCGAGTCCCGGGAGGGCCGCCACGGCGGCGCGGATCCGGGCCACCCGGCCGAGGTGGCCCACGGGGTACTGGGGCAGGCCGCCGTCCCAGCGCGTGACGGTGGAGGCGACCGGGCGGGCGGCCGCCGCGAGGCCCACGGCGTCGGCGAGGTCGGCGCGGGAGACGTCGACCAGTTCCTCGTCGGAGCGGCCCAGGTCGCGCTCGTCGCCGTGGCGGCCGACGGAGGTGCGCAGCAGGAAGAGCTCGGGATCGGTGCCGGCCCAGGCCCACTTGTTGCTGGAGAAGGTCGACGCCTTGATCGTCCGGCCGTCCACGGGCGGTACGAGGAAGCCGCTCGCGCCGCCCCCGGCGATGGCGGCCGGCAGCTCGGAGCGCCGGAAGGCCATCGTGACCAGGGCCATGGAGGCGTACTCGACCCCGCGCAGCTCCGCGGCCGCGGCGGGCGCGAGCCGGTCGAGGAGGCGGGCGGCGGGTCCGGCCGGGGTGGCCAGCACGATGCCGTCGGCCTCGATGACCTCGGCGCCGCCCGGGCTGTCGGGGGCGCCCGCGAGCACGCGCCAGCCGGTCGCGGTACGGGTCAGCTCGCGCGCGGGGGTGTCGGTGAGGAGGCGGGCTCCGGCCGCCCGGCAGGCCGCGGCGACGGCGAGCGGGAGCCGGCCGATGCCGCCGTCGATGCCGGAGAAGACGGGACCGGCCTGCCCGGCTCCGGCCGCCCGGCGCTGCAGTTCCCGTACGCCCTCGCCCAGGGAGGCGTGCGTACGGGCGGCCTCGAAGAGCTGGGGGACGGCGGCGCGCATCGAGATGCGGTAGGCGTTGCCGGCGTAGACCCCGCCGAGCAGCGGCTCCACGAGCCGGTCGACGACCTCGTGGCCGAGGCGGGCGGCGACGTACTCGCCGACGGCCACGTCCTCGCCGATCTCGGCGGGGGCCAGCTCGGCTTCGGCCCCGATCCGGGCCAGGCCCTCGGCGGAGAGCACTCCGGAGGCGGCGAGCGGGCCCAGGTCGCCGGGGGCGCCCATGACGTGGCCGCGCGGCATGGGCCGCAGCTCGCCGCGGGTCCACAGGTGGGCGGTGGCGGTGGCGGGGGGCTGCAGGGCGTCGCCGAGGCCGGTGGCGCGGGCCAGTTCGAGGGCTTCGGGGCGGCGGGCGAGCACGGATTCGGCGCCGAGGTCCACGGGCAGGCCGGCCAGCTCGCCGGCGAACAGCTTGCCGCCGGGGCGCGGGCCGGCCTCCAGGAGCGTGACGCGGACGCCGTCGGCGAGCAGCCGGTGGGCTGCCGCGAGGCCCGCGATGCCGCCGCCGATGACGACGACGTGGCCGGCGGGGCCCGGCCGGTCCGTACGCATGTCCGCTCCGTGCATGGACACATCGTCTCAGACCCCCCACGGAGTGATCACCGAGGCCTGACCGTGACCGGTTCGGGACCACCTCGAGGCCGCGCGTGCGAAACCCGCGGCGGGGCCGGGAACGTCAGAACGTCGACACCAGCGCGGCGGTCCGGCCGCGCGTCCGGCGATTCCCGGGGGGTACCCGACGATGCACACCCAGCGCACCCAGCACAGACGGTTCGGAGGGTACGGGGGGTACGGGCGGCGCACCGCGACGGCCCTGGCCGCGCTCTCCCTGACCGGGGCCCTCGCGCTCACCGGCTGCTCCGCGGCCGGGAGCGGCGCCAAGTCGGATGAATCGGTGGCCGACGCGGCGGCTCCGCGGCAGCGGGAGGCCGCCGGGAAGGGCCCGGCCGCCGCGTCGGCCGCGACGGGCGCACCGGCGCCGTCCTCGGACAAGGACCAGCCGCAGGCCCCCGCACGCACGCAGATCATCCGCACGGCGACGCTGGGCGTGGAGACGGCGGACGCCCAGAAGGCGGCGGCCGGGGCCCGCACGGCGGCGGAGGGCGCGGGCGGTTACGTGGGCAACGAGACCACCGGCCGCGGCCACGACGGGGCGATGACCTCGACCGTGACCCTGCGGGTGCCCGCCGGGCGCTTCGACGCGGTGCTGGCCGCCATGGAGGGCAGCGGGAAGCTGCTCGAACGCAAGGTCGAGGCGCAGGACGTGACGCAGAAGGTCGCGGACGTCGACAGCCGGGTCACCTCGCAGCGGGCGAGCGTGGGCCGGGTGCGCGAGCTGATGGAGAAGGCCTCGAGTCTGGGCGAGGTGGTCACGCTGGAGGCCGAACTCAGCAAGCGGCAGGCCGATCTGGAGTCGTTGCTCGCGCAGCAGACGGCGCTGAAGGACCAGACCTCGCTCGGCACGATCACGCTGACGTTCTCGGAGCCGGCGAAGGAGGCGGCGAAGGAGCCGAAGAAGGCGGATCCGGGCTTCACCGACGCACTGGCCGGCGGCTGGAAGGCCTTCGCCGCCGTGGTCCTGTACCTGCTGATGGCTCTCGCCGCGGCCTCCCCGTTCCTGTTGGCGGGCGCGTTCCTGCTGTTCTGCTTCCGGCAGTTCCGCACGTGGCGGCCGGCGAAGCCGAAGCCGGGCGCGCCGGAGCGCCGACTTCCGGCGCAGGCCGGTCCGGTGGGGCAGACCCCCCGGCCGCCGGCCGGAAGCCCTGCGGGCCCCGCGGATCCGGCGGATCCGGCGGCCCCCGCCGCGGACGTCCGGGACTGAACACCCATTCGCCCGTAGCGTGGGCCCCGCAGGCATCGGGCGGCGGGGAAGGACGGTACGGGCGATGGCGAGTGCCAGGGAACGGCTGGTGGTGGTCGGCGGTGACGCGGCGGGGATGTCCGCCGCGTCACAGGCCCGGCGGCTCAAGGGGCCGGCGGAGCTGGAGATCACCGCCTTCGAGCGGGGGCACTTCACCTCGTACTCCGCGTGCGGGATCCCGTACTGGATCGGCGGCCTGGTCGGCGGCCGGGACGAGCTGATCGCCCGGACGCCCGAGGAGCACCGCGAGCGGGACATCGACCTGCGGACGCGGACGGAGGTCGTGGAACTGGACCTCGCGGGGCGGCGGGTGCGCGCCCGGGACCTCGTATCGGGCGCCGAGTACTGGACGGGGTACGACAAGCTCGTCCTCGCCACCGGCGCCCGCCCGGTCCGCCCGCGGCTGCCCGGCATCGGCGCGCACGGGGTGTACGGGGTCCAGAGCCTGGACGACGGCCAGCGCCTGATGGACGCTCTGGAGCGGACCGAGGGCCGCCGGGCGGTCGTGGTCGGCGCCGGCTACATCGGCGTGGAGATGGCGGAAGCCCTGGTCGGGCGGGGCTTCGAGGTCACCGTGCTACACCGGGGCGAGCAGCCGATGTCCACGCTGGACCCGGACATGGGCGCTCTCGTCCACAGCGCGATGAACGGCATGGGGATCCGTACGGTCGCCCGCGCCGAGGCGTCGAAGATCCTCACCGACGAGGAGGGCCGGGCCCGCGCGGTGGCCACGGCCTCGGGCGAGGAGTACCCGGCGGACGTCGTGGTCCTGGGCATCGGCGTGGAGCCGCGCACGGCGCTGGCGCGCGCGGCGGGCCTGCCGCTCGGCGAGTCGGGCGGCCTGCTGACGGACCTGTCGATGCGGGTCCGCGGCCAAGCGGACATCTGGGCGGGCGGGGACTGCGTGGAGGTCCTGGACCTGGTGTCGGGCGGCATGCGGCACATCCCGCTGGGCACGCACGCCAACAAGCACGGCCAGGTCATCGGCTCGAACGCGGGCGGCGGCTACGCGACGTTCCCCGGGGTGGTGGGCACGGCCGTGAGCAAGGTCTGCGAGCTGGAGATCGCGCGTACGGGGCTGCGCGAGCGGGACGCGCTGGCCGTCGGGCTCCGCTTCGTCACGGCGACCATCCGCTCGACGAACACGGCGGGCTACTACCCGGGGGCCGAGGAGATGACGGTCAAGATGCTCGCGGAGCACCGCACGGGCCGCCTCCTGGGAGTCCAGATCGTCGGCGGCGCGGGCTCCGCGAAGCGGGTGGACATCGCCGCGGTGGCCCTGACGGCCGGCATGACGGTGGACCAGGTCGTCTCCCTGGACCTGGGCTACGCCCCGCCGTTCTCCCCGGTCTGGGACCCGGTCCTGGTGGCCGCCCGCAAAACGGTGACCGCGGTGCGGGCGGCCGGGGTCTGAGCCCCGCGGGCCGTTCCGCTAGACCGCCGTCTGCGTGTGGACGTAGTCCACCAGGCGGGTCAGGGCGTCCGGGTTCGTCGTCGGGAGGACGCCGTGGCCCAGGTTGAAGATGTGGCCTTCCAGGCCGGCCGCCGCGTCCAGGACCTCGCGGGTCTTGGTCTCCACCGCTTCGGGAGTGGAGAAGAGCACCGCCGGGTCCAGGTTGCCCTGGAGCGCCTTGCCGGGGCCGACCCGGTGGACGGCCTCGTCCAGCGAGACCCGGTAGTCGACGCCCATGACGTCCGCGCCGGCCTCGCCCATGAGGCCGAGGAGCTCGCCCGTGCCCACGCCGAAGTGGATGCGCGGGACGCCGTACGAGGCGACGGACTGGAGGACCTTCGCGGAGGCCGGCATCACCGAGCGGCGGTAGTCCGCCGGGGCGAGCGCGCCGACCCAGGAGTCGAAGAGCTGGACCGCCGAGGCGCCGGCCTCGATCTGGACCTTGAGGAAGGCCGAGGTGATCTCCGCGAGTCGGTCGAGCAGGTCGGCCCACAGCTCCGGGTCCCCGTACATGAGGGCCTTGGTGTGCTCGTGGTTCTTGGACGGGCCGCCCTCGACGAGGTAGCTCGCGAGGGTGAAGGGCGCACCCGCGAAACCGATCAACGGCGTGGAGCCCAGTTCACCCGTGAGCATGCCGATCGCCTCGGTGACGTACGAGACGTCCTCCGGGGTGAGGTCGCGCAGCTGTGCGAGGTCCTCGCGGCGGCGGATCGGCTGGGCGACGACCGGGCCGATGCCCGGCTTGATGTCCAGGTCGATGCCGATGGCCTTCAGCGGGACCACGATGTCGGAGAAGAAGATCGCCGCGTCCACGTTGTGGCGCCGGACCGGCTGCAGCGTGATCTCGGTGACCAGGTCGGGCCGCATGCAGGATTCCAGCATCTGCGTGCCCTCGCGCACCTTGCGGTACTCGGGGAGGGAGCGACCCGCCTGCCGCATGAACCACACGGGCGTGTGCGGTACCGGCTCGCGCCGGCACGCCTTGAGGAAGGCGGAATCGTACGTCTGGCTCGGCGTGCCCGTGGGGCGGGTGTTGGCGCTCACGACTCAAATCTTCGCACGTATGAAGAAGTGCCCGGCCCGGCGCGGGTGTCCCTGCGCCGTACGGGCGCCCGTTCCGCCTAGTCTTCCCCGCATGGCTGCGGCTCAGGGACGATTTTCAGATGGCGCTGACGGTGCGGACAGCGCGAAGGAGAGCTCCGTCCCGCTCCCGTTCCGGCGGGCGGTCGACGGCTTGAAGAAGGCGAGGCTGCGGCAGGGGATCGAGATCGACCCCACCAAGCCGCCACAGAGACTGGCACCGCACGCCTACGCGCTGGAGGCGGCGGTCGTGGACGGCGAGGAGGACCTGGCCGACGGCCGGCTCATCCTCCTGCACGACCCGGCCGGGCACGACGCCTGGCAGGGCACCTTCCGGCTGGTGACGCTCGTACGGGCGGAACTGGAGCCGGAGATGGCCGTGGACCCGCTCCTCCCCGAGGTGTGCTGGTCCTGGCTGACCGGGGCGCTGGACGCGCGCGGGCTGACGTACGGGGAGGCGAGCGGGACCGTGACCATGGCCGCCTCGCACTACTTCGGCGGGCTCGGCGAGCGCCGGCCGGCGACACAGATCGAGATCAGGGCTTCCTGGACGCCGCGCGAGGGTGTGGGCGGGGTGCCGGACACCTCCGCACACCTGGCGGCGTGGTGCGAACTCCTGTGCCAGATCGCGGGGCTGCCTCCGGTCGGGCCGACGGAGACGGTGACCGGGGTGGTCTCGCTGCCCCAGCGGCGCGGTCCGCACCACCCGAAGGGATAGCACGGAGGAGCGGTCCGCACGGCCTCCCACCAGGTCCGCACGGCCTCCCACCAGACCCGCAGAGCCTCCCACCGGGCCCGTCCGGCCGTGCGCGCGGCCGGGCGGGGCGGGGGCGGGCCCCGGCTCCGCGATCGACCGCGGAGCGGCCGGACGGGCGTCCCGAGCCCCTCGAACAGGCGACCAAACCCTCGGCCGAATGTCGGAACGGGGCGTCCCTTGCGGGCTTCTGATCACCCTATGATCGATCGTGCGTCCGAATTGCCCGAATTGTTACTCACCAAATCGTGATCATTCCCTAAAGCCGGGCGGGTGACGTGCCGAAAGAGTCAGTGACCATCCGCACGGTTCGCACCGGCTTCCTTCCCCCAGCCGGCCGTCCCGCCACTCCCCCAGGAGGCCTAGGTGTCCGTTCTTCTCGAGCAGCCCGCAAGCCTGGTCGCCTACCGCCCGAACAAGCCGACGGCCATGGTCGTCGTGGCCGACCCGCGCGTGCGCTCCACCGTGACCCGCCATTTGTGGGCACTCGGCGTACGTGACGTGATCGAGGCTTCGTCCATCGCGGAGGCCCGTCCACGCATCGGCAGCCCGCGCGACATCTGCGTGGCCGACGTACACCTGCCCGACGGTTCCGGTCTCACCCTGCTCTCCGAGGCCCGCGCCGCCGGTTGGCCGAACGGCCTGGCCCTGTCCGCCGCCGACGACATCGGCGCCGTGCGCAACGCCCTCGCGGGCGGAGTGAAGGGCTACGTCGTCACCGGCACCCGGACCAACATCGGGCTCCCGTCCCGGCCCGGCGCCGCCCCCATCGGCGCCGCCGCGGCCCGTATGCACCGCCGCCCCCCGGGTGCCCCGAGCCACCCGGGCGGCTACCGCGAGCTCTCCGGCCGCGAGGTCGAGGTCCTGCGCCTCGTCGCGGAGGGCCAGTCCAACAAGGCCATCGGAGTCTCGATGGGCCTGTCCGCCCTGACCGTCAAGTCCCACCTCGCACGGATCGCCCGCAAGCTGGGCACCGGCGACCGGGCCGGGATGGTCGCCGTCGCCCTGCGCACCGGGATCATCCACTGACCCGGCCGATACCGCCCGCGAGACCCCGGGCCAACAACCGGAGAACCCGGGGAAACGTCCGTCCTTCCCCTTCGCGCCCGTCGCCGGAACGTTCCGGCGACGGGCGCGTCGCATGCACGGATACCCTTGACCAGTGACCGACGCCCAAGAAACCGCAGCAGGCCTGCGCACCACCACCGGGGGCGGCCCCCCGGACGACGAGGTTTCGTCCGACGGGCTGCCCATCCCCTTGCTCGAGCCCCGCGAGGGCATCCCGCCGGTGGTCGCCGACGCCGAGGCGCTCGCCGAGGTGGTCGCGGCCTTCGCCGCGGGCACCGGACCCGTCGCCGTGGACGCCGAGCGCGCCTCCGGCTACCGCTACGGCCAGCGCGCCTACCTGGTGCAGCTGCGCCGCGAAGGCGCGGGCTCCGCGCTGATCGACCCGGTGGGCTGCCCCGACCTCTCCTCCCTGGGCGAGGCCCTCTCCGGTACCGAGTGGATCCTGCACGCGGCCACCCAGGACCTTCCGTGCCTGCGCGAAATAGGCATGACGCCCACCTCCCTGTTCGACACCGAGCTCGCCGGACGCCTCGCCGGCTTCCCCCGGGTCGGGCTCGGCGCGATGGTCGAGGGCGTACTCGGCTACGTGCTGGAGAAGGGCCACTCCGCCGTCGACTGGTCCACCCGGCCGCTCCCCGAGCCGTGGCTGCGCTATGCCGCGCTCGATGTCGAGCTGCTCGTGGACCTGCGCGACGCGCTGGAGAAGGAGCTGGACCGGCAGGGCAAGCTGGAGTGGGCCCGTCAGGAGTTCGACGCCATCGCCTCCGCGCCGCCCGCGCCGCCCCGCAAGGACCCTTGGCGCCGCACCTCCGGCATGCACAAGGTGCGCCGGCGCCGGCAGATGGCCGTCGTACGGGAGCTGTGGGAGTCCCGGGACCGGATCGCGCAGCGCCGCGACGTGTCACCGGGCAAGGTGCTGGGTGACGGCGCGATCGTCGAGGCCGCGCTCGCCCTGCCGCTGACCGTGCACGCGCTCTCGGCGCTGCCCGGATACGGGCAGCGCATGGGCCGGCGCCAGCTGGACCAGTGGATGGCCGCCGTGGAACGGGCGAAGGCCCTGCCCGAGAGCGAGCTGCCGCAGCCGGGGGCGACCCCGGCCGGCCCCCCGCCGCCGCGCTCCTGGGCGGACAAGGACCCGGAGGCCGCGGCACGCCTCGCGGCGGCCCGCACGGCCGTGTCGGCGCTGGCGGAGGGGCTGAACCTGCCCCAGGAGAACCTGATCACCCCCGACACGGTCCGCCGGCTGTGCTGGGAGCCGCCGGAGCGCCTGGAGCCCGACGCGGTGGCCGAGGCACTGGCGGGCTACGGGGCCCGCCCGTGGCAGATCGAACAGGTGACGGCGGCGCTGACGACGGCGCTGGCGACGACGCTGCCACCCGAGCCGGAGCCGGATCCGGCCGACTGAGGCGTCGCGCCCGGGCCCCGGCCCCGGCCCGCCGCCCGTGATTCCACGCAAGAGCCCCCCGTCCTGTGGACGGGGGGCTCTTGCGCGTCCCGGTCTCGTCGAAGAGTCACGTCCGCGCATCTTTTGAACACGCTCAAAGTCTTGTAGTTTTTGAACGTGATCAAACATGGGTGGGGATACGAGGAGTGGGTGGCCGAGTTCGAGGCCGAGCGCGAGCGGCGGGCCGAGCGGGGCGATCCGGACTGGAGCCGGGTCACGACGCTCCCCGCGGAGCTCACCGGAAGCCTGCAGCGGTTCCAGCTGGGAGAAGGCGGGGACGGCGCCGAGCTGGCCGCCAAGGCCGAGCGGGCGGGCGATCCGGTGTACGCGCGGGCCGTACGGCTCTTCGTGGCGGAGGAGCAGAACCACGCGCGGATGCTGGCCCTGCTCCTGAAGGCCGAGGGCGGGGGGACCCTGGCCGGCCACTGGAGCGACGCCGCCTTCGTCGGGCTGCGCAGGCTGCTCGGGCTGAAGGTGGAGCTGCTGGTACTGATGGTCGCGGAGGCGGTCGCCCTGCGGTACTACGAGGCGGTGCGCGACGGAGCCGCCGACCCGCTGACCTCGGAGGTGGCGGGCCGGATCCACGCCGACGAGGTGCGCCACGTCCCCTTCCACTGCCTGCGCCTGCGCGAGGCCCTGGCGCCCCTGCCCGCCCCCGCCCGGCGGGCGGCGGCCCTGGCCTGGCGGGCCCTGCTCGCCGGCGCGGCCGCCCTGGTCGCGGTGGACCACGGCCCGGCGCTGCGCACCCTGGGCGTCCGCCGCCGCGCCTTCGTGGCGGACACGGTCCGCTCCTCGTCCCCCATGGCCGCCGCCATGAGCTCGGCCCGGCCCGGCCCCCCGAGCCGCGGACCCGCCGACGGGTCCTGCTCGGGTAGCGCCGGGGCCGCGAGGAAGGGCGCGGCGGAGTGTGACCTTCGCCGCTCCTTCCAGGGGGGCTGTGCATGCCGGTTACCGGCAAGTAGCATGGAGAGGTGAGCGGGCGCTCAGTCCATGGGCACGCCCCCCGCGCAGCAGTGCACCCCCGCACCTGGAGGAGAGCCAACGTGCCTCGTACCGTCAGGGACGTCGTCTTCGTCGACGGCGTCCGCACCCCGTTCGGCAAGGCGGGCCCGAAGGGCATCTACAACGAGACCCGCGCCGACGATCTCGTCGTCAAGGCGATCCGGGAGCTGCTGCGCCGCAACCCGGACCTGGACCCCGCGAAGATCGACGAGGTCGCCATCGCCGCGACCACGCAGATCGGCGACCAGGGCCTGACGCTGGGCCGTACGGCCGGCATTCTCGCGGGCCTCCCGCAGTCCGTCCCCGGGTACTCCATCGACCGCATGTGCGCCGGCGCGCTCACCGCCGTGACCGCCGTCGCGGGCGGCGTGGCCTTCGGTGCGTACGACGTCGCCCTCGCCGGCGGTGTCGAGCACATGGGCCGCCACCCCATGGGCGAGGGCGTCGACCCGAACCCGCGCTTCGTCTCCGAGAAGCTGGTCGACGAGTCCGCCCTGTTCATGGGCATGACCGCCGAGAACCTGCACGACCGGTACCCGACGATCACCAAGCTCCGCGCCGACGAGTACGCCGTGCGCTCGCAGGAGAAGGCCGCCAAGGCGTACGCCGACGGCAAGATCCAGCAGGACCTGGTCCCGATCTCGGTCCGCAACAACAACGAGGCGGCCGGTGAGACGGGCTGGGGCCTGGTCACCGCCGACGAGCCGATGCGTCCGGGGACCACCCTGGAGAACCTGGCGGGCCTCAAGACCCCGTTCCGGGTCCACGGCAACGTCACCGCGGGCAACGCCGCCGGTCTCAACGACGGTGCCACCGCCGCGATCATCGCGTCCGAGGACTTCGCCCGCGAGAACAACCTCCCGGTCAAGATGCGCCTGGTCTCGTACTCCTTCGCGGGTGTCGAGCCCGAGGTCATGGGCTACGGTCCGATCCCGGCCACCGAGAAGGCCCTGGCGCAGGCCGGTCTGACGATCGACGACATCGGCCTCTTCGAGGTCAACGAGGCCTTCGCGGTCCAGGTCCTCGCGTTCCTGGAGCACTACGGCATCGCCGACGACGACGCCCGCGTCAACCAGTACGGCGGCGCCATCGCCTTCGGCCACCCGCTCGCCTCCTCCGGCGTCCGTCTGATGACCCAGCTGGCCCGCCAGTTCGAGGAGCAGCCGGAGGTCCGCTACGGCCTGACCACCATGTGCGTCGGCTTCGGCATGGGCGCCACGGTCGTCTGGGAGAACCCGAACTTCACCGCCGAGGGAGACAGCAAGTGAGCACCACCACCACTGAGCTCCTCAAGGGCGCGGCCGAGCTGTTCCCGGACGAGGTCGTCACGCGCGCGCTCGTGCGCCACCTGGACCTGCCCTTCGGCGCCGGGCGCTTCGCGCTCATCACGCTGGACAACGGCCTGGACCACACCAAGCCGACCACCTTCGGCCCGCAGTCCCTCGCCAACCTGAACGCGGCGATCGACCAGGTCGAGCAGGAGGCCATCGCGGGCTCCATCGTCGGCGCCGGTCTGACCGGCAAGCCGTTCATCTTCGCGGTCGGCGCCGACCTCAAGGGCGTCGAGCTGCTGAAGAAGCACGACGAGGCGCTCGCCATCGGCAAGGGCGGCCACGACGTCTTCAAGCGCCTGGCCGCGCTGGCCGTCCCCACCTTCGCCTACTACAACGGCGCGGCGATGGGCGGCGGTGTCGAGGTCGGTCTGCACTGCACCTACCGCACCGTCTCCAAGGCCATCCCGGCCTTCTCGCTGCCCGAGGTCTTCCTCGGCCTGGTTCCCGGCTGGGGCGGCTGCGCCCTGCTGCCGAACCTGATCGGCGCGGACCGCGCGGTCTCGGTCATCATCGAGAACTCGCTGAACCAGAACCGGCAGCTGAGGGGCAAGCAGGTCTTCGAGCTCGGCATCGCGGACGCGCTGTTCGAGGGCGCGGACTTCCTGGAGCAGTCGCTGCTCTGGACCGCGAACGTGCTCAACGGCACCACCGAGGTCGTACGCGACGAGATCGACCGCGGCGAGGCCTGGGACGCGGCGGTCGCCCGCGGCCGCTTCATCGCCGACTCCAAGGTGCACGGCGCGGCCCCGGCCGCCTACCGCGCGCTGGAGATCATCGAGGCGGCCAAGGACGGCGACCTGCAGAAGGGCTTCGACGCCGAGGACACCGCGCTCGCGGACCTCATCATGGGCGGCGAACTGCGCTCCGGCATCTACGCCTTCAACCTGGTCCAGAAGCGCGCCAAGCGCCCGGCCGGCGCGCCGGACAAGGCGCTGGCCCGCCCGGTCACCAAGGTCGGCGTCGTCGGCGCGGGCCTGATGGCCTCGCAGCTGGCGCTGCTGTTCCTGCGCCGCCTGGAGGTGCCGGTGGTCCTCACCGACATCGACCAGGAGCGCGTGGACAAGGGCGTGGGCTACGTCCGGGCCGAGATCCAGAAGCTGCTGGGCAAGGGCCGCATCAACCAGGACAAGGCCAACCGCCTGACCGCCCTGGTGACGGGTGTCCTGGACAAGGCCGAGGGCTTCGCGGACGCGGACTTCATCATCGAGGCCGTGTTCGAGGAGATGTCCGTCAAGCAGAAGGTGTTCGCGGAGGTCGAGGCGGTCGCCCCGGCGCACGCGATCCTCGCCACCAACACCTCCTCGCTGTCGGTCTCCGAGATGGCCTCCAAGCTCCAGCACCCGGAGCGCGTGGTCGGCTTCCACTTCTTCAACCCGGTCGCGATCCTCCCGCTGCTGGAGATCGTCCGCGGCGAGCAGACCGACGACGCCTCGCTGGCCACGGCCTTCGGTGTGGCGCGGAAGCTGAAGAAGACCGCGGTCCTCACCAAGGACGCCCCGGCGTTCGTCGTGAACCGCATCCTGACCCGCTTCATGGGCGAGATCCAGAACGTCATCGACGAGGGCACCCCGGTGGTCACCGCCGAGAAGGCCATCGAGCCGCTCGGCCTGCCGATGTCCCCGCTGGTGCTGCTGGAGCTCGTGGGCCCGGCGATCGGCCTGCACGTCTCCGAGACCCTGAACCGCGCCTTCCCGGAGCGCTTCACCGTCTCCCCGAACCTGGCGGCCGTCGTCAAGGCCGGCAAGCGCGGCTTCTACGTCTACTCCGCAGAGAACGGCTTCAAGCCGGAGCTGGACCCCGAGGTCGCCGCCCTCCTCGTCCAGGGCGATGTCGTCCTGACCGAGGAGCAGGTCCGCGACCGCGTCCTCGACGCGGTGGCGCAGGAGATCGGCCTGATGCTGGAGGAGGGTGTCGTGGCCGAGGCCCAGGACATCGACCTCTGCCTCATCACGGGCGCCGGCTGGCCCTTCCACCTGGGCGGCGTCACGCCGTACCTGGACCGCGAGGGCGTCTCCGAGCGCGTGAACGGCAAGAAGTTCCTGGCCCCCGGCCTGGCGAGCGTTCCGGTCTGAGGTCTCCGCGCGCGGTGTAGCCGACGCGGTCCGGACGCCCGTCCCCCTCACCGGGGGCGGGCGTCCGCCGTTGCGGAGGCGGCGGCCGCCGCTGCCGGAGGCGGAGGGATCCGGGGCCGGACCAGCCTCGAAAGGCTGGCAGAATACCGGCATGGCGGACAGCAGAGAACCTTTCAGCCGCCGGACTCTCCTGTTCGCGGGCGGTACGGCGGCCGCCGGCATGGCCGTGGGCGGTCTCGGCTGGCGACTCCGCACCAAGAGCGCCCCACCCGAAGACGACTCTCCACCAATTGCCGGAATGTTCGATATGCGAACAGCCGCCGAAATGTTGGCACCTTCGCCGCTTTTCAACACCACCGGGCCTCAGTCGTTCGCATTCGACGACTCCAAGGGATTGGTCTACACCCTTCAGGGCATTCAAGGCGGCTTGCAGCTCAACGGCGAGAAGGAGCCGGTCAGTTCCGCAGACCGCAAGACGGCGGGCGATATGTGCCTGACCCGGATGAGCAGTTCCGGGCAGCCGCGCGGTCACATGTATCTGCGCGGCTTCGGACACGGCATTTCCTTCGGCATCGAGCCCGTGGGCAAGTCCACGCTCATATGGGTGGAGAGCAAGCCCGACCCCGAAAGCGGCTACGGCCGCTCGGTGGCCCGCGTCCTGTTCAGGGACGGCGCCCTGCTCGACGGCAGCAACCCGACCGTGGCCCACTACGACCCGGTTCCGGGCGCCTCCGACGTCTCCCCCGCACTCGACCTGGCCGGCGGCCGGGTTCTGGTGAGCCACCAGAAAGGGGAGGAGCACCGGTTCTCGGTGTACGGGATGACGGACTTCCTGGCCGGCCGCTTCGAGGCCGCGCACACGCTCCAGGCCGGTGTGCAGGTAAAGGAAGAGGAGTGGTTCCAGGGCTGCGCACTGCACGGCGACTTCGTCTACGTGCTGACCGGTGAGCCTTACACCGGAAAGAACGGCGACAATCCGCCTAAATCGGACGGCAATACCTATGTCTCCGCAATTGACGTCCGTACGGGTGAGGCTCGGGGCCGCCGCCTCGTGACGGCGGCGCGGCACCTCCCCTACCGGGAGCCGGAGGGAATCGCGGTCAGCACGGCGGGGCCGAACCCGGCTTTGTGCGTGGGATTTTCCGTAAAGGCCAGGGACGCAAGAGAGCTGACGGTGTACAGCTTCGCGCAGTGAAGGGCCCGCATCCCGAGGCCCAAGGTCACAACTCGCACGACACGCGCCCGATATCCTTGACCTGAGGTTCACCGGCTGTTCCGGAGTTGTCCATATGGCTGCTTATACTACTCCGACACTCCGGCACAATCCTTATACCTCCATGGGAGAGGCTCCCAACGATGGGCTCGAACAGACTGCGCGCCGCCATGGGCGTACTGATCACCTCTGGGCTCATCCTCAGCTTCCTCGGAATGATGGTGGCCGTCGCACTGCCGTCCGTCACGCTGTTCGCCTACTGCGCAGCCATCAGCTACCTGGCCGACCTGCTGCTCCACAACACCGATTCGACGACCCTGGTCCGGCTGCGCGACTCGCGCTTCGGCCTGACCATGCGCTTCCTCATACGCCAGTTCCTGCTGCTGGGCCTGTGCGGGGCCATCGCCGACATCAAGTCGTTCGTGGCGCAGATGACGACCATCGGCCTGCTCCTCCTCTTCGTGCTCCAGCTCGCGTACGGCGCGCTCCTCAAACACGTGCGCAAACAGCGCAACGAGCTGCCCTTCACCACCCGCGGACTGGACCTGGAGGCACTCGGCATCCGCCGTATGCCACACCCGTTCCTGGTGGACAAGCACGTACGCAAGACCCTGCACCTGGACATACCGCTGGTGGGTGGCGCCCTCGCCACCATCACGACCGACAACTGGCGCTTCGTCACGTACGGCATGATCGCCACCGTCTTCCTCGCCTACCTCTCCCTGCTGGTGCTGCTGCCCGACGCGCGCAACGCGCTCAAGCTGCCCACAGCCGACGAGGCCCTCGACGAACTCAACCTCCAGCTGGCCGAATACCGCCCGCAGGTCGCTCTCTACTTCACCTTCGCCGCCATCTCCAAAGACTTCATGTACCAGGTCAACATGTGGCTGGAGTCGCTGGAGTCGCTGGAGCTGCGGCCCATCATCGTGCTGCGCGAGCGGGCGACCCTGCGCTACCTCGACGCCACGTCCGTACCGGTGATCTGCGTCCCGAAGGCGGACAATCTCGCGCGCATCGAGATGAACGAACTGCGTGTGGCCCTCTACCCCGGCAACGCGGGCAAGAACGTGCACATGCTCCAGCGGGCCGAGGTCAAGCACGTCTTCATCGGCCACGGCGACAGCGACAAGCTCGCCAGCAGCAACCGCGTCAGCAAGGTCTTCGACGAGATCTGGGTGGCCGGCCGCGCCGGCCGCGACCGCTACGAGCGCATCAAGCACGCCGTCACGCACAACCAGATCGTCGAGGTCGGCCGCCCCCAGCTGATGCCCCTGCAGCGCTGGACCGGCAGGGCCGCGAACCCCGCGCCCACCGTCATCTACGCCCCCACCTGGGAGGGCTGGACCGACGACGCCTGCTACACCTCGGTCATCCCGGCGGGCGAGAAGCTGATCCAGGCCCTGCTCGACCACGAGCTCGACATCCGGATCATCTACAAGCCGCACCCGCTCACCGGCTCGCGTTCCGCCGAGGCCGCCGCCGCGCACCGGCGCATCATCGCCCTCCTCGAAGAGGACAACGCCCGGCGCTTCGGCCGCAAGGTCACCGACTCCAAGGCCGCGGCCAAGAAGCTGGCCCGGATCGACCAGCGCATCGCGGACCTCTCCGAGCGCGGTGTCCGCTCCAAGTACCCGGACCTCACCGAAGAGGAGCGGACCGCCCGCATCCGGCGGAGCCGCAACCAGGCCGGAGTGCTGTACTGGAGCGCGATGCCCGAAGCCGCGCACCACGCGGTGACCGAGCGGATCCCGGCCCTGTACGACTGCTTCAACCATTCCGACCTGCTCATCGGCGACATGTCGAGCGTCGTGTCCGACTTCATCGCCACCCTGAAGCCGTACGCGATCTTCAACCTCGAAGGTCTGCCCGACCAGGAGTTCCGCAACGAGCAGCGCACCGCGTACGCCTCGTACCTCCTGGACGCCGACTGCAACGGCCTGACCCAGGCCATCGAGGCGATGCTGAAGCCGGCCGAGGACTTCATGGCGCCCTACCGGGAGCAGCTCAAGGAGTACCTCCTGGGCGAGGAGTACCCGCCCTCGATCGTCCGCTTCGACGCCGCCGCGAGCAACCTCTACCGGCGCGGGCTCCTCGACTTCCCCATCGAAGAGCCCGACGAGGCGCACCACCTCGCGTAACCGGCGGCTCCGCACTCCGCCCGACAGTCTCAACTGCCACTGCCATGGCCCGTTCAGCTCAGGAAGAAGGCGACCGTGTCGTCCAGCCCCACCCCCCGCCATACCATCGCCGTCGTTCTCGCCGGGGGTACTGGCCAGCGCATCGGGCTCGAAATACCGAAGCAGTTGCTCAAGATCGCCGGAAAGTCGATCCTTGAGCACACCATGCACATCTTCGAGACGGCGCCGGACGTGGACGAGATCATCCTCCTCATGACGCCCGACTACGTGGAGGACGCGAAGCGCATCGTCGAGCGGGCCGGGCTGAGCAAGGTGACCCGGGTACTGGCCGGCGGTGCCACCCGCAGCGAGACCACTCGCATCGCCATCCGCGCCGCCGCCGAGGGACTGGGCGAAGGGGGGGACTGCAACCTCCTCTTCCACGACGCGGTGCGCCCGCTGCTCTCGCAGCGCGTGGTCCGGGAGTGCGTCGAGTCCCTGGAGCGCTACCAGGCCGTCGACGTCGCCATCCCGTCCTCCGACACCGTCATCGTGACCCGGACCCACGGCGACGACGGCGAGTTCATCACCGAGGTACCCGACCGCTCCCGGCTGCGCCGCGGCCAGACCCCGCAGGGCTTCCGGCTCTCCACCATCCGGGCGGCGTACGAGCAGGCCGCCTCGGACCCGTATTTCCACGCGACCGACGACTGCTCCGTGGTGGTCAAGTACCTGCCCGACGTCCCGGTCCACCTGGTCACGGGCGACGAGTACAACATGAAGGTCACCCAGCCGGTCGACGTCTTCATCGCCGACAAGCTCTTCCAGCTGGCCTCCCACGCCGCGCCCGCGCAGGCCGGGGAGGCCGCCTACCGCGAGCAGCTGTCCGGCAAGACCATGGTCGTGTTCGGCGGCTCGTACGGCATCGGTGCCGACATCGCGCGCATCGCCGAGGGTTTCGGGGCCCGCGTCTTCGCCCTGGGCCGCTCCACGACCGGCACCCACGTGGAGAACCTCGACCACATCGAGGACGCGATGGCCGGGGCCTACGCCGAGACCGGCCGTATCGACTTCGTCGTCAACACCGCCGGCGTGCTGCGCGTCGGGCGCCTCGACGAGACCGACAACGAGACGATCCGCGAGGCGCTCGAGGTCAACTACCTCGCCCCCGTGAACATCGCGCGGACCGCGTACAAGTACCTGAGCGAGACCGAGGGCCAGCTGCTGCTGTTCACCTCCAGCAGCTACACTCGCGGCCGTGCCAAGTACAGCCTGTACTCGTCGACCAAGGCCGCCATGGTCAACCTGACCCAGGCCCTCGCCGACGAATGGGCCGAGGACCACGTCCGCGTCAACTGCGTGAACCCGGAGCGCACGGCCACCCCGATGCGGACCAAGGCCTTCGGACAAGAACCCACGGACTCCCTGCTGACCTCCGAGGCGGTGGCCCTGACCTCCCTGGACGTCCTGCTGTCGGAGATGACCGGCCACGTCATCGACGTACGCAAGCAGGACCCGACCACGAACGCGGCGCAGCGTTCCGCGTTCGAGGCGGCGCTGGCGTCCGTGCTGATCCAGACCACGGGGGACGAGGAGGTCTAGGCGTGACGGACGCACCCGTACAGCAGCAGGGCCGGCCGCGGAGGATCTTCGTGGCCGGCGACTCCCAGACCGTGACGCGGCCTTACCACCACATGCCGATGGCGGGCTGGGCCCAGGCACTGCCCCTGTTCCTCACCGCCGCGGTCGAGGTCGTCGACTGCGCGCACGCACGCGCGAGCTCGAAGAGCTTCCGCGGGAGCGGGCGCCTCCAGTCGATCCTGGACGACCTGGAGCCGGGCGACTACCTCCTGTTCGGCTTCGGCCCGATCGACGCGAAGACCGACCCGGATCTGCACACGAAGCCGTTCTCCACCTTCCAGGAAGAACTGGCCGCCTACGTGCACGGTGCGCGCGAGCGGCAGGCCCATCCCGTGATCCTGTTGCCGTACGAGCGGCGCCGTCTCGACGCGCACGGCAACGCCGCCCGCTTCCTGGGCGACTACCCGTTGGCGGCCCGGCTGCTGGCCGAGGACGAGCACGTCCCCTTCATCGACCTGTACGGCCAGAGCCTGCAGTGGTGGGAGGAGCTCGGGCCGGAGGGTTCCAAGGGCGCCTTCGCACACAGGCGGCCGGGTGAACCCCTGCTCGACGAGGTCCAGGACGCGGACGACCTGCACCTGCGGGCCGAGGGCGCGATCGAGTGCGCCCGCTTCGTCGCCCGCGCACTGACCGAACAAGGCGTCGTCCCGGCCCACTGGGTCCACGGCCTCGAACGCGGCCGGTTCTCGTACGGGGAACTGGGCTGGCTGGACGAGGAGACGTACGCGCACCGCACCGAGTCCCGGATGTCCGGGACCCCGGCCGTCAAGGAGTCCCGCACGTGAACCTCCTCCGCCGCGGCCGGGCCACCGGCGAGGACCCGGCCCAGGGCGCCGTCTACGCGGCCCTGTACAGCTCGGCCGACCCCCGGTTCGGGGCAACTCCGGGCGAGACCGTCCAGTTCGCCCTGTCCGTGGCCGCCGACCGGGGCGTGTCCCGGGGCTGCGCGTACCTACTGGAGGAACCGCTGGCCGACTCCGGCGAGATCATCGGCACGCAGGGGCTCGAATACTTCCCCCGACAGCGCTGGTTCCGGGTCCGGACCGATGAGGACGAGACCAGTACGGGCGTCCTGCACCTGCGCGTCAAGGACCCGTCCGCGGCGCAGGTCATCCGGTGCCAGATGTCCGTGGGGATCCCGGACGCGTCGGGCCGCAAGCTCCTGCGCACGGGCCGCCTCGACGCCGAGCCGCTGCCGGTGCGCCGGCCCGTCGCCCGGGGCCTGCGGATCACCACCGGGCCGGGCCGCCCGGGTACGGTCAACGTGCTGTCGGCGGCCCCGCGGGGGAGCAACGCCCTCTCGGTGACGCAGCCGCGGGGCGGGGACGCACAGCTGTCGTACGACGGATCGGTCACCTACTCGCCCGCCGCGGGCACGGTCGGCTACGACCGCTTCGAGTACACGGTGGCCACCCCTGGGGGCGGGGAGCTGACCTCTCATGTGAACGTCTTCGTGGGCTCCCTGGAACACACTCCCGGCGCATTCCCGGAACACCCCGCCAACAGCGCCCCGCGCCCCTGGCAGCGGCCGGAACTCAGCGGTGAGATGGCGTGGCCCCGCACCGACCGGTCCCAGCTGAACTGAACGAGGATCACGAGATCATGAACACAGACGTCGTGCGCGCCACCGGCGTCAAGGACGTGACGGTCGCGATCCGCGTCCGTGACCGGGCCGCCGCACTCGAAACCTGCCTGGCCTCGGTCCTCGGGCAGTCGATCGGCACGGACCGGCTGGAGATCATCGCCGTCGACGACGGATCCACGGACGAGAGCGGGAGCGTCCTGGCCCGCGCGGCGCACCAGTACCCGGTGTTCGTGCGAATGGGCCAGGTATCGCGCGGGCTGAGCCCGGCGGCGGCCCGGAACTGGGCGCTGAGCCAGGTCCGGGGACGGTACGTCATCTTCCTGGAGGCCACGGACCGGCTGGCTCCCGACGCTCTGGAGCGGATGGTGGCGGCGGCCGACGCGTACGAGGCCGACGTGGTACTCGGAAAGCTGGAGAGCTCGGGCCGGCACAAGGTCGCCACCTCGATGTTCCGCAAGAACCAGGCCTACGCCGACGTGCACTCCTCACGCGTCTACTGGTCGCTGACCCCGGACAAGCTGTTCCGCACCAGCCTGCTTCAGCGCCGCGGGCTGGTCTTCCCCACCGACATGCCGATAGGCGACGACCAGGTGTTCACCGCCTCCGCTTTCATCGGGGCGGACAACGTCTCGGTCGTCGGCGACGCGACCTGCGTGGTCAAGGGTCCCTCGGCGCCGGCCGAGGCGACCCTGCCGGACCGGGTCACCCTGGTATCGAGGATGCTCGCGCTGGTCGGCTCGCAGCTGGAGCAGGGACCGCGCCGGGACCGGCTCCACGCGCGGCACCTGGAAGTGGAGCTTGGCAAGGCGACCGCTTCCGCGCTGTTGTCGGACATGGATCCGACGGAGCGTGACCAGACGCTGTGGGCCGCCGCCGAGGTGCTGCGCACCCAGGTCTCACCCGGGGCGCTCGCACTTGTGACGCGCATGGTGGCGGTGCGTTTCGCGCTGCTCGAACAGGGCCGCTTCGCCGAGGCACGGGCCATGGCCGCCTTCGAAGCGGACAGGGACCGCCCGCCCGTCCGCAAGACGGTGGAGAACGGACGGGTGTTCACGACGCTGCCGTTCTTCCGCGACCCGCAAGTGGGTCTGCCGGACGAACTGTTCGACATCACCGGTGACATGACGGTCAGCCACCAGTTGCAGAAGGTCCGCTGGGACGGGCCGGTCATGCTGCTGGACGGCTTCGGCTTCTTCGAGCAGCTGTCGACGAAGGACCGCACCACCCGGGTGGTACTGCGCGAGCGTTCCGGCGCGCGGGAGGAAGTCTTCTCCGTGACGGGCCGCCGCGACGAAACCCTGGCCAACGCCAAGGGCAACTCCCGGGCGATGGGGCGCTTCTCGGCCCGGGTCGACCTGGCGCAGACCTCTGCGGGCCGACCTCTCGCGCCGGGCGTCTGGGACCTCTTCCTCGCGGTCGGCTTCGAGGGCGTGACGCAGGAGGTGCGGCTCGGCTCCCGCCGCTCCGCCGATGTCGATACGACGGCCCGGATGCCGGTACGGATCGCGCCCGCGCCCGGTGCCCCGGGGCTGGAGCTCGTTGCCGCTCCCCACTACACGCGGTCCGGCGGTCTCAGTGTCGAGGTCGCCCAGCGCACACCGCTGCCGGGCCGTTCCTGACCCCCTGCCCTCCTGCCCCCACCACCCCGGGGCGCCGCCGGACCCGGTCCGGTGGCCCGGCCGCGGGGCTCAGGCCGGGGTGTGCCAGGGGCCGAACGCCAGGCCCTCCTGGGTGGTGTCCTGGCGGGCGACGACCAGTGCGCCGTCCTCGTCGAAGGCGGCCACGACGATGCGGCCGGCCGGGTCGACGGCCACCTGGGGTGCCTCGGCGCCACGGCCTGCGAGGGAGGCCCACCAGGTGCCGTAGCTCTCGTTCTCGGTGACGTAGGCGGTGAGTTCGATGCCGCCGTCCGCAGCGGACTGCGCGATCACCGTGCAGTCGTAGCCGCCGATGACGGCCCGGACCACACCCGGGATGCCCCGGCCTCCGGCGCCGCCGAGGCCCATCAGGCCTCCCTGGACTCCGGGCTGGGCCGCCCGCCAGGCGACCAGGGAGCCGTCACCCGGGTAGCGCCAGAAGTACGTCACCCTGCGCGGGCCCGTCTCGCAGACGGCCGAGCTGCCCGGGACGACGGGCGAGGAGATTCGGTCGGCGAGCTGGAACCGGCCCTGGCCGATGCCCGCCCAGCGGTCGGCACCGGCCGGCCCCAGGGCGAGCAGCTCCAGCTGGCCGCCTGCGGGCATCAGCGGGATCACGTGCCCCTCGTACGGCTGCGGGGCCAGCTGTTTCCAGCCACCCCACACGCCCGCCTCGTTGCGGCTGCGGCGCAGGATGCCACCGTGCCGCAGGGAGACGATGACGTGCGTGGAACCGGAGCGCTGGTTGACGACGATGCGCGGCGGGCCGGCCAGGCTGTCGCCGGCGGGGCCACCGGATACGGCGGGAGTCCCGAGGCGGTGCCAGTCGGTGATGCCGCGGCCGGACTGGAACTGGGTGGCCACGGAGATCTCCGTGGCGCCCGAGCCGTCCGGCGCCTGCGTCACGGCCACGAAGTGCACGTACCCCTCACGGCTCTGCGCCATGGCCAAGGGGCCGGTCCAGCCGGGAACTTCGAAGGCCTCGGGGCCCGTCCAGCCGGCGAAGGGAGCGGGGGCCTCGGTCCAGCGCAGCAGGCCGCGCGGTCCGCAGGCGTAGGCCGTCAGGCGGCCGTCGACTCCCTTGAACAACCAGTTCCCGGAAGGGGGCGACGATCTCAGGGGGCCCGATCCACCGGTGCCGGAATCCGTGGTCCCGCGAGCGGGGTAAGCGGCTCGGCTACCACCCTTGCCTCGATTCAAACCGGTTTCCACCCTTTCGACGATTGCTGTCCGCCGTGCGAGCGGGGAGCGATTCACCCCAAGAAATTCAGCCAGTAGAAAGTATGTCTTATGATGCACCCCATCAATAACAGAAGGACGCTGCCCCCATGACCGACCAGTCCCCGGCCCCCTCCCCTTCGTCCCGGCGCCGGCCGAGGCGTGGCAGGCGCGTCCTGCGGATCGTGCTGTTGGCACTGACGGCCCTCGTCCTCGCGGCCGGCGGCACCGGCTGGTGGGCGTATAGCCACCTCAACGGCAACATCGACAGCGTCGACCTGGACCAAGCGATCGGTGTCGACAACCGCCCGGCGAAGGTTCCCGCCAGCGGGCAGAACGTCCTCGTCCTCGGCTCCGACTCGCGCGCCGGCGCCAACGGCGACCTCGACCACGGTGACGTCAGCGGCGCCCGCTCGGACACCGCGATGCTCATGCACATACCCGAGGGACGAACGAAGGCGACCGCGGTGAGCATCCCGCGCGACACCCTCGTCACCCGTCCCGAGTGCAAGGACCGCGAAGGCAAGACGGTCTCGACCGCCAACCGCGTCATGTTCAACTCCGTCTACTCCATCGCCGGCCCGGCCTGCACCGTCAAGGCCGTGGAGCAGATGTCGGGCATCCGCGTCGACCACCTGGTGGAGGTGGACTTCGCCGGCTTCAAGGGTCTGGTGGACGCGCTCGGCGGAGTGACCGTCACCCTCGACAAGCCCATCGACGGCGGGAAGGGCGGCCTGAAGCTCGACGCGGGCACGCACCGCCTCGACGGCACCGAGTCGCTCAAGTTCGTCCGTACCCGCTACGGCTACGGCGACGGCAGCGACCTGGGACGCATAGGCCTGCAGCAGCAGTTCATGATGGCGATGCTGTCCGAGATCAAGCAGCAGGACGCCCTCGGCAACCCGACCCGTCTCTACAAGCTCGCCGACGCCGGCACCAAGGCGCTCACCACCGACTCCGAACTCGGCTCCCTCAAGGGTCTGTCGGACTTCGCTCAGAGCATGAAGGGCGTGGATCCCGACACCCTGGAGACGATCATGCTGCCGGTCGCCTACGACAAGGTGGACCGCAACCGCGTCGTCGTCGCCGAGCCGCAGGCCGGCCAGTTGTGGGAGGCCCTGCGCACGGACCGGCCGGTCCCGGCCGCAGCCAAGAAGTCCCCGGCCACCGGCGGCTGACGGCAACTCGGCGACTCCGGCTCCCGGGGCCGGTCGCGGAGCCCCGGCGGCTCCGCGACCGGCCCCGCTGCTACGAGGCTCCGCCGTGTCCGCCGCCCCCGAGCACCGCGCGCCAGTCGCCGCTCATGTGCCAGGTCCCCGGCGGGTACTCGAACCGGACCTCGCCGCGGAGTTCGAAGCCCGCCGCCCGGCAGACCGCGGCGGAGGCGGGGTGGTCGACGCCCGGGAAGGCGTGCAGGTGCCGGCGGGTGCCGTGGGCCCCGGCGTGGACGACGAGCGCGCGGGCGGCCGCCGCCGCGAGGCCCCGGCCCTGGAATTCGGGGAGGACGGCCCAGCCGGCCTCGTAGACCTCCTCCTCGTTCCAGACCCGCTCCCAGAAGCCGATGCTGCCCACGCTCTCGCCGTCGGCGACGACCCGGAACATCCGCCCGGCCCCCGGCTCCCGGGCGCTCAGCGCGAGGTAGCGCCGGTGGCGGTCCCGGAGCTTGGCCTCGCTCTCGGGACCGCCGAGGTGTGCGGTCATGACCGGCTCGTTCTTGCGGAGCAGGAGCCAGAAGTCGTCTTCCGCCCAGGGTTCGAGGCGCACGGAGATGTCCATGCCGCCACCGTAGGAGACGCTCAGCGGCCCTCGCGCGCCGGGTTCGCGGTCATGCCCTCGCCCCGTCCCAGCCGGCTGTGCGACTTCCCGTAGAGGAAGTAGACGACGAAGCCGATGACCATCCAGATCCCGAAGCGCAGCCAGGTCTCGGCCGGCAGGTTGAGCATCAGCCAGACCGACGCGGCGATCGACACGATGGGAACGAACGGCACCCACGGGGTGCGGAAGGCCCGGTGCAGGTCGGGGCGGGTGCGGCGCAGGACGATCACGCCGAGCGCCACGACGACGAAGGCGAAGAGCGTGCCGATGTTCACCAGGGTCGCCAGTTCGTTGATGCTGGTGAATCCGGCGACGATCGCGATGATCACGCCGAGCAGGATCGTCGGCCGGTAGGGCGTGCGGAACTTCGGGTGGGTCCGCGAGAAGAAGCGCGGCAGCAGTCCGTCGCGGCTCATGGCGAAGAACACCCTGGTCTGGCCCAGCAGCAGGATCATGCAGACGGTGGTCAGGCCGACGGCCGCGCCGAAGCTGATGATGCCGCCGAAGACCGGGTGGCCGGCGGATTTGAAGGCGTCGGCCAGCGGGGCGCTGGTGGAGAGGTCCTTGTAGTTCTGCATGCCGGTCACCACGATCGAGACCGCCACGTAGAGCACGGTGCAGATGATCAGTGAGCCGAGGATGCCGCGCGGCATGTCCTTCTGCGGCAGCTTGGTCTCCTCGGCCGCGGTGGCCACCACGTCGAAGCCGATGAAGGCGAAGAAGACGACGGAGGCGGCGGTGAAGATGCCCATGATGCCGAAGTTGGTGGGCTCGTAGCCGAAGATCAGCTGGACGAGCGGGGCGTCGAACCCGGAGCCGCCCTCCTGGGGCTTGGCCGGCGGGATGAACGGGTCGTAGTTGGACTTCGTGATGAAGAACAGACCCGCGATGATCACGATGAGGACCACCGTGACCTTGATCGCGACGACGACCCCGGTGATCCGCGCGGAGAGCTTCACCCCGACGACGAGGATCGCGGTGAGGACCAGGACCAGGACGAAGGCGAGCACGTCGAAGGTGCCGCCCTGCACGTCGGGCCCCTGGAGCGAGGCCGGCAGGTGGATGCCCGCGTTGTCCATGAGCGAGCGCACGTAGCCCGACCAGCCGACCGCGACGACGGCGGTGCCGAGCGCGAACTCCAGGACCAGGTCCCAGCCGATGATCCAGGCCGGCAGCTCGCCGATCGAGGCGTAGGAGAAGGTGTACGCCGACCCGGCCACCGGCACCGTCGAGGCGAACTCGGCGTAGCACAGGGCGGCGAGCGCGCAGACGATTCCGGCGGCGACGAACGCGAGGGCGGTGGCGGGTCCGGCGGTCTCCTTGGCGACCTTGCCCGTGAGGACGAAGATGCCGGTGCCGATGATGACGCCGACGCCGAAGACGGTCAGGTCCCAGGCGGACAGGGATTTCTTGAGCGCGTGTTCCGGCTCTTCGGTGTCGAGGATGGACTGTTCGACGGATTTGGTACGGAAGGGGCTGTTCAGATTCGTACTCACCGACGCACCTCCCAGGAGAGCCCGCATCGAAACGAGACGGGCCGGAAGGCCCACCTTTCAAGGGTGAACCTTCCGGCCCGTGGCGTGCAACCGCAGATGATCAGCCGCCGTCGGCGCTGACCGGAAGCCGTCAGTCGACGACGGCGGCCTGCTCGCTCTCGTAGCGCCCGTCCAGCTTGGCCACCAGGCCGGTGACCTGCCGCGCGATGTCCGGAGCGGTCAGACCGATCTCGGCCATGACCTCCTTGCGCGTGGCGTGGTCCAGGAACCGCGACGGGATGCCGAAGTCGCGCAGCGGCACGTCAACTCCCGCGTCCCGCAGTGCCTGCGCGACGGCGGAGCCCACACCGCCGGCGCGGCTGTTGTCCTCGACGGTGACGACCACGCGGTGGCGGTCGGCGAGCGGGGCCAGGGCCTCGTCCACCGGCTTGACCCAGCGGGGGTCGACCACGGTCGTGGAGATGCCCTGCTTGTCGAGGAGGTCGGCGATCTCCAGGCACATCGGGGCGAGTGCGCCGACCGAGACGAGCAGTACGTCCGGACGGGTGACCTCCTCGGCCGGACGGCGCAGCACGTCCATCCCGCCGATCTTGCCGACGGCCGGGACGGCCGGGCCGACGACGCCCTTGGAGAAGCGCACCACGGTCGGCGCGTCCTTCACCAGGACGGCCTCGTTCAGCTGGGCCCGCAGCTGCTCCGCGTCGCGCGGGGCGGCCAGGCGCAGGCCGGGGACGACCTGGAGGATGGACATGTCCCACATGCCGTTGTGGGAGGCGCCGTCGGTGCCGGTGACGCCGGCGCGGTCCAGGACGAAGGTGACTCCGCACTTGTGCAGGGCCACGTCCATCAGGACCTGGTCGAAGGCGCGGTTGAGGAAGGTCGCGTACACCGCGAAGACCGGGTGGGCGCCGCCGGTCGCCAGGCCCGCCGCCGAGGTGGCGCCGTGCTGCTCGGCGATGCCGACGTCGAAGATCCGGTCCGGGTAGGCGTCCGCGAACTTCTTCAGGCCGACGGGCTGGAGCATGGCCGCGGTGATGGCGACGATGTCCTTGCGCTCCTTGCCGAGCTTGACCATCTCGTCGGCGAAGACGGAGGTCCAGCTGGCGGCGTCGGTGCTGACGGGCAGGCCGGTGTCCGGGTGGATGACGCCGACCGCGTGGAAGCGGTCCGCCTCGTCCTGGACGGCCGGCTCGTAGCCGCGGCCCTTCTGGGTGAGGCAGTGGACGATGACCGGTCCGCTGAAGCGCTTGGCGCGCTGCAGGGCCGATTCCAGGGCCTCGATGTCGTGGCCGTCGATCGGCCCGATGTACTTCAGGCCCAGGTCCTCGAACATGCCCTGCGGGGCGATGAAGTCCTTGAGGCCCTTCTTGGCTCCGTGCAGGGTCTCGTAGAGCGGCTTCCCGACGACCGGGGTCCGCTCCAGCAGGTCCTTGCCGCGGGCCAGGAAGCGCTCGTAGCCGTCCGTGGTGCGCAGGGTGGCCAGGTGGTTGGCGAGGCCGCCGATGGTCGGGCCGTAGGAGCGCTCGTTGTCGTTGACGACGATGACCAGGGGGCGGTCCTTGGCGGCGGCGATGTTGTTCAGCGCCTCCCAGGCCATTCCGCCGGTCAGGGCGCCGTCACCGATGACCGCGGCGACGTGGTGGTCCTCGCGGCCGAGCACCTCGTTGGCCTTGGCGATGCCGTCGGCCCAGCCCAGCACGGTGGAGGCGTGCGAGTTCTCGATCACGTCGTGGTCGGACTCGGCGCGCGAGGGGTAGCCCGAGAGGCCGCCCTTCGAGCGCAGGTTCCCGAAGTCCTGGCGGCCGGTGAGCAGCTTGTGGACGTAGGCCTGGTGGCCGGTGTCGAAGAGGACCTTGTCCTTGGGCGAGTCGAAGACCCGGTGCAGGGCGATCGTCAGCTCGACCACACCGAGGTTGGGGCCGAGGTGCCCGCCTGTCTTGGACACGGCGTCGACGAGGAAGGACCTGATCTCGGCGGCGAGCTGGTCGAGCTCCTCCTGGCTGAGCCGGTCCAGATCGCGCGGTCCCTTGATGCGGGTCAGCAGCACCCGTGCCTCCTTGCAGTTGCTTGCTGGTCTGTCGAGTCTAATGTTCCGCTCACGGCGGGCATCATCGGGCGGTACCGGTCGGGTCACACCTTTGTCATACCTGTACACAGCCGCGCGAAGTCACACCCACCGAACGGGCGTATACCCGTACAGGTGTACGTAAACGGCTACGCATAGGTGCCCGGCACCACACGTAGTGGCACCGGGCACTGTGACGGTTCTTACCGCCTGGTCACTCGCAGAACGCTCGGTTCAGGCCCGTCCGGCCGTCTTCTGCGTCTTGCGGGTGATCGAGTCGATCACCACGGTGGCGAGCAGTACCGCACCGGTGATCATGTACTGGATCGGCGTGGCGATTCCCTCCAGGGCCAGACCGTACTGGATGGAGGTGATGACCATGACGCCGAGGAGGGCGTTCCAGGTCCGGCCGCGGCCGCCGAAGAGGCTGGTGCCGCCGATGACGGCCGCCGCGATCACGTTCATCAGCAGGTCGCCGGCGCCGGCGCTCTGGTTGGCCGCCGCGATCTTGGAGGCCCAGAAGAGGCCGCCGATCGCCGCGAAGGTGCCGGCGACCGCGAAGACCGTGATCCGGACCCGGTTGACGTTGATGCCCGCGCGCCGGGAGGCCTCGACGCTGCCGCCGAGCGCGAAGATCTGGCGGCCGAAGGTGGTGCGCCGCAGCACGAAGTCCGTGCCGACCAGGGCCAGCAGGAAGAGCACCACCGCGAGCGGCAGGCCCTTGTACTGGTTGAACACGACGGCGGGACCGAAGGTGAACACCGCGAGGAGCCCGGTGCGCAGCACGATCTCGCCGACCGGCCGGGAGGGGACGCCCGCGGCCTCGCGGCGGCGCGCGTCGAAGAACGTGGCGGCGAAGTACCCCGCCACCGCGAGTCCGGCGAGCCCGTAGCCGACGACCACGTCCGAGAAGAAGTACGTCGTCAGGTGCCCGACCACGCCCTCGGAGTCGAGGTTGATCGTGCCGTTGCTGCCGAGGATCTGCAGCATGGCGCCGGACCAGAAGAGCAGGCCCGACAGGGTGACGGCGAAGGCCGGGGCGCCGATCTTGGCGAAGAAGAAGCCGTGGAGGGAGCCGATCAGGGCGCCTCCGGTGACCGCCGCGAGGATGGCCAGCCATTCGTTGACGCCGTTGGTGACCGAGAGGACCGCGACGATCGCGCCCGAGACGCCGCTGACCGAGCCGACCGAGAGGTCGATCTCGCCGAGCAGCAGGACGAAGATGATGCCGACCGCCATCATGCCGGTGGCCGTCATCGTGATCGCGATGTTGGTGAGGTTCTCGGGGCCGAGGAAGTTCGAGTTCAGGCCCTGGAAGATGCTCCAGATGATGATCAGGCCGAGGACGACGGGCACGGAGCCCAGGTCGCCGGCCTTGAGCTTGCGCCCGAACTCGTGCACGTACCCGGCGAAGCCCTGCTCGCGGACGAGCAGTCGCGGGTCCACGGCCGGGATGGCGTCGTGCGCGGCGGCCGGGTTGACGGGGTCTATGTGCTGGGTGCTCACTTGCGGGCCTCCCCGGTGCGGGCCGCCCGGCGGGTCACGGCGTTGTCCGTGGCCCCGGTGATGGCGGAGATGATCTCTTCCTGCGACGTGTCCTTCACGGAGAAGACTCCGTTGTTGCGGCCCAGCCGCAGGACGGCGACCTTGTCGGCCACGGCCTTCACATCGGCCATGTTGTGGCTGATGAGGATGACGGCGTGGCCGCGCTCGCGCAGCCGCTCGACCAGGTCGAGGACCTGTGCGGTCTGCTCGACGCCGAGGGCGGCGGTGGGCTCGTCGAGGATCACGAGCTGCGGCTCGCCCAGCATGGAGCGGGCGATCGCCACGGTCTGGCGCTGGCCGCCGGAGAGCGAGGCGATCGGGATGCGGACGCTGGGGATCCGGATGGACAGGGTGGTCAGGAGCTCGCGGGCGCGCCGCTCCATCTCCACCTCGTCGAGGATGCCGCGCCGCTTGAGCTCGCGGCCCAGGAAGAGGTTGCCGACGACATCGATGTTGTCGCACAGCGCGAGGTCCTGGTAGACCGTCGCAATGCCCAGGTTCTGGGCGTCGTGGGGCTTGGTGATCGAGACCGGGCGGCCCTCCCACTCGATGACGCCGTCATCGATGGGGTGCACGCCGGCGATCGTCTTGACCAGCGTGGACTTACCGGCGCCGTTGTCGCCGACGAGGGCGACCACCTCGCCGGAGTGGATCTCGAGTTCTACGTCGGTGAGGGCCTGAACGGCGCCGAACCGCTTCGAGACCCCTCGCAACGCCAGTACGGGCGCAGCGGACACATGAACCATCTCCTTGCCGCCTGACCGGCGGGGATGTCGTGCAAAAGAGCAGGACCACGGGGGAACTGGGGGGGGGAAGAATCGTTTCTGTCCGGCGCCCCGCCAGTGGCGGGATTGTGGAGGCGGGAACGCCGGACAGGAATGGGGGCCGGCTCGGCGGACCGAGCGGCGGGGCCTTACTTCAGGCCGAGGGTGGCGCAGGCGGCCGCGTACTTGTCGGTGCAGATCTCGTCGGCCGTGTAGACGTTGTCCCGGATGACGGTGTCCTTGACGTTCGCCTTGGTCAGCGAGACGACCGGGATCAGCAGGGACGGAACGCCCTTGGCGGTGGGGCTGTCGACCTTGCCGGTGGCGACGGTGGCGATCGAGTCGCCCTTGGCGAGGGCGACGGCCATCTTCGCGGCGGCCTCGGCCTCGGGGGCGTACGGCTTGTAGACGCTCATGAACTGCTCGCCCGCCACGATCCGCTGCACACCGGCGAGTTCGGCGTCCTGGCCCGTGACCGGGGGCAGGGTGGGCACGCCGGCCGCCTTGAGGGCCGTGATGATGCCACCGGCCATGCCGTCATTGGCGGAGTAGACGCCGATGACCTTCTCCTTGCCGAGCGCGGAAAGCGCGGCCGCCATGTTGGTGTTGGCGTTCTCCGGCTTCCACTCGACGGTGTCGTACTCCTTGCCGATGTTCACCTTGCCGTCGAGGACGGAGTGCGCGCCCTTCTTGAACAGCGCGGCGTTCGGGTCGGTGACGGACCCGTTCATCATGACGATCTGGCCGTCCTTGGCCTTGTCGCCCAGGGCCTCCAGCAGCGCCTTGCCCTGGACCTTGCCGACCTCTTCGTTGTCGAAGGAGGTGTAGGCGTCGATCGGGCCCTCCGCCAGGCGGTCGTAGGCGACGACCGGGATGCCGGCCTCCTTCGCCTTCTTGACCGAGCCCGCGATGGCCTTGGAGTCGACCGCGTCGATGATCAGGACGTTCACCTTGTTGGTGATCATCGTGTCGACCTGGGAGTTCTGCGTGGTCGCGTCCTGCTTGGCGTTGGCGTAGACCACGGTGCCCTTGCCGGCGGTGAGATCGGCGACGGCCTTCTCGATGAGCGGCTTGTCGAACTTCTCGTAGCGCGCGGTCTGGTTCTCCGGCAGGAGCAGGCCGACCTTGATCGCGTTGCCCTTGACGGTGGCGGTGGAGTCCTTCTTGTCGCCGGACTCCTTCGCACTGCCGCAAGCGGCGAGCGAAACGGCCATGGCGCTGGCGGCGACGGCTACGGCGGCTCTGCGCATACGCGTGTTCATTACTTGAACCTCCCTGACGAGGCCGCAACGCTGCGGCCGAGGTGGATGTGAGTCAACCCCGGCCGCAAGTTTGTCGTCAAGGAGTGAATCCTTAACGAGATGACAACGGTGCCATCCGTTATCTAACTGAAGACAAGAGGGCTGGAGCTCGCACCCCACTACTATTTTCCGCCAAAAGCGTCGAATCGCCCATCTCGCTGAGTACGAGGGCCAGTGCTCCCAGTACCTCCGCGCGCCCGCCCAGCGACCCGGTGAGGACCGACAACTGCCGGGCCGCGCTGGGGATCGCGTACCTCCCCACGGACTCGCGGATGGGCGCCAGCACCAGCTCGCCGGCATCGGCCAGCGAGCCGCCCAGGACCACCCGGCTCGGGTTCAGGAGGTTGCACAGGCTGGCCACTCCGCTGCCGATGTGGCGGCCCACGTCGGTGATGACCCGGCGGCAGCCGGGGTCGCCCTCCCGGGCCAGCTCCACGACCCGCTCCATCGTCAACTCCGGTCCGTGGCTGCTCTGCAGGAGCGGCAGCACGTACCGGGCGGCGGCGAAGGTCTCCAGGCAGCCGCGGTTGCCGCAGCGGCAGACGGGGCCCGATTCGTCCAGCGTGATGTGCCCGATCTCCCCGGCGGTGCCCCCCGGCCCCCGGTAGATCTGACCGTTGATGACCAGCCCGGCGCCGACGCCGCTGGCCACCTTGATGTAGGCGAGGTCTTTGACTCCCCTGCCGCTCCCCCACACCAGTTCCCCGAGCGCCCCGAGGTTCGCGTCGTTGTCCACGTACACGGGCACGCCCAGGCGCCGCGAGAGCTCCTGGCGCGGGTTGATCCCGGCCCAGCCCGGCAGGATCGCGGTGGATCCGAGGGTTCCGGACTCCACGTCGATGGGGCCCGGTACGCCGAGCCCGACACCGATGACCTTGTCGCGGCCGACCCCGATGCCCGCGATCAGCCGTCCGACCAGGGATTCCGCCCGGTCGAAGCCCTCCACCCAGGAGGCGTCCACATCCAGCGGCTCGGCCTCCTCGGCCAGCACCTGGTGGGCCAGGTTGCCGACGGCCACCCTCAGATGGGTGTGGCCGAAGTCGACGCCGATGACGATGCCCGCGTCACCGCTGAGCGAGACGCTGCGCGCCCGCCGGCCGCCGGCCGAGGTGTCCGTGACCTCGACGGTCCCGGCCTCCTTGAGCTCGCGCACGATGTTGGAGACCGTGGCCGCCGACAGCCCGGTGCTCCGGGCGATCTCCGCCTGGGTCAGCGAACCCGCGAGCCGCACCGCCCGTACGACGCGCTCCAGATTCGCGCGATGCAGTGAAGACTGCGATCCGGGAGTCTGCACGACTCATCCACTCCTGCCCATAAGCGACGGCCAGCCGTCGCCCCCCGGCCGGGGCCGTCGCGGCTGCGTGCTCCGAGACCCCGGCGTCTCTCCAACTTGTGAACCTTAAGTCGAGCCTTTACGCCTCAAGACGTCAAGAGGCCGACGCAGTACGAATCAGCCACTACCGGTCATAAGTATGAGAGAAACCTCCATCCGGATCGTGCTACGGTCGCCGAGGCGCCGATCTTCCCGGCCTTCCACAGGCTTTCGCGGCCGGATCGGGCGCCCTCTGTCATGACAGCGCTACGCAAGGAGGTGTTCGGGATGAGTCCCGATCGAAGTCCTTGCAGCGCTCTCTGCGGCTGACCTCTCCCGACCTCTTCTGAGCGTCCGCCCTCTCTTCGAGTGTGCACGGCCGCGGCCCGATGTCGCCCCCGTGCGTTTCTGCATTCATCTTCGTGACCCCTTCCGCATGCCCTGACGCTTCCGTCCGGCATGCGCCTCCGGGCTTCGTCCGGGGGACTCCCCATGCCCACCGGCGTACCCCGTGGCCGTACGTGCCACCCCGCGCCGACCCATGATCACTCCACGTGACCGCTCGGCTTCGCGCTGCCCGGACACCGTGGAGGGAGGTTTTCGTCATGACCATGCTCACCCCTCGCACCCCCGCGAAGCTCGCACCGCCGGGCAAGGCCCGCCGCGAGCGCAAGGCCGCCGAACTGGAGGCCCGTACCCGTGCGGCCGGCGAACGGCTCGCCCGCTCCAGCGCCGCCACCGGACCCCAGGTCCTGCAGGAACTGGCCGCGACCCGCAACGGCCTCACCCACACCGAGGCCGCCCTGCGCCTGGAGCGGCACGGCTCGAACACCGTCGCGCGGGAGCGCGCCCCGCGCTGGTGGTTCCAGCTGGCGAAGGCGTACTGGAACCCCTTCATCGGGGTCCTGGTCTTCCTGGCCGCCGTCATGTACTGGCAGGACCCGGCCGACCCGGGCGTCATCATCCTCTCGGTGATGGTCGGGATCAGCGGAGTGCTGCGCTTCTGGCAGGAGTACCGCTCGGGCCGGGCCGCCGACGCCCTGAAGAAGCTCGTCACCACCACCTGCGCGGTGCAGCGCAGGGCCGGCAGCGGCTCGGGCGCCACCACCTTCGAGATCCCGATGGACCGGGTGGTCCCCGGTGACGTGGTCAAACTGGCCGCCGGCGACCTGATCCCGGCCGACCTGCGGCTGATCACCTCCAAGGACCTGATGGTCAGCCAGGCCGCGCTGTCCGGCGAGTCCCTGCCCGTCGCCAAGGCCGACACCCGCGCGGACGACCTCGGCCAGTTCGAGACCACCGACCCCGTCGAGGCCGACAACATCTGCCTGATGGGCACCTCGGTGACCTCCGGGACCGCCACCGGGGTCGTCGTCGCCACGGGCTCCGACACCTACTTCGGCTCGATGGCCGGATCCCTGGTCGGCGAGCGTCCGGAGACCAATTTCGACACCGGTGTGCGCAAGGTCAGCTTCCTGCTGATCCGCTTCATGCTGGTGATGGTCCCCGTCGTCTTCATGATCAACGGCTTCACCAAGGGCGACTGGGAGGCCGCCTTCCTCCTCGGCATCGCCGTGGCGGTCGGCCTGACCCCCGAGATGCTGCCGATGGTGGTCTCCGCGAACCTGGCGCGCGGCGCCGTCGCCATGTCCCGGCGCAAGGTCGTCGTCAAGCGGCTCAACGCGATCCAGAACCTGGGCGCCATGGACGTGCTCTGCACGGACAAGACCGGCACCCTCACCGAGGACCGGATCGTCCTGGACCGCTACCTGGACGTGCACGGCAACGACGACAACGAGGTCCTGGAGTACGGCTACCTCAACTCGCACTTCCAGACCGGTCTGAAGAACCTGATGGACCAGGCGGTCATCAACCGCGTGGACGAGGCCGAGGAGGTTGTCGTCGATGCCCGGTTCTCGATGGTCGACGAGATCCCCTTCGACTTCGCCCGGCGCCGGATGTCCGTGGTCCTGAGCCGCAACAACATCGTCGGCGGCCCCGGCCGCTCCGAGCACGTCATGATCACCAAGGGTGCGGTCGAGGAAGTCCTCGCCCTGTGCACCCACATGACGGACCGCGGCCGGAAGGTCGAGCTCACCGAGCAGCTGCGCCGCCGCGCCACCCGCATCGCGGAAGACAACAACCGCCGGGGCCTGCGCGTCCTCGCCGTCGCCACCCGCACGATCGCCGCCCCGCGCGACACCTACACGGTCGCCGACGAGGACCAGCTCACCCTGGTCGGCTTCCTCGCCTTCCTCGACCCGCCGAAGGCCGACGCCGCCCGGGCCCTGCAGGGCCTCGCGGACAAGGGCATCGCCGTGAAGGTGGTGACCGGCGACAACGAGCTCGTCGCCGCCCGGGTCTGCGCCGATGTCGGCCTCACCGTCGGCCACGTGGTCGGCGGCACCGAGATCGACGCCCTCGACGACGTGGCGCTGCGCGAACTGGCCGCCCGTACGACGGTCTTCGCCAAGGTCAACCCGGTCCAGAAGGCCCGGATCGTCCGGGCGCTGCAGGCCGACGGCCACACGGTCGGCTTCCTCGGGGACGGCATCAACGACGCGGCCGCGCTGCGCGACGCGGACGTCGGCATCTCCGTGGACACCGCGGTCGACATCGCCAAGGAGTCCGCCGACATCATCCTGCTGGAGAAGGACCTGACCGTCCTGGAGCAGGGAGTGATCCAGGGCCGGACCACCTTCGGCAACACCATCAAGTACATCAAGATGACGGCCAGCTCGAACTTCGGCAACGTCTTCTCGGTCCTGGTGGCGAGCGCCTTCATCCCCTTCCAGCCGATGCTCGCGATCATGCTGCTGGTCCAGAACCTGGTCTACGACATCGCCCAGCTGGCCACGCCGTGGGACCGGATGGACGAGGAGTACCTGCGCAAGCCCCGCAACTGGGACGCCAAGGGCATCGGCCGCTTCATGCTCTGCATCGGCCCCATCAGCTCGATCTTCGACATCGCGATGTTCGTCATCATGTGGAACGTGTTCGCCGCCAACACCGAGGCGCACGCGGCGCTCTTCCAGTCCGGCTGGTTCATCGAGGGCCTGCTTTCGCAGACCCTGGTCGTCCACATGATCCGTACCCGCAAGATCCCCTTCATCCAGTCCCGCGCGTCCTGGCCGGTGATGGTGATGACCGTCCTCGCGGTGCTGACCGGGCTCTTCCTGCCCTTCTCGCCGCTGGCCGCCTCGCTGGGCTTCGTACCCCTGCCCGCGAGCTACTTCCCGTGGCTGATCGGCGTGCTGCTCGCGTACTGCACGCTCACGCAGCTGCTGAAGACCGTGTACATCCGCAAGTTCGGCACCTGGCTCTGACGCAGGCCGGCCCTGCCGGGAGCGGGCTCTGACGGGACCCGGCTGCGAGAGCCGTGAGAAGAAGGGAGGAGGGCCGATGATGCCCACCGAATGGGAGATGGCCGGACACCTGGCCGCGGCGCTCGGATTCGGGGCGGCGATCGGCCTGGAACGGCAGTGGCGGGCCCGGATGGCGGGCCTGCGGACCAACGCCCTGGTGGCGGGCGGAGCCGCGCTGTTCGTGCTGCTCTCGCAGTACGGGTTCATGAGCGAGGTCTCGGAGGTCCAGTACGACGGCTCGCGGGTCGCCGCCCAGATCGTCTCGGGGATCGGCTTCCTCGGCGCCGGCGTGATCATGCGCGACGGGCTGAGCGTCCGGGGCCTGAACACGGCCGCCACCCTGTGGTGTTCGGCGGCCGTGGGCTGCCTCGCCGGCACCGGGATGTTCCTCCTGGCGGCCTTCGGCACGGTGGGCGTGGTGGGGGCGAACCTCCTGCTGCGCCCGCTGGGCCGGCGCATGGACCGCGAGCCGGGCGGCGGGGCCGAGGTGGCGACCGACTTCCACTTCGAGGCCGTGTGCCTGGAGGCGGAGGAGGCCCACATCCGCCACCGGCTGGTCGACGCACTGGGCCGGCCGGGCTACCAGCTGCGCTCGATCAGCAGCCAGGACGGCCCGAGGGCCGGCCTGGTGACGGTGTCCGCACTGCTGACCGCCGAGGGCGAGGGGGGCCGGATGCTGGAGGAAGCCGTCAGCAACCTCTCGCTCGACCCGCCCCCAGCCTTCGGCCGGGGGGACCCCCGGTCTCGGCGGTCAGCTGGTCGGTCGTGCCCGATCCGTCGGCCTCGGCCTGACGCTACTTGAGCGTGGCGGAGGTCAGGCCGGCCTGGATCTGGCGCTGGAAGGACAGGTAGACCACCAGCATGGGGATCATCGCGATGGTCACACCGGCGAACAGCACCGGCAGGTCCGTCTCGTAGCCCATCTGGTACTGCAGCTGGATCAGGCCCTGGGTGAGCATGTAGCGCTCGGGGTCGGATCCGGTCTGCGGCTGCATCAGTACGGAGGGCAGGATGTACTGGTTCCACTGCCCCAGGACATTGAATATCCCGACGCTGATCAGGCCGGGCTTGGCCATCGGCATCATCACCTGGAAGAAGATCCGGGTGTGCGAGGCCCCGTCGATCACCGCCGCCTCGTGCACGGCCGTCGGCAGCGTCCTGAAGAACGAGTGCATGAAGAAGACGGTGAACGGCATCGAGTACGCCACGTACACCAGGATCAGGCCCTGGAAGGTGTTGAGCATGTCCAGCCGCTTCACCATGAAGAACAGCGGGACGAGCGCCAGGAAGACCGGGAACATGGCCCCGCTGACGAAGAAGTAGTAGATCGGCCGGTTGCCCCGGAAGGGGTAGCGGGCCAGGACGTACGCGGCCATCGAGCCGAGCAGCATCGTCAGCGGAACCGAGAACACCATCACGATCAGCGTGTTGGCGAAGTAGCTCCCGATGCCCTTGTCCCAGGCGCGGGGGAAGGCGTCGAAGTGCCAGTTGGCCGGCCAGCTCAGGGCCGATTCGCCGATCTGCACGTCGGTCTTGAACGATCCGAGCACCAGCCAGATCAGCGGCAGGATGATCAGTATCCCCCACACGGCGAGGAAGCCGTGGGAGAAGACGTTCAGGACCATTCCGTCGGAGCCGCTCTTGCTCTTCCCGCGGGGCTGCCCGGAGGCGGCGGAGCGCTTCTCGGCCGCCGCCTCGCCCGGTGCTTTGACAACTGTGGTCATCGTGGTCTCCCGCTAGAACTCGACGTGCTCGCGGCGAGTGGCCCGCAGCGTGATGGCGGAGAGGATCAGGGTGAGGACGAGCATGACGACCCCCATGGCACAGGCGTAGCCGGCCTTGCCGAAGTAGAGGAAGTTACGCATCAGCACCGTCGCCATGACCTCGCTGTGGTGGTCCGGTCCGCCGCCGAACTGGCCCGAGGTCATGGTCGACACGAGGACGAACATGTCCATCGCGGCGATGCCCAGATAGACCGCGGAGGTCTGCACAGAATCCCACAGCAGGGGCAGCGTGACCTTGAAGAAGGTCTGGGCGCGCCCCGCGCCGTCGAGGAGTGCGGCTTCGTAGATGTCCTTGGGGACCGACTGCATGGCGGCCGAGAACAGGACGAGGTAGAAGCCGACCCCGTGCCAGACGACCACGAGCAGCAGGCACCAGAGGACGAAGTTGGGCTGGTTGAGCCATTCGATGGGGTGGGCCGGGTCGACCAGGCCCAGTTTGGTGAGGAATCCATTCAGCAGCCCTCCCTCGTCACTGCGGTACACGGCTCCGAAGAGCACCGCGAGGATCGCGAGGGAGAGGACCTGCGGGAAGAAGTAGATCACCTTGTAGAGGGCGGAGCCCGCGACCCCCTTGACTCCGCCGGCCCCGCTGCGCCCGCCGGCGTTCAGCATGAAGGCGAAGAACAGGGAGATCAGGATGGTGACCGTCGGGACGAACACCAGGAGCAGCAGGTTGTGCAGCAGCGCGCCGCGGAAGACCTCGTCCTTCAGCAGGGCCGAGTAGTTGTCCAGACCGACGAAGTCGAAAGTCGGTGACTGACCCGTCCAGTTGGTGAAGGAATAGCCGAACGTCTGAATGTACGGCCAGATGACAAAGGTCAGGTACAGCGCAAGGGGCAGGATGAGGAAGCCGGCGATGAAGCCGCCCCGCCCTTTGCTGTTTGCTACGTGGCTCATGGTGTCCGTCCCTGGTGTTTCCGGGTGACCGGTGGACGCGGGTGTCAGCTGCGCTTGTTGTTCTTGGCGTTCGGGTCCTTCGTGGCCTTGTCTACCGCAGCCTGGGCCCGCTTGATCCATTCCTTGGGCTGGATGCGCTTGGCCATCAGCTCATTGGACGCGTTCTCCAGCTCCGTGCCCATCTCGCTGTACCAGTCCGCGTAGCGGTAGTTGAAGGTATTGTCCCCCGCCGCCTTGAGCGCGGTGACGGCGGACTGCGTACCCGCGCGGAGCTTGACCGTCGGGTCCACGCCGTCCTTGAGGACGGTGAGGGAGTTGGCCTGCTGGGCGAAGAGGGTCGACCACTCGCGCGACAGCATCGAGCGGAGGAACTCCAGGCCGCCGGCCTTGTTGGCGGCCTTCTCCGGGACGATGAAGGGCTCGCCGGCGCCGGCGCGGATGGCCTCGAAGGGCAGCTTGCTCCCGGGCAGCACCGGCATCGGCAGGAACTGCATGTCGAAGTCTTCCGGGGTCTGCTTGAGCTGCTCGTTCTCCAGCCAGGAGCCGGAGGTGATGAAGGCGGCCTTGCCCTGGTTCCACTGGGTCTGGGACTCGGTGTGCGTCAGGCCGTTGGTGCCCGGCATCAGCAGGTCCTTCTCGACGATCTCGTAGATCGCTTCGACGGCCTCCAGCGCGACCGGGTTGTCCGCGAAGGCGTTCGGCTCGAGGTTGTCGATCGCCTTCATGGCATCCAGGCCGCCCTTCTTGGCGATCAGGTCCATGATGGCGACGTTGATGTAGTACGGGTACTTGCCCTGGTGGGCCAAGCCGCCGATGCCGGCCGCCTTGGCCTTCTGACAGATGTCCATGAACTCGGGCCAGGTCTTCGGCGCGGTCCAGCCCTTCTCCTTGAAGAGCTTGCCCGAGTACCACAGGCCCCAGACGGTGTAGACGTACTGCAGCGCGACGAACTTGCCGCCGACCATGCCGCTTTCGATGGTCCCGGGCATCAGGGTGTCCCGGACCTTCTTGCTCGGGTCGTCGAGCGAGGGGGCGTCGAGCACCACGGTGAGGTCGGTGAGCTGGTCGCCCTTGACGAGCACGTCCAGCTTGATCTGCTGGGCGCCCGAGTCGTCGACGACGTCCGGCGGGTTGCCGCCGTTGAAGCGCGGCTGCAGCTTGGAGGTGATCTCCTGGGTGGAGAGGTGCGAGGACGTGGTGCCCCACTTCTTGTCGAACGCCGCTTCCCAGGCCTTGGCGTAGTCGTCGCCGTAGCCGCCCTTGAAGACCACGACGTCGAGCTTGCCGCCCTTGGCGACGCCGAACGGGTTCTCCTTGGTGACGGCCACCTTGGACTCGTTGCCCTTGGTCGTCTCGTCGGAGCCGGAAGCGCACGCGGACAGGAAGCTCATCGTCGGGACGGCGATCAGGCCGAGTGCCGCGGAGCGCTTGATCAGGTCCCGGCGGCCGAAGCCCTCACCGTTGCTGTTCTCGCCGTGGGCGGAGGTGGATCCCATGCTCAAGTCCTCGCCTTCGTCAGGAGTGTGAAGGAGGAAGGAAAGTGCGACTGCTGCCGCCCAGCGGACATCACCGCAGGTCCCCGCCATCCCCCCGTCCGGAGCCGCTCGTTTCGCGGTGACCCGGACGGGCACAGGTATAGTCCACTTCCGCTCCTGTGAGCAAGATCATGTGCCGGTATGGGCCCCGGCTTTTCCGAGTTGAGACCTCACCGTCACCTGACCTGGCCCGTCGGAGCCGCCCGCAGAAACGGAAGGGCCGTACCCCCTTAACGGGGGTACGGCCCTTTGGTGCCGGTATGTGCTCAGCCGCGGCTGTGCTTATCCACGGATGAGGTTGCGGAGCACGTACTGCATGATGCCGCCGTTGCGGTAGTAGTCCGCCTCACCGGGGGTGTCGATGCGGACGACCGCGTCGAACTCCACGCCGGTGTCGGTGGTCACCTTGACCGTGCGCGGGGTGGTGCCGTCGTTCAGCTCCTCCACTCCGGTGAAGGCGAAGGTCTCCTCGCCGGAGAGGCCCAGGGAGGCCGCCGTGGCGCCCTCGGGGAACTGCAGGGGCAGGACGCCCATGCCGATCAGGTTGGAGCGGTGGATGCGCTCGTAGGACTCCGCGATGACGGCCTTGACGCCGAGCAGCGCGGTGCCCTTGGCCGCCCAGTCGCGGGACGAGCCGGAGCCGTACTCCTTGCCCGCCAGGATGACCAGCGGGATGCCGGCGGCCTGGTAGTTCTGCGAGGCGTCGTAGATGAAGGCGACCGGCGCGCCGTCGACGGTGAAGTCGCGGGTGAAGCCGCCCTCGGTGCCCGCGGCGATCTGGTTGCGAAGGCGAATGTTCGCGAACGTGCCGCGGATCATGACCTCGTGGTTGCCTCGGCGGGAACCGTACGAGTTGAAGTCGCGGCGCTCGACGCCGTGCTCCGTGAGGTACTTGCCGGCCGGGGTGTCGGCCTTGATCGCACCGGCCGGGGAGATGTGGTCGGTGGTGACCGAGTCGCCCAGCTTCGCCAGCACGCGCGCGCCGGCGATGTCGGAGACCGGGGTGGTCTCCATCGTCATGCCCTCGAAGTAGGGGGGCTTGCGCACGTAGGTGGACTGCGGGTCCCACTCGAAGGTGTTGCCGGTCGGGATCTCCAGCGCCTGCCACTGGGCGTCACCCGCGAAGACGTCCTGGTAGGACTTGTTGAACATGTCCTCGCCGATCGCGTTCGCGACGACGTCGTTGACCTCGGCCTCGGTGGGCCAGATGTCCGCGAGGAAGACCGGCTTGCCCTCGGAGTCCGTGGCGATGGCGTCCTTGGTGATGTCCACCTTCATGGAGCCCGCGATGGCGTACGCGACGACCAGCGGCGGGGAGGCCAGGTAGTTCATCTTGACGTCGGGGTTGATGCGGCCCTCGAAGTTGCGGTTGCCCGAGAGGACCGAGGTGACCGCGAGGTCGGCGTCGTTGATCGCCTTGGAGATCTCCTCCTCCAGCGGACCCGAGTTGCCGATGCAGGTGGTGCAGCCGTACCCGACGAGGTTGAAGCCCATCTTGTCGAGGTAGGGGGTCAGGCCGGCCTTGTCGAAGTAGTCGGTGACGACCTTCGAGCCCGGGGCCAGGGTGGTCTTGACCCACGGCTTGCGGGTGAGGCCCTTCTCGACGGCCTTCTTCGCCACGAGCGCCGCGGCGACCATGACGTAGGGGTTCGAGGTGTTGGTGCACGAGGTGATCGCGGCGACCGTGACGGCGCCGTGGTCGATCTCGAAGGAGGTGCCGTCGGCCAGGGTCACCGGGGTCGGCTTGGTGGGCACGCCGTTGGTGGACGTCGGCGAGTCGGACGCCGGGAAGGACTCCTTGCCGGACTCCTCGTCGTCGTTGACGTAGTTGCGCACGTCCTGGGCGAACTGCTGGGAGGCGTTCGCGAGGACGATGCGGTCCTGCGGGCGCTTCGGGCCGGCGATGGAGGGGACGACCGTGGAGAGGTCGAGCTCCAGCCTCTCGGAGAAGTCCGGCTCGGCGGCCGGGTCCAGCCACACGCCCTGGGCCTTGGCGTAGGCCTCGACGAGCGCGACCTGCTGGGCGTCGCGGCCGGTCAGGCGCAGGTACTTCAGGGTCTCGTCGTCGATCGGGAAGATGGCGGCGGTGGAACCGAACTCCGGCGACATGTTGCCGATGGTGGCGCGGTTCGCGAGGGAGGTGGCGGCGACGCCCACACCGTAGAACTCGACGAACTTGCCGACGACACCGTGCTTGCGGAGCATCTCGGTGATGGTCAGCACGAGGTCGGTGGCGGTGGTGCCGGCCGGCAGCTCGCCGGTCAGCTTGAAGCCCACGACGCGCGGGATCAGCATGGAGACCGGCTGGCCGAGCATCGCGGCCTCGGCCTCGATGCCGCCGACGCCCCAGCCCAGTACGCCCAGGCCGTTGACCATCGTGGTGTGCGAGTCGGTGCCGACGAGGGTGTCGGGGTACGCCTGGCCGTTTCGGACCATGACCGTGCGGGCCAGGTGCTCGATGTTGACCTGGTGGACGATGCCGGTGCCCGGGGGGACCACCTTGAAGTCGTCGAAGGCGGTCTGGCCCCAGCGCAGGAACTGGTAGCGCTCCTTGTTGCGGCCGTACTCCAGCTCGACGTTCTGCGCGAACGCGTCGGCCGTGCCGAACTTGTCGGCGATGACCGAGTGGTCGATGACCATCTCGGCGGGCGAGAGCGGGTTGATCTTCGCCGGGTCGCCGCCGAGGGCCTTCACGGCCTCGCGCATGGTGGCGAGGTCCACGACGCAGGGGACGCCGGTGAAGTCCTGCATGATCACGCGGGCCGGCGTGAACTGGATCTCCTCGCTGGGCTGGGCCTGCGAGTCCCAGTTGCCGAGCGACCGGATGTGGTCGGCGGTGATGTTCGCGCCGTCCTCGGTACGGAGCAGGTTCTCCAGCAGGACCTTCAGGCTGTAGGGAAGGCGGGCGGAGCCCTCGACCTTGTCCAGCTTGAAGATCTCGTACGACTCGTCGCCCACCTGCAGCGTGCTGCGGGCGTCGAAGCTGTTCGCCGACACGACAGTCTCCTTCATGCATGAATTCGCGCGTATTACCGCAATCCTGCCGCGAGGCACTCTGGCCAATCCGCTAAGGTGAGGCTAAGTTAGGTAACCCTTACCAGCGGGACGGCTGCGGTACGTCCGGGGCAGATATCTCGATGTCGAGATAACTCTAGTACATGCGAGGGGGCCGGGACGAGGCACGCACCCTCAGCCCCGCCCGCACGGTCAGCTGGCCGGGCGATTTCGCGTGTCCGGATTCGACGAGCTTGACCAGGGCTGAGACCGCCGTGGCGGCGATCCGGTCCGGATCGAAAGTGACGGTGGTCACTGGGGGTTCGTTCTCGGCGTACGCCGGATCCTCGCTGGCGCACACCAGCAGCAGGCCGTCCAGCCCGCTCCCGTCCGCGGACGGGCGGCCGGGTATCCGAAGGCCGTGGCGCGCGGCGGCGGCCAGCACCTGCCGTCCCCCCGGGTCGTACGCGCAGTGGACGGCGTCGGGCCGGTCCGGGCCCTCGAACGCGGAGTCGAAGGCGTGCCCGGCCGCGTCGTTCGGGTCGAAGGGGACCACGAGCGGAGTCCGGCCGCGCTCGGCGCACCACTGCTCGTAGGCCGAGGTGACGGCCGCGGTGTAGTGCTCCCGGCCGTACGCCGAGTGCAGGGCGATCCGCCGGGCACCGGACTCCGCGAGGTGGTCCAGCACCTCGCGGGTGGTCGCGGTGTGGTCGTTGTCCACCCACACGTCCTGCGGCCGGGGATCGGGCGGGCGCCCGTCGAAGACCACGGGCAGGCCCCGCGCCCGCAGCGCGCGCAGCACCGGGTCGTCGGCCGGGGTGTCGAGCAGGAGCATCCCGTCCACCGCGAGGTTGTGCCACAGCGGCTCGGCGCCCCGGTCGGCGGGCAGCGTGGTCAGGGCGTAGCCGTGGGCGTGCGCGGCCGAGGTGGCGGCGGTGAGGAGCCGGGAGAAGTAGGCGATCCGCGCGAAGTCCCAGGCGAAACCGGCGTACGTGGTCACGGCGACGCCGAGGCTGCGGCTGTGCGGGCCGCGCCGGGCGCCGTAGCCCAGGGCCCCGGCCACCTCGCGCACCCGGCGGCGGGTCGACTCGCCGAGCCGGCCGGTGCCGTTGAGCGCGTGCGAGACGGTCGCCGTGGACACCTCGGCGGCGCGCGCGACGTCGGCGAGGGTCGGACCGGGCACGGGCGCGGGCGCCGGCATGGCACCGGGCCGCGGACCGGAGACGGGAACGGGCGCTGACACGCCGCCATCGTACGGATTCCGTCGCCGGATGCGGCTTCTGGTTAACGCCTTAATCAAACAGCGTCCTGCCCACACCAACCTTTGGAGTGGGCATGCAGTCTTCTTCCTCCGCCGGGGCTCCCCCGGCCCCGGCGTCCTCGGCCTCCTCGGCGGCCCCGCCGGCCCCGCTGTCCCGCCGGGGGCTCCTCGCGGCCGCCGGAGCCGTCGGCGCGGCGGGCCTGCTGGGTGCGGGACCCGCCGCGGCCGCCCCCGGGGCCGCTTCCGGAGCCGCCTCCGGGGCCGCTTCCGGCGGGCGCGGTTCGGCCGCCCTGGTGGTCCGCAACGCCTCGGTGTTCACCGGGACCGGCGGCCGGGGGCCCGTGCGGGCCGTCGCCGTCGGCCGGGACGGCAGGATCCTGGCCACCGGGACCGACGAGGCGCTGCGCCGGTACGCCGGCCGGGACACCGAGGTGGTCGACGCCCGCGGCAACACGGTGATGAGCGGGATCCACGACGGCCACGTCCACCCGCTGGGCGCCGGCGAGCGCTCGCTGAGCCCCTCCCTGGACGGCGCGGAGACCACCCCGGAGCAGCTCCGGGAGATCCTGACCGGCTTCCTGGCCGACACCGGCGGCGCCGGCGCCGAACCCGACCGCTGGCTGGTGGTCGAGGACTGGAACCCGGTCGGGCTGCTCCCCGTGGGCACCAGCCCGCACCACACGGTGCTGGACGCGCTCCCGACCCGGCGGCCCGTCGTCCTCGTCGGCGGCGACGGGCACAACCTGTGGGCCAACCGGCGGGCCCTGGACGTCGCCGGGATCACGGCGGCCACCCCCGACCCGGTCGGCGGCAAGGTGGTCAAGGGCGCGGACGGACAGCCCACGGGCGTCCTCAAGGACGACGCGCAGGGGCTGGTGAAGCGGCACGTACCGGAGCACACGCGGGCCGAACTGGTCGCGGCCTGCACCGAGGTGCTGCGGCTGGCGGCCGCCTCCGGGGTCACCACGATGATGGACGCCCTGGTCGGGCGGCGCGAGCTGGAGCTCTACCAGGCGCTCTCCGCGGCGGGCGCCCTGCCGCAGCGGATCGTCCCCGCGATCCGGCTGGACGCGGAGCAGGCCAAGGACCCGGCGGGCTCGCTGGCCTACGCACGGGGCCTGCGGCGGGAGTTCGGGTCCGCGGACGGGGTGCCGGGGCTCCGGTTCGGGACGGTCAAGGTCTTCCTGGACGGGGTCATCGAGTACCCCGCGCAGACGGCCGCCCTGCTGGAGCCGTACCTCGACGGGAAGGGGAAGCCGACCGCGAACCGGGGCGAGCTCTACACCTCGGCGGCGGACTACGGCCGGCTCAGCGCCGCCTTCAACCGGGCCGGCTGGCAGATGCACGCCCACGGCCTCGGAGACCGGGCGGTGCGCACCGCCCTGGACGGGTACGCGTACGCCCGGCGGGTGACGGGCCACCGGGACGCCCGCAACGCGGTGGCCCACCTGCAGCTCGTGGACCCCGCGGACCTGCGGCGCTTCGCGCAGCTGGGCGTCGCGGCGTGCATGCAGCTCCAGTGGGCGGCGCGGGACACCTGGACGATGGAGGCGCTGCTCCCCTACATCGGGCCCCGGCGGCACCGGTGGATGTACCCGGCGCGCAGCCTGGAGAAGGCGGGCGCGCGGCTGGCGGGCGGCTCCGACTGGCCGGTGGACGCCCTCCAGGTGTGGAACCAGCTGCGGACGGCGATCGACCGGCAGGGCGTGTTCGGGGCGGGCGAGTTGTACCGGGAGCAGGAGGGGCTGAGCCGGGAGACCGTCTTGCGGATGCACACGTCGGGGACTGCGTGGCAGCTGCGCCAGGAGGAGCTGACCGGCACGGTCGAGGTGGGCAAGGCGGCGGACCTGGTGGTGCTGGACCGGGACGTGACGCGCTGTCCCGTGGCCGACATCGGCGGGACGGAGGTACGGATGACCCTGGTCGGCGGACGCGTGGTGCACGACGCGGATTCGACGTCGGGGCGGGCGGCTTCGGCGCGGGTGGCCCGGGCCGCGGCGGCGGGCCCGCGGCCGGCCTCGTACCCGGCCTCGTACGCGGCGGTCCACGGGGGCGGTCGGCACCACGCCTGCGGGCACTGAGGCGGCACCCAGCGGGCACTGAGGGGTCAATTCCACTTCCTGTTCCCAGGCGTGCGGAACGCGGCGCGCGAGGCCTGCGGCGGGACCCCCGAAGCGGTGGTGGCCGGCGCCGAGTTCAAGGAGGCCCTGGCCCGGCAGCTGCGCCACCTGGAGATCCTCCTCCAGCCGACCCGGACCGCCGAACTGCCCGCGTTCCCCGCGACGCCGCGGGGAACGCGCGGCGCCCGCGGGCGCTCCCCCGGCCGACCGGGCCGGAGCGCCCTGTCCACCGTCGAGGCCGCCCGGCGCCGGCGGCGCCGGACTCGGGGACCGATCGGGGTGGATGCCCGCAAAACGCATGATGGTCGCGCGAACGGGAGCAACCGGTCACCACGGCGCACGCCGACCCGCCACGGGAGCTGACGGCCGGTAACACCCGTATGGCACACCCGACGCGAGCGCGATCTCATATCTGAGATACGGTGCAGCCATGGCAGACGACTACCTCGTACGCATCGGCAAGCTCATCCGTGACGCCCGGCAGCACCGTGGCTGGACACAGAGTCAGCTCGCCGACGCACTCGGCACCAGCCAGAGTGCCGTGAACCGGATCGAGCGCGGCAACCAGAACATCAGCCTTGAGATGATCGCCCGCATCGGGGAAGCCCTCGACAGCGAAATCGTCTCCCTGGGCTACGCCGGTCCGATGCACCTGCGCGTGGTCGGCGGCCGCCGGCTGTCCGGCGCCATCGACGTCAAGACGAGCAAGAACGCGTGCGTCGCCCTGCTGTGCGCCTCACTGCTCAACAAGGGCCGCACGGTGCTGAGGCGGGTCGCCCGGATCGAGGAGGTCTACCGCCTCCTGGAGGTCCTGAACTCCATCGGTGTCCGCACCCGCTGGATCAACGACGGCGTCGACCTGGAACTCGTACCGCCCGCCCGCCTCGACATGGACGCCATGGACGCGGACGCGGCCCGCCGGACCCGCAGCATCATCATGTTCCTGGGTCCCCTCCTGCACCGGATGGACCACTTCAAGCTGCCGTACGCGGGCGGCTGCGACCTCGGCACCCGCACCATCGAGCCGCACATGATCGCCCTGCGCCGCTTCGGCCTGGACATCACCGCGACCGAGGGCATCTACCACGCCCAGGTCGAGGCCGGGGTCTCCCCGGACCGCCCGATCGTGCTGACCGAGCGCGGGGACACCGTCACCGAGAACGCGCTGCTGGCCGCCGCCCGGCACGACGGGACCACGGTCATCCGCAACGCCTCCTCCAACTACATGGTCCAGGACCTGTGCTTCTTCCTGGAGGCGCTCGGCGTCCGGGTCGACGGCGTCGGCACCACGACCCTGACGGTCCACGGCGTCCCGAACATCGACGTGGACGTGGACTACTCCCCCTCCGAGGACCCGGTCGAGGCGATGAGCCTGCTGGCCGCGGCCGTGGTCACCGAGTCCGAGCTGACCATCCGCCGGGTGCCGATCGAGTTCATGGAGATCGAGCTCGCGGTCCTGGAGGAGATGGGCCTCGACCACGACCGCTCCCCCGAGTACACGGCGGACAACGGCCGCACCCGCCTGGTGGACCTCACCGTCCGCCCGTCGAAGCTCGAAGCGCCGATCGACAAGATCCACCCGATGCCCTTCCCCGGGCTGAACATCGACAACGTCCCGTTCTTCGCCGCCATCGCGGCCGTGGCCCAGGGTCAGACCCTGATCCACGACTGGGTGTACGACAACCGGGCCATCTACCTGACGGACCTCAACCGCCTCGGCGGTCGCCTCCAGCTCCTGGACCCGCACCGCGTCCTGGTCGAGGGCCCCACCCGCTGGCGCGCGGCGGAGATGATGTGCCCGCCGGCCCTGCGCCCGGCGGTGGTCGTCCTCCTGGCGATGATGGCGGCCGAGGGCACCTCGGTCCTGCGCAACGTCTACGTCATCAACCGCGGCTACGAGGAACTGGCGGAACGCCTCAACTCGGTGGGCGCACAGATCGAGATCTTCCGCGACATCTAAACCGGCGGACGGGGCGGCCACGACGACCCCCGGATCCCGAGGCCCCCTCGCTCCTCACGGAGCGAGGGGGCCTCTTGCCGTTCGCTCCGGCAACGGGGCTGCCGACGTCGACCTGCCGGGTTGCGGATGACACCGCGCACGGTCCCCGCGCCGCGGCTACGCGTGGGCGTGGCCGGCGTTCCCGCGGGGCTGGGTGACGGCGCCGGACGGCCAGCACGAGGTGCAGCTGCCCGCCGGGGCGGTCTGGCCCGACCAGGCCGGGCCGAGATCGGCGGTGGTGTGGATGCACGTGGCGCAGTCGGCGGCGGGGGCCGCGCCGGCCGTGGGCAGGGAGAGGCCCAGGGCGGCGGTGGACAGGAACAGGGCGGTGGCGGCGGCGCGCACGAACGTCTTCATGCGCGGGATGCTTCCAGGTGCGGTGGGCCGGAGGACAGGCTTCCGGCCGTGCCGCCCGGTGGGGGCCGTGTGGGCTGAGGGTCGACTGGCCTGGCGTGGGTGCGCGTTGGGGAGGGGGCTGGCTCTTATACCCATTCGACGCTGCCGACGCACTATGAAGTCCGCACCCACCCCCACGCCCGCCGCTACCAACGAGCCCTGGCCCGTGACCGCGATGCCCGGCCGCCCGGGCGCCCACCGCCAGGACCCCCGGCCTGTGGAGGCGGCAACACCCCAGACCCCCGCAGCACAGGACCGGCCTGCCGAGGCGAAGCCACGCCCGATCGGGCCGCTTCGTGAGGGCGAGCAGGTGCTGGCGGAGCTGAGGGGCCAGCTTCGGCGGTATGTCGTACTGCCCAGCGAGGACGCCTTCACGGCGGTGACCTTGTGGGTAGCGGCCACGCATCTGCAGACCGCTTGGCAGCATGCGCCGCGTCTGGCGGTGGTGGGTCCGGCGAAACGCTGCGGGAAGTCGCGGCTGCTGGATGTGGTCACGGAGACGGTCCACGATCCGCTGGTGACGGTGAACGCCTCGGCTGCCGCGATCTTCCGGTCGATCACCGAGACGCCGCCCACGCTGCTGGTCGATGAGGCCGACACGCTGTTCGGGTCGGCGAAGGTGGCCGAGAAGAACGAGGAGATGCGCGGCCTGCTGAACGCGGGCCATCAGCGCAACCGCCCGACCCTGCGCGTGTCCGGCCCGAACCATGAGGTGTCGAAGTTCCCCACCTTCGCCATGGCCGCGCTCGCCGGTATCGGTGACCTCCCCGACACGATCATGGACCGGTCGGTGGTGATCCGGATGCGGCGGCGCGGGCCGGGCGAGAAGGTCGCGGAGTTCCGCAGCGCCCGCGACATCCCCGCCCTCCACGCCCTGCGCGACCGCCTCGTGGCCTGGCTGGCCCCGCTCCACGCCGCGGCGATGGAGCTGGCGCCGCCGATGCCGGTGGAGGACCGCGCCGCCGATACGTGGGAGCCGCTGGTCGCCATCGCCGACCTCGCGGGCGGCGAATGGCCGATCCTGGCCCGCACCGCCTGCGCGGTGATGACGAGCCATGAGGCGCAGCGGGACCAGGACAGTGGCGGCACGGGCATCCGCCTCCTCGCCGACATCCGACGCGCCTTCGCGGGCGAGGGTGATCCGCCGGTGATGCGCACCGCCCGGCTGCTGGACATCCTGAACCAGGACGAGGAAACGGCCTGGGAGCAGTACACGGCCAAGGGCCTGACCGCCCGGGGCCTGGGGATCCTGTTGCAGGACTACAACATCAGCTCGGCCAACCGCCGTTTCCACAACGGCGACCAGGCCAAGGGCTTCACCCGCGAGCAGTTCACCGACGCCTGGGCGCGCTACTGCCCCCAGCCAAAGCCGGCACCCCAGCCGGGATCCGCCACCGGCGCCTGACCCGGCACGACCCGTCGCGTCCCGTCGCATCGCAGGTCAACCCAGGGACGAGTGGCAGGCCCGCAACGAGTCGACTCGACATCAAGACTCGACCCGTACCTGCTCTGACCAGCCCGGCGACGAGTCGCAACGAGACCGCGCCCCCCCGAGGTGCCCCTCACCCAGCCCTGCCCTGCCCCGGTACGGGTGAGGCCGCCCCATCCCTCCGTCGCGTCCCGTCCCACTCGTCCCCGCGCGACCCGGCGCGGGGACGAGCGGGAAGGCAACGACGAGCCGAAGCGACATCAGCAGGCCTCTGACCTCGCCAAACCCGCCAGCCATGGCGTGCGGCCACCGGTAAGGGACTCCCCGGAGCTGGTACGGGTCGGTATCCGTCCCAACCCGTACCCCACTCGTCTCACCGGCCCGGCACGCAGTATCGGGCCGGTGAGACGAGTCGACTCGACATCAGGACTCCACCCGTACCTGCGCTGACCAGGCCTGCGACGAGTCGCAACGAGACCCGCCACCCTCAGGCGGCTCAGCCCTGCCCGGCCCTGCCCCGGTACAGGTGAGGCCGCCCCCATCCCTGCCCTTGGAGTACAGCCGCTTGTCCACACCCACCGCGGATGCGCCGCGCGGTCATCGCGTGAACCACAAGGGACGCATCACCCTCGTCATCGGCCTGGTGGCCGTCGTCCTCATGGCCTTCCGGGTCTCGTGGAACGCGCTGTCCGACGTGGCCCGCGCCATCGGCGCAGACGCCACTGCCGCCCTGCTCTACCCGATCGTGGTCGACGGGCTGATGGCCCTCGCGCTGGTCGCCGCGCTCGTGCTGACCGGCGCCGACCGCAAGTTCGCGCTGCGGGTCCTGGCTGCCTACACGATCGCCAGCCTCCTGTTGAACTACGTGCACGGCCTCGTTCCGGCCCTGCGCACGGCGTCGGTCCAGTGGGGCCGACTGGCCAACTGGGATCCCGCGAACTGGGCGCTCGTACTGCTGGCGACCTCACTCCCGGTCGGGTCGATCTACTTCGGCTCGGACCTCGTGGCGAAAGTGCTGCACCACAACCCAGAGTCGGCCGACGCTGCCGAAGTGGCCTCTGACCAGTCGGTTAGCCCGCAGGCTGACGAGTCGGCCAGCGAGCAGGCCGCACAGTCTAGGTCTGACCAGGCCGAGTCGGACCCCGAGCAGCCGACCGAATCGACCCCCACGAAGGTCGCCGAGGCGCCCTCGACGGGGCCGACCGAGGCCGACGAATCGGCTCCCGCTCCCCCTGCCCGACCGCCCCGGTCGGCTGCCGTGGCGGAGTCGACCGGAGCCGCCCCGCGTCGGGCGACCGGTCGGGTCCCCGCCGCCGCCAAGTCGACCACCGACCGCACCCGCACAGACGCCGAAATTCTCGCCGAGGCTCAGCTCCTGACCGCCGACTGGAGCGACGACCAGCTGACCGCCGAGCGTCTGCGCAGCGAACTACGGATCGGCCAGATCCGCGCCCGCAGCCTGCGCGACCAGCTGCAGGCCGAGCGTACCGGCCAGCCCGGGCCACTCGACGGACTCGACGAAGCCGCCTTCCCCACCAGCGCCGTCTGACCCCCGTAAGGGGCACCGACCGCCTGGCCCTTCCGGCTCTTCCCGTGACCCCGTGCAACCGAGCATGGGGCCGCGCACAGCCAACCACCCGGCACCAGCACCCCACGGAGAACCGATCCATGCACGATGCGCACCGCGAACTTCCCACCACCCAGAAGGAGATGATCACCGGCCTCAACAGCCCAGCAAGGTATGGCGTTGGACCGTCCAAGGGCCGGTCCAACGCAGCCTCCGCCCCGGGGGTGGCGGAGACAGAACCCCGGCGCGAGGGCGCACCGGGGCAGGAAGGGGCGGTCGTCGACGCCGGACTACCGGTTGTCGTACGTGCCGCTGACGCGGCCGCGCTGTACCGCGTCGCCCGCCGCCGTGCCCGTCAGGAAGTCCAGCGCACCCAGCGTGTCGACGTCCGCTACAGCGCCGACGAGAAGACGGAGATCCTCGCCGAGGCCCGTCGCCTCGGCCTCGCCGGCGCGCACCTCGTCGGCGCGATCGTCATGGCCTACCTCGACGGCCACTTCGAGATCCCCGGCCAGCGCACGTCCCACGACGACCTGATCGACGAACTCGTCGCCCTGCGCGCGGAGATCGCCCCGATCGGCAACAACGTCAACCAGATCGCCTTCAAGCTCAACTCCGGCGGCCGTCCCCACCCTGTGGACAGGGCCGTCCTGGCCCAGGCCGAACGTGTCCTCGCCCTCGCCCGGACTGCTGCCGAAGCGATCGAACTCGCCGCCGGCCGGACGTCCATCGCGAAGCGGGCGGCCTGATTGATCGCGAAGATCGGCAAGGCCGGCGCCAACACCCGAGGCGTCCTGAACTACCTCTACGGCCCCGGCCGCGCCAACGAGCACACCGACCCCCACCTCGTGGCCTCGTGGGACGGCTTCGCCCCCGACCCCGGCCGCGACGAGACGGCTACCCTCGCCCGGCTCGCCAGCGTCCTCGACCTGCGGGTGAAGCAGGCAGGAGACCGCGCCCCGGAGAAGCACGTGTGGCACTGCTCGGTCCGGGCCGCGCCCGAAGACCGAACCCTGTTCGACGACGAGTGGGCAACGATCGCCCGCCGGGTCCTCAACGCCACCGGCATCGCGCCGGCAGGCGACCCTGACGCCTGCCGGTGGGTCGCGGTCCGCCACGCGGAGGACCACATCCACATCGTCGCCACCAAGGTCCGAGGCGACCTCCGCGAGCCCCGGAACTGGAACGACTACGTCCGCGCCCACAAGGAACTGGCCGCGATCGAGAAGGAGTACGGCCTGCGCCAGGTCACACTCGGCGACCGCACCGCCGCCAAGAAGCCGACCCGCGCCGAACAGGAGAAAGCCCGCCGCACCGGTACGGCCACTACGCCCCGCGAGAGGCTGCGCACCACCGTCCGTACCGCGGTAGCGGCTGCCACCAGCACCGAGGAGTTCTTCACCATCCTCCACAGCACCAAGGTGCTGGTGGACATCCAGCACTTCCCCTCCGGCGACATCCGCGGCTACAAGGTCGCCCTCCCCGGTGACACCAACGCCCAGGGTGAGCCCGTGTGGTTCTCCGGTTCCACCCTCGGACCCGACCTGTCCTACCCGAAGATCAGCGAACGCCTCGCACCCACCAACCCCGCCCCCACAGAGCGACACGCTGGCCGGCGGCGTACGGCGTGGCAGCAGGTCACCGACACGGCCGACCGCATCCCCGATCTGCTGACGGAGACCGATGACGCTGCGGGCCAGGCGCACATCACCGTGCTCGCCGAAACCCTCGACGTCCTCCCCCTGATCGCCCCCGCCGCCTACAAGCCACAGCTCGCTCAGGCAGCGGCCGCATTCGAGCGGGCCAGCCGCTCCCGCATCCGCGCCCGCCACCAGCAGGCGCAGGCCACACGCCGCGCCATCAAGGCGATCGTCCGGGAACCCGCGCCCAAGGACGGCGCCCTCCTCGCGATCCTCCTCGACGCCGTCCTTCTGGCCGTCGTCGCAGCACAGCACTGGCACCACACCCGCCACCACGACCAGCAGGCCGAAGCCGCCCGCCAGACAGCCGAACACCTGCACGCCGCCTACCAGGCAGCCACCATCCAGCCCCTGACCGCGATCCACCAACGCGGCCTGCGCCTGCCTCTACCCGTGCAACAGAGGCAGGCCGTCCTCGTCCGCCAGGCCCTGCCGGACCTGGCCGAGCAGATCCTCGCCGAACCCGGCTGGCCGGCCCTCGCCGCCACCCTCACCGACACCCGCAGCGCCGGCCACGACCCCGCCGCCCTGCTCACCCAGGCCGCCCGTCACCGGGAGCTCGACACCGCCGGCTCCGTCAGCGAAGTCCTCGTCTGGCGACTGCACCGCATCGCCGACCTGAACCAGCAACCCACCACAGGTGCCGCACGCAGGTCAGCCCCGCCCCGGGTCACCAAACCTGCCACCTCCGCCGACCGCCCCCGCACGACCCGATGACACCAGCCACCCCACCGCATCCCTCAGCCCGCGCTCCCCCAGCAACGGCATACCTCAGCGCACACCCGCCGCACCCTCCCGGGCCTGCGGCAACACCAGCCAAAAGGAGCCACCCCCTGAAGATCCACCCCTACGCCGACACCTTCCCGATGCTCACCGAGGTCGAACTGCACGACCTCGCCGAGTCCATCAAGACCGAGGGCCAGCAGAAGCCGATCATCCTCGACCGAGACGGCGTCGTTCTCGATGGCCGCAACCGCCTCGCCGCCTGCAAGCGCGCCGGCATCGAACCCCGCTTCACCACATACGACGGCGACAACCCCACCCGCCTGATCTTCAGCAACAACATCGTCCGCCGGCACATCAGCAAGGGCCAGCAGGCCATGATCACCGCCATGGCGTGTTCCGTTTCGGGACACTCCCTGCGGACCCAGGCCAAGCTCCACGACATCAGCCGCAGCCGCCTCTCCGCCGCCAACGTCGTACTCCAGCACGCCCCCGACCTAGCCGAACGAGTACGCCTCGGCACACTCGGCCTCGACGCCGCCCACGACCAGGCCCGCGAACGCAAGACCCACACCGAGGCGCTCCTCGCCCAGAACGAACGCCTGCAACAGCACGCCCCCGACCTCGCCGAGAAGGCCGCCGAGGGCCACCTCACCCTTGACGCCGCCATCGCCGCCCTCGACAGGCGACTCGAAGAGGAACGGCTCCGCCAGCTCGTGAGGGACTCCGACGCACTCCTCCTCGCCGACCGCGACGCCACACCCGCCTTCAGCCCGCTCGCCGACCGCGGCGACATCACCTGGGGGCAGGCAGCCCAGCTCGCCGAGGAACACCTCACCCGTCGGCACGAGGCCATCCTCCGCACACAGCAGGCCCTGCAACTGATCGCCGACAACTGGGCCGCCGTCCGTGACCTCGCAGCCCGACACGACACCCCCTATGCCCAGGAGATCCTCGACGGCCTCACCCCTGAAGCACACGCACTCACCACACACCTGACCACCACGGCCACCTGACACAACCAACGCCTGTGGGCCAACGCAGAACGCGTTGGCCCCACAGGCGTTGTTCCCGACCTGGTCACGTCCGGCTGCGTCGGTGGCGACCCCGCCCGCGGACACCAAACCTGTCTTCCCGACCGCACTCGGGCCGATGCACGGGGTACCCAGGGTTGTCGTGAAGCTGGAGGGACTCCCAGACGCGTACTTGGATTTCTCCGATGCAGGGGCCGCAGGCGTACATGGGTGCCTGGGCTCCGGCGACACTGACCGGGCCGATCCACAGAACGCGGGTCTGTCGCTGCCCGCAGTACAGCCAGCAGGTGCCGTCGACCCAGTGGTTGCCGTCGTTGGTCGCCGCCGGATCGGGGAGGCCACCGCGCGCGAACTCGGCGATGCCGGGGATCACCGGGTGGCGCGGCAGGCCCAGCTCGGGCCGCACCAGGTCACGGTTCCTGTCCACTGTCACCGTCAGGTGAGGTCGCCGGCGCCGCAACATCGCCGGCAGCACCCGACTCAAGGGTGTCGATCGGTGTCCACTCGTGCTCCAGGATCGAGTACGTGATCGAGTCTCGCCAGGCTCCGTGAACGAAGACGTGATCGCGGATCCGCCCGTCCTCGGTCATACCTGCTCGTAGGAGGGTGCGCGCGGATGCCTCGTTGAGTGGCGAACGCGCAGCCCAAATCCGGTGCAGGCCCAGGGCCTTGAAGCCGAGCGTGCACAGCAGGTGGACGGTCTCCGTGCCGAGGCCCTTGCCCCACTCCGCGGGGTTCAAGGCGAAGCCGATGGTGGCTGCCTGCTGAGGCTCGGTCGCCAGGCGCGCGTAGCCGATCAGCCGGTGTTCACCGAGCGGGGTGATGGCGAGGCAGTACTCGGTTCGCGGGGTGTCCTTCGCGGAGGCGATGGACCGGTCGATGATCCCCTGGGCCTGGTCGCGAGTGCGGGGCTCGAAGCTGAGGTGCCGGGTGGCCTCGGGGTCCCCGTAGATGGCCAGGAGGTCAGCGTTGTCTTCGGGTTCGACTTCGCGCAGCGCCAGGCGGGGGCTGGCCAGGTGGACTGACGTCATGCCTTCGGAGCCTACCGGCGGGGTCACCGGACGAGGACCGATGTCGGGGTGGCCGTGAAGGCTTCGATCTCCTCGCGCAGGCTTGCTGCCGCGCCTCGGTTTCGCCGGCCCTCGGCCTGCAGTGCGATGTGGACCCGCTGGGCGCTGCTGGTGATGCCGAAGTTCCGCTGCTCGATGGGGAGGTCGAGCACGGGCTGCACCGCCTCGATGGCGCCCTCGATCTCGCCTCGGGCGATGCGGGCGAGGGCGAGGTCTGTCTGCGCGCCGGCCTCGTCACCGAAGGCCCACTCGTCCTCAGTGGCGCTGCGGTACGCGGCGACGGCGGCCTCCGACTGGCTCTCGCCGAGTGCGGGGTCCTCGCCGAGGTGCACGGTGGCCTCGGCGACGTAATACAGCTGGCGGGGCACCGGGAAGGTCATGATGCCGCCGAAGGCATCGAGGTCGTCGGGTTCGAGAGTCGTGCGGGCCTCCTCAGCCTGCTGAATGGCGGTGCGGGTGGCCTCGCCGTCGCCGAGGAGCGCGTGGGCGCGGGCGGAGAGACAGGCCAGCCAGACACTGGTGGTGCCGCGGACGCTCCCGGCGGTGTTCTGGCCGAGGGTGGCGTAGTCAGCGGCCTCGGAGGGGCGCCCGGCCCAGTAGGAGATGAGGGACTGCAGGGAGCGGACCCATGCACGCATGGCGTGGTGGTCGGCGTTGTCCGCGCACACGAAGGCGGTGCGGGCCTGCATCATCGCCGCGCTCGGGTTGCCCAGGTCGTGGCTGGCTTTGGCGAGCATGCCCGAGGTGATCCCGGCGAGCAGGTAGAGCTCGCGGGCCTGCAGTGGCTTGACCCTGCCATGTTCCAGCAGCCGGAAGGTGAGGTCCTGTACCTCGACCAGATCACCGAGCAAGGTCGGCAGCGCCAGCTTCGGATACGCGACGGTCAGCCGTCGCACCTCGTCCTGGATCTGGCCCAGGGTCTCCGGTCCGACACTGCTGCCCTCCGCCATCGCGGTGAACCGGAGCGCACGACGAGCCGCCATCGCAACCTGCCTTTCCAATTCTGTGGTGCCCGCCTCGAAGCGGGTCTCGCTGCTGAACGGACCACCGGCAAGCAGCACCTGTGCCTGCTCGGATGGGAGGAGGACAGAGCTCAGCCGTGGCGGTGGGATGACGAGTGAGGACTCGACCGGGGTCGTCGGTGAGGCGGCAGGCGCGGGTGCCGGTGCGAGGAGGAGATCGACGCCGACGCCGAACATGGCCTCCAGTACCCGGCACTGATCCGGGTACGGGCGGGTCTTCACCGCGCCGCCGTACCAGCGCTCGAACTGCCGCTTGGAGACGGACAGACCCCCAAGCGACGGGTCGTTCTCGTCCAGCGCCAAGCGGTGGGCCGCTTCCTCGAACCGGAGCAGAAAGGTCTTGTAGACCTGCCAGTGCCTCCGCAGCGTCAAGACCCTTAAAAGCGTGGGAGTTTCAGCCACCGCAGATCCCCTCCGGTCCCTGTTCGTCTGGTCTGACGATAGCCCCGGCCGATCGGCGGGAAACCCTTTCCGCCGGCCCACGGAGCAGATGACGGCAGCCATGACGGTGGTGATGACGCACCACGACGTGGACCGGCCTGCAGGGCGGGGATGAGGACGGCCTCGCGACGGCAGCGGCGTCGTATCCATGCGTTCCGGCCCGTCGCCATGCTGAGCGGCACCTCGCTTTCCGTGTATTGCCGACAGCGAAGCGTGAGACCGGGAGCGCGGCTACAGCGCCACCCGAACAACCCCCCATCCAGCACCACGTGCCCGCCGGCCCCCGACTCGGGAGCCGGCAACGGGAGGGAACTGATGGACAACACCGTGACCGCTCTGGCCGGGCAGATCGCCCAGCTGGACTCGATCGAGCTCGCTCAGCTGGAGCGGATGCGCCACGAGGCCCTGACCGTCCAGGCCCCCTGGAAGGCGGAGTACGGCGCCTACCAGTCGGGCGGCTGGTGGACGACCTCGCTGATGAACGCCTCCGGCAAGGCCGCCGACGTGACGATCGGCGACTGCGCCGCCAAACCGACCGAGCTGCTGGCCCAGATGCCGGCTACCTCCGCACTCCTGGACGAACTGGGCCTGAACTACATGTGGGTGCGGCTCGCGCGGCTGGAGCCCAACGCGTTCCTGTGGGAGCACCGCGACTACGACGACCTCGACCAGATCGAGCGCCACCGGCTGCACATCCCGCTGCACACCAACACGTCGGCGTTCCTCGTCACCGGCGGCACCAAGGTGCACATGACCGGAGGACGGATCTGGCGGCTGACACCGACGTACGCCCACGGAGTGTGCAACCTCCTCGGCCCCGACCGCATCCACCTGATCGCCGACGTGTACGCCGACGACACCTACCGGCGGCTCGCCCGACACCCCTCGCTCCACCCCGGCACCACCGAACCGCTGCCCTCCGCGAACCACTCGGTCCTCGCCGAGCGTCTGCAGGCCGCCCGGAACATGGCCGAGCTCGGCTACACGGAAGCCGCCGAGCGGATGCTGCTGAGGCTCTTCTACGCCTACGCCCTGCCCGAGGGCACGGCCTACGACCTGATCGCCGAGCTGCACACCTCGCTCGGCGACATGGAGGCCGCGACGCGATGGACGGCGGCCAAGCAGCGCCTCCTCGTCCTCACGGCCTGATCAGCTGCCCCGCAAGTCCACCCCGCCGGAATCCGAACGGAGGACGCGCATGCCCACCCTGCAACTGGCCGAACTCACCCACGCCAACCGACCGGCCCAGCTCCCGCTCCTGGCGAGCCTCGCCGACATCCTGGCGACCTCGCGGGCCGTCACCCACCTGATGATCCGGGGCTCGCTGGCCCACGGCACCGCCGACCGCCTCTCGGACGTCGACTTCGTCGTCGGCGTCCACGACGCCCAGCTGCCCGCGTTCGTGAAGGCCCTGGACGATCTGATGTCCATCGAGGCCGGCGCCCTGCTGCCCGGCTGGCGCGACACGATCGTCGCCGACCTCGGCGGCATCGGGATGGTCTTCCTCATCCCGGACGACGGCAGGCTGCACCAGATCGACCTCTACCTCGTGCCCGCCACACGCATCCCGCACCTGCGCGCAACGGTCGCCACCGCCTCGATCCTCGACCGAGAGCCGACACCCGCTGGACCCGAGGCGGTCCGGGCAGCCGGGAGCTTCGCCGCGGAGTTCCTCGCCCGGCCGCGTACGTGCACCGAGCTGCTGATCGAACACCTGGTGCTGGCCGTACTGCTGCACAAGCGCATCAAGCGGGGCCAGCGGTTCGTCGCCTACTCGGAGTGGCACCGGCTGCACACCGCGACGAAGGACCTCATCAAGGCCGCTCTGGCCCCGGCATCCCGGTTCTGGGGCTGGTACCAGCTGCGCGAGGAAATCGCCGTCACCCCGATCGGCCGGGCCTGCCTGAGCGACCTGGACGCGGCGATCAGCGGGCCCGCCGTGCCGACGGCCACCGACGTCGTGGCGGCCATCGACCGGATGCTCGCCCTCGTCGAGCGGGCCTGCCCCGAAGCCCTCGACGGCCTGGGCGATGCCATCGCCGCCTACCGCACCTACCAGGAGCTGGTGTGAACGCACTCCACCTCGCCGGCCCGGCCACCAGCTGGGCCCGCGAGGGCCTGACCGCCGTCTTCTTCGGCGGCGTCGTCCCTGCCTCGGCTGAGGAGGAGAAGCTGGCCGAGGAGATCGGCCGCGCCCTGGCCCGGGCCGGGTACTCGCTCCTGCACGGCGGCTACAACGGGTTGATGGAGGCCGCAGCCCGCGGAGCGAGCTCCGAGGGAGCCATGGTCACGGCGGTCACCCTGATCGGCAAGCACGACGAGTGGGGACCGTTCAACCCGCATGCCACGAGCTCGGTCCACCTGCCCGACCTCGGCGCACGGCTCAACCACTACCTGGCACACGCGGATCTGATCGTCGCGATGGGCGGCGGCGTCGGCACTCTGCACGAACTGACCGCCGCCCTGTACTACGCGACCACCATCCGGCCCGTACCGATCTTCCTGACCGGGTCGGCCGCCCTGCGCCTACTCGCCTTCCTGCGGCAGGAGAAGTGGCTGTACGAGACCCCGACCCGGCCACTCGGCTACCTCACCGCCGTCGAGTCCGCCGACGCCTTCCACACCTGCCTCGCCACGCTCGACACAGCCCCGATCGGAGGAGCATGACCACCAGCCCCTCGCTGGCCGGCCTCACTGCCCGGCTCGCCGAAACCGCCTGCGTCACCGCCCCGTTCAGCCTCGCCGACGGTGCCCGGCTGGACGCCTACTTCGACGAGTACCGTCTAGCCGCCGACCCCACGCTCCTGCACGACACCGCCGCCGCCCTGGCCTGCCTCGTGCCCGGCGACGCCCGGCTGCTCGCGGGCATCGAGCTCGGCGGCGTCCCCCTCGTCGTCGCCCTGTCCGCTGCCACCGGCCTGCCCGCTGTGTTCCTGCGCCGCCGACCCAAGGGCTACGGCTCCCACCGGCAGATCGAGGGCGCCCCACTCGACGGCCGCCGTACCGTCCTGGTCGACGACGTGGTCCGCTCCGGTGGACAGCTGTTGAAGATGGCCCGCACCTTGCGGATCGCCGGAGCTCCCGTCAGCCACGCGTTGTGCGTACTGGAGCGCCCGCTCGGAGGCCGCCTGCTCTTGGCAGAGCACCGCGTCACCCTGCATTCCCTGCTCACCGAGGCCGACCTGCCGCCCACGCAGGGCGGTGAAGCAGCGTGAAGCGGGCCGTACTCTTCGACCTCGACGGGGTCCTCCTCGACAGCCGCACCGCGCAACTCGCCACGCTGGCAGGCTTCGCGACCTCGGCTCTCGACCACCGCGTCACCACCGACGGCCTCCCCGCCGGAGCCCTGACCAGGCCACGCGAGCAGGTATTGGCCGAACTCGGCCTGAACGGGGTGATCAACGAGGACGGCTGGGACGCGGCCACCGCAACGGCCGGTCTCCACACCGAGACCTTCCCGTTCGTCGGCGAGACCCTCACGGCCCTCCGGGCCGCCGGCGTCGCCACGGCCATCGTGACCCTGCGAAGCCGCCGCCGGGTCGGCTGGCTCTTACCCCCGGACATCCTCGACCTGATCGACACCATCGTCTGCTTCGAGGACGCAACTCCCAAGCCCGCACCCGACGGGCTGCTGCTCGCCCTGCGACAGCTCGACGTCGCACCGAAGGACGCCGTGTTCGTCGGTGACACGGACATCGACATCCACGCCGCCCGCGCGGCCGGCATCAGGGCAGTCGGCGCCGGCTGGGGCTTCGCCGGCCCCGACGTCCTCACCCGGGCAGGCGCCGACCTCGTCCTGCCACACGCCGCCGCGCTCGCCGACGTACTCCTCCTCCATCTGGCGGGAGCTGAGCCTTCCCACCAGAAGACCAAGCGATCTTGATACCGGACCCGCTACTCTGGGTGGTGCAACGCGCACAGGACCATCGGGTCCGTGTGGGCTGCACCACCTGTGAGCAACGGATCTGGAGTCATGGTCTACACCGTGGGGGCGCGAGCTATCTGCGTCGAGCTGGAGAACTGAGAACCACTCAGTCCCCGTTCTCGGCCCGGCTCGGCGTGTGATCACCCCCCACCTCTCCACGACTCTTCCGTGAGGGCCACACCCATGCGCTCGACGCAGATCCGCTCCACCTTCCTGGACTACTTCACCTCCCGCGGCCACCGCCAGGTCCCGTCCAGCCCCCTCATCCCCTCCGACCCGACCCTGCTGCTGGCCAACGCCGGCATGAACCAGTTCAAGCCCTACTTCCTGGGCGAGGTCACCCCGGAGAACCGCCGCGCCACCACCATCCAGAAGTGCGCCCGCACCTCCGACATCGACAACGTCGGCCGGACCAACCGGCACGCCACGTTCTTCGAGATGATGGGTAACTTCTCCTTCGGCGACTACTTCAAGGCCGACGCCATCGCCTACGCCTGGGAACTCCTCACCCAGGGCTACAACCTGGAGAAGGACCGCCTCTGGATCACCGTCTACGAGGACGACGACGAGGCCGAACAGCTCTGGCGCAAGATCGGCGTCCCTGCCGAGCGCATCCAGCGCCTGGGCATGGAGGACAACTACTGGTCCATGGGGGCCCCCGGCCCTTGCGGCCCCTGCTCGGAGGTCAACTACGACCGAGGGCCGGCCTTCGGCCGCGAGGGTGGACCAGCCGTCGACGGCGAGCGCTACGTGGAGATCTGGAACCTCGTCTTCATGCAGTACCAGCGCGGCGAGGGCGACAAGAAGGGCAACTTCCCGATCCTCGGCGAGCTCGCCCAGCAGAGCATCGACACCGGCCTCGGTCTCGACCGCCTTGCCGCGATCCTCCAGGACGTCGAGAATGTCTGCACCACCGACCTCCTCCTGCCCACCCTGGAGACCGTCCAGGAACTGGCCGGCCGCGCCTCCCCCGGCAGCACTGACGAGAAGGTCTCCTTCCAGGTCGTCACCGAGCACGCCCGCTCGATCGCCTACCTCATCGCCGATGGCGTCCTGCCCTCCAAGGACGGCCGCGGCTACGTCCTGCGCCGCCTCATGCGCCGTGCGGTCCGGCACGCCCGTCTAATCGGCATCGATCAGCCCGTCCTCGCCCCCACCACCGCCAGCGTGATCGCCAACCTCGGCGACGTCTGGCCCGAACTCACCGACCAGGCCAACCTCATCGAGCAGGTCGTCACCGCTGAGGAGGAGTCCTTCACCCGCACCCTCGCACAGGGCACCCGGCTGCTGAACGCCGCGATCACCCGCACCCGGGAGAGCCGCTCCGGCTCACTGCCGGGCGAGACCGCCTTCGAACTCGCCGACACCTTCGGCTTCCCCCTGGAGCTGACGGTCGAGGCCGCCCACGACGCCGGCCTGACCGTGGACGAAGACCGCTTCGCCACGCTGCTGGACGAGCAGAGGAAGCGCGCCAAGACCGGCGGCAAGGCCAAGACCGCCGACGCCCTGCGCCGCCAGGACACCTACCGGGAACTGTCCGCCCACCTGCCGCGCACCGAGTTCCTCGGCTACGAGCACCTCACCGCCGAGGTCAGCGTGCTCGGCCTGCTCTCCAGCGGGGCCGTTACCACCTGCGCCCCCGAGGGCTCCGACGTCGAATTCGTCCTCGACCGCTCGCCGTTCTACGCCGAAGCCGGCGGCCAGATCGGCGACACCGGCACCCTGCGCACCGCCGACGGCGCCCTGCTGCGGATTACGGACACCCGGTATGGCCTGGAGGGCTTCCGGGTCCACAGCGCCCGCGTCGTCGACGGTGAGCTCCGCACCGGGGCGACTGGCGAAGCAGCCGTCGATGCCGACCGGCGCAAGGGCCTCATGCGCTCCCACTCGGCCACCCACATCCTGCACGCCGTCGTACGCGCCACCCTCGGGGATCACGCCCGCCAGCAGGGCTCACTCGTCGAATCCGACCGCCTGCGCTTCGACTTCGCCCACTTCTCCGCCGTCACCCCCGAGCAGCTCGCCCGGATCGAAGCCGCCGTCAACGGCCACGTCCTCGACGACCCTGCCGTCCGTGCCTGGCACGCCGACCGTGCCGAGGCCGAGGCCGCCGGCGCCATCGCCCTGTTCGGGGAGAAGTACGGCGACACCGTCCGCATCGTCGACATCGGCGACTTCTCCCGCGAACTGTGCGGCGGTACCCATGTCGCCCACGGCTCCCAGGTCGGCGCCTTCCGGCTGCTCAGCGAGGGCTCGATCGGCTCCAACCTCCGCCGCATCGAAGCCCTGACCGGCCATGGCGCCCTCCGCCACCACGACGTCGAACGCCGCATCCTCGAAGAGGTCTCCACCCTCCTCGGCACCCGCCCGAAGGAGGCCGCCGAGACCCTTCACAAGCGCCTGGGCTCCTTGGCCGCTGCGGAGAAGGAGGTCTCCCGCCGGCGCGAGGCCGAATTGCGGATTCAGGCGGACCAGCTCGCCTCCTCCTCCCGCCAGGTACCTGGCGGCCGGATCGTCTCGCAGCGGATTTCAGGACTCGGCGCGAGCGACCTGCGCAGCCTCGCCACCAGCACCGCCGACCGCCTCAGCAGCGACCGGGCGGTGGTCGTCCTCGGCACCGAGCACGACGGCAAGGCCTTCCTCGTAGCCGCCATCACCCCCGGCCTCCTCGGCTCAGGAACCTCGGCCAGCCAGATCCTCGCCTCGGCCGCCCGCACCGTAGGCGGCGGAGCCGGCGGCACTGGCCCCGTCGCCAATGCCGGAGGCCGCCGCGTCGAAGCCCTCGACGAAGCCCTCAGCATCGCTGTCCAGGAAGCGACCCGCACACTCGGCCAGTAGGCGCCCCATACGCGGGAGGTACACGGCAAGCAAACGCCCCAGCCGGGGCCGCCGCCAGCAGCGTGCCTCCCGCCATCACAATCAGCCCGTCGGCAGGTCCTTCACGAGGACCACGCTGTCGTAGTTGGTCACATCCCACCGCCAGGTACCCACGGGCACATAGCCCCGCCGGCGGTACCAGCCGACGAGCTCAGTCGCCTGGGACGACGTGTCGATGACGACCTGCAAGGCGCCGCGCGCTGCGACCCGCTCTTCAGCAACCCACAGAAGCCGCTGCCCCAGTCCAGTCCCCCACTGAGACGGATCCACCGCAAGCTGCCAGAAAGACCCCGCGCCAGACGGCGCGGGGTACCCATCCGGGGCTACGTACGGAGCCGCAACGGTGACCGTGCCCACCAGCGAGTTCCCCCGAAGCGCCAGCCAGCACTCGCCACTCCGCAGCCGGTGAGCCGTGTCCTGCGGAGACTGGTACGAGGCGAAGAAGACCCGTCCGGCGGCAGCATGATCGGCATACGCCCGGTGGAGCAGACAGGTCAGCTCCTGCACCGAATCTTCCTCAGTAAACGGCCGGATCGCTGCCTCGCCAGACGGCGCCCATTTCGCAGCCTTCACGGGTTCAGTCACGGCGTCGGCCTCCAAACCGATCCGCTGAAGCGGCTCTGACCTGGACGCTTCATCCACATGGGGCGGGCGCCTGCCAACCTCAGCTTGCGCCAACCGCCACCGGGACGCTCGTCGAGCGAGGCGAGCGGCGCCGATCTGCGAGCCGCCACGCCAGGACTGCGCTCTCCGGGAAGCCGCCAGCGAAGGCCGGATCTACCCTGGAAACAGGGGCCTTGCCTCATTCCGTGAGATCGAAGGACATCATGATCGTCCTCGGCATCATCCTGCTGGTCATCGGCTATGTGGTCGGCTTCGCCATCCTGTCGACCATCGGGATCATCTTGGTCGTCGTCGGCGTCATTCTGTGGATCCTGGGATCCGTCGGACACAAGGTCGGCGGACGGCGGCACTACTGGTAGCCCCCCTGACCTCGCACGGGAGTCCGCCCGTCCCACACGGCCCGAGGCCGAGGACGCGTACAGGACGGCCGCCGCGCCGCATCCTGCCGAGCTTCCGGACGCGCACAACACTGGCCGGTGTCACCCTCACGTTTAGAAGATCGCGCGGGCAGCCACCGGCCAGTGTACGTACTGGGCCGTCACATGGGGTCGATGCCCTCGCTGCCCCGCTCGCTCTCCTTCTTGCTCTGGTCCAAGATCCGGCGGGCCTTGTCCTTCAGCCGCTGGCGCTCCGCCGGGTCGGTGGCACGCTCCGCGGCCTTCTCGAACTTCTGCGCCTGGTCACGCATCTGCTGGGCGCGGCTGCCGGACTCACCTGCAACGCTCATGATCACTCCTGGGATCTGGGGGAGAGCGGATGCCACCAGCGAAACAGTGCCTCCGCTCCCGCGCATCCCGAACGGTCACCCACCGCTATCCCCGCAGCACAGGCCACGTGCAGGAGGTCACCAGCCCGACGCACCTCCGCCCCTCTCAGCGGAGGTGGCGGCGGACAGGGCGCCGTCGGTGGGTGCCCAGGTACACCAGGGCCGCCACGAAGACGAGGATGCCGATGACCAGCAGGTAGAGCAGCCCTTCGACGGCGGCGCCGATGATGCCCAGCACCATCGCCACGATGACCAGGATCAAGAAGACCTTCACGACGCGGACACCTCCTCGGGTACGGGCGGTCAGCGGCGGGCCAGCTGCCGTTCGCCGCCCGCGCCGGGCCGATAGGTGAGGCCGTAGCGCTGGAAGACGACTTCCTCATCCTCGGCCGGCAGAACATCGTCCGTACCGATCGAAGGTGACTTCATCACCAGGGCCTTGTCATCGACCTTGACGTAGCCCGGCCCGACGATCGCACCGTCCAGAGGAACGAAGACCAGCCTGTGGCGGGTGGGCAGCCCCACTAGCACGGTAGCCATGGCCGGCTCGTCCGTGCTCGTGTCCACGTAGATGGTCTCCAGCGCGCCGATCCTGTGCCAGCCCGAGTCGACCACGTCGTTACCAAGCCACTCGCGGACATCCGCTGCCTGGATCATCCTGCTGTCCCCTTCGGCGACCACAGACCGACCCGTGTACCTCTCAGCTTGCCCCCGCCTGACCGAGGACACCAGCGAGTGACTGCCCCAGCCGCACGAATCCGCCCGAGGGCGGAAATGCCCTCGGGCGGCCTCTGGGCCGAGCCCGACGAAGGACGGGCGCGGGCATTCACTCGTTCGAGCGACGGCAAAAGGGATTCACGCCAAGGGAGCTCCCGTATCGGCTTGATAGTCACTCTCCGTCCAATACATGATTCCATAGCGTTACGGTGGGCGGCTTCGGAGCGTAGTCGCCTTCGTTGCAGTGAATAAGGGGAGCAACGTGGCGGAGCGCCAGGGTATTTGGCAGACGACGTTCGTGGCCCGGCCGGACAAGCCGATCGCGCCCGGGAGTACGGCGCCGGAGGCGAAGGAGTCGGACCAGGCGGTCGTTGGTGGCTGGCAGAAGTACGAGCTGTTTCGGGAGGAGTGGGGCGGTCTTCTCCCGCGGGTGACCTTGTACGACGGCAAGGTGTTCCTGGTGTACGCCAACGTCCAGGGCACGAGCCTTGAGGCGCGCGTGTACACGCCTGGTGAGGGGTGGAAGGAAGCAGGTCGTCTGCCCAAGGGGTACACCCGCTCCGCGCCCGCCATCGCCTCCCACAACGGCCACCTGCACGTCTTCTCCGTGGTGGGCCGTAGCGCCGACGAGGTCCTGCACGCCGTGATGGATCCCGCGGGGAAATGGGCGATGTCGACCGACAAGATCCAGGACGAGCCCGGCGGATACATCTCCAGCCAGAGGACGTACAGCGACTGCGTGCCCGCGGTTGCCGTCCACGACGGCAAGCTGCACCTGGTGACCTACCGGGCCAGCGGCCGTAAGGCGATTCTGCGGGTCCTGGACGACAAGAACCAGCTCCTGCACGTCGCGGACGTCAAGCTGCCCGTAGGCCCGTACCGGCGGCTGTCGCTGGTCTCCTACGGCGGGAAGCTGCACCTGATCTACACCCACAAGGACCGGCTGATCCACCTCGCCTACGACGGGAGCGCCTGGCAGGCCCAGCCGGACAGCCCGCGCACCGGCACGCAGCAGTACGGGGCGGACAGCACCGTCTACGACGGGAAGATCCACACCGCGTACAACGTCGCCGATGTCCAGGAGATCCCGACGGCGCAGTACTTCGACCAGGAGGTCGCGCGCCTGGGGCTCGGATACCTGGTGCTCCCCATCGAAGGCTCCCAGGACCGCTTCGCGCTGACCTACGAGGAACTGGTCAAGGCCAAAGCGACCAACCCCGACGTCGTCTATGACGTGGCCGAGAACATCCGCACGGCAGACGGGACGTCGGAGACGCTCCTGGACATCCTGGACGGCCTGGAGGAGGGCACGGCCAAGGACACAGTGCAGGTGACCACTCACCGTGTCGGCTACCAGACCTACGACGGCACCGCCTGGTCCGGTGAAGTCATGCTCCCCGTGCACGCCAACCAACCTCCGACCGTGGTCGCCTACAAGGAGCCCGGCGACCCGGACTCGGGCCGGCTCCTGCTCGTCTACTCCGGTGTCGAGTCCTACATCCCGCCGCCCCCGCCGCCGCCGCAGCCCGTCGGCGCCCTCGTCTCAGGCAGCCGGGTGACCCATGGCCGCACCGACTACGGCAACGGCCACTACGCCAAGGTCAACCACTCCATCAACGCACAGCTCCACCGGAACCCGGCTGGCGCCACCCACATCAAGGCGTGGTGGCACGCGGACGTGTTCAAGGTGTCGGACTGGTTCGGGATCACCACCCGCGACGGCGGGCACGTCTCCGGGAAGATCAAGCTGACCCGGGGCTCCTGGCTGGTCACCGACCACCACTTCACCGCGGAGATCATCGACGGCCAGGTCATGGTCGAGGTCACCTGGGAGGTCGAGCCCGGCGACTACCAGGTCACCATCGCCAAGACCCACCGAACCGGCGGCTACTACTTCCCCCACTCCGTCGACCAGCCGCACTACTACTCCAACGTCGACATGGAACACCACTCGGTGTCCATCACCGCCAAGTAGCAGCCGACATCATCGTCACGAGGCCGGGACCGGAACGCACCACCGCTGGCCCCTTCACAAGAAGGGGCCAGCGGCCGTTCCGGAACAATGATGCAATCGCGGTCAGGGTCGCATGGGTCTGCTCCCGTTCCCGGCGATCTGATCGTTCGGACGGTTCTAGCCGCCGGTTGCGCCGGCGCTGCCGCGGGTTTCGGTGCGGCGGCGGTCCCTGCGCAGGTCGAGGGTGGCGCAGTGGAAGGAGCCTCCCAGCGCCTGGACGTTGCGGAAGGGCAACGGCAGCGGGGTCATGCCGTAGGAGACGAGCAGTGCCTGAAGCTTTTCGTCCCGGGCCTCGGTGAGGACGTGCTGGTGGTCGACCACGAGCAGGTTCATGTTGACCCAGGGGCTGGTCATGTAGAGCGGGGGACTGTCGCGGAGCTCGGGGACCGGGGCGGGGACTAGCTCCCAGCCCTCCATCGGGGAGCCGGCAAGTTGGGCGGGATCGAGCCGCTCCGGGTTGTACAGGGCCAGCCCCTCGCGCAGTGGGCATAGCGTCGCGTCGATGTGCATGGCGTGCGGGTCATCGGGCTGGATCAGATGGACGCGGGTGTCGGGGCCGAGCTGGGTGCGCAGGTGCGCGATGCCCGAGCGGTTGGTGACGTGGCTGAGCTGGCCCACGAGGGTACGAGGCCCCAGGCGCAGGAAATCGGCGGCGTCCCAGGCTGGTCGGCCCTCTCCGATCACCCATTGGCCCGAGCGGGACGGCCCACTGGTGAGGGGGTCGACGGCCAGGTCCACCGCCGACGGCAGCCAGTGCGCACCCGATTGGCGGAATTGTTGAAGGAGCGGCCAGTAGGCGAGCAGTTCGTGGCGGCGGCTGCGCCAGGCCATCGGCGCCTCGACGACACGGTTGCCCAGGACGAGCAGCGAGTCGCGCGGCATGGCGGCGCAGTAGCCGCCCAGGCCCGACCAGGGCACGCGCCGCGGCCGGTGCACCACTGAGCCCAGGCTCTCCAGCAATTCCGCAAGGGCTTGCAGCTCCTGCTCCGCGGCTTCCACGATCCAGGACGGGAAGGGGTGGCCGGGCCGGAACTCCGCCCAGTGCTCGCGGGGCATGGTCGCCTCGATCATGCGGGGGTCCTCGGCGGGGAACATCGCCCCGTACGCCGTGCCGACCACCACCTCGCGTAGCGGACTCCACTCGTCGCACGCGTCCACCACGATCATGTCGGCTCTCCCGGGCGGCCAGGGCACCGCTGCCCCCACAGCGGTGCCGTCCGGACGCCCCATCGATCAGCCGGTGAGGCACCCTGGACATCATTAGCCGCCAGCAGTGGGCAAGGTGATCCCTTCGCTGGGAGTCCACTCGAATCGGGGATGCCGTGTTTGCCCGACAGCCCACAGCGAGGCCCCCATACGCGAAGCGGGCTGCTCGGCGAAGTGTCTGAGCCTGAAACTCGACCTGCCGATGTACAGGTCAGACTCTCCGAGGGACTCGCGTCGATCACACCGATGGGCCGAGCCCGCCCGATGGCCAGGCGGCTGGAACCTCACCGGTCGCTCGCCCCGACCGGCGCGCTGCTGGACGAGCTGCTGTGGCAGACGTTCGACGGCATCGGCCACAGGGCGCCACGGTGACCACGCGCGTGATCGCTGACCGCGGGCGGGCGTGGAACGATCACCGCTCCTGAGGGTGAAGATCGGCGAAGCGGCCACATGTCGTCGGCCGGTCCGAGGACGATCACCGGGTTACGTGCGCGGTCCGCGCACCCCTGTGGGAAGGCATCGTCATGGCCGAGGTAGTCGAGTTCGCCTATGAAGCCCCCGAGATCTCCGAGGAGGGGGACGTCGTCACCTGGCACTGGGTCATCGTCAACAACGGCTCCGAGCCGGTCACCAAGGTGGTGCTCACGCACCGTGTGACGCCGACGGTGGTGTTCGACCGCCTGACCGGGCCGTCCGAGGTTGTCGGCGAGGTCGTCAAGAGCCGATGGGAGACGCTGGGGGCCGGCGAGAAGTCCGAGGGCACGATCACCGCCGCCCTTCCCGAAGACCTGACCGGTACGGTGCAGATCAACGGGCGGGTCGTCTGGCAGAACGCCACGGCGAACTGAGATCTCCCGCAGGCCGCGCCGGGGCCCTCGGCGCGGCACGCCCTGTCCTGCTCGCCAGGCCGGGCGACAACGCTCGTGCTCGCAGAGTTGTGCGGGCAGGAGATGCACGTGCTGCCAGTAGAAGACGAGGCTGTCCCGGGCCACGACGCCGAATGCCGGGGACCGCGTCCACCATGCTCGTCCTCCAGGTCGACAGGAAGGCATCGTCATGCGGCCCGAGGCCCTGCGGCCGATGACCCGTCACTGAGCCGCTGTCCGCCTGACACCAACATGCGGTGGGGGTGCCGTCGGCATCCAGCCGGCCGGCGCCTGAGCAGGTCCATCCGACGGAACTCCGCCTGCGCGGCCATAGCGAACGGCGGGTGGTGAGGTGGACGGGCAGCGCGGCCTACGCCCGTGCGGCGCCTGCAGCTCCTACTGCCCCAAGCGGGCGCTGATCAGGTACGCGGCTTCCTCGGTGAGCCTTTGGCGCCGCTCGTCCTCGTTCACCTGCCGCATTTCGCCGCGCAGTGCGAGCTCGGTGCGCAGGATCGTGGTTCTGGGTACGGGGACCCGCTGGCCCGGCTTCTCCGTGAACGGCTGAAGTTCTGCCGCCAGGGTGTGTGCGTCGTCCGACGTGCTACGCCGCAGTGAGAGGAACACCCGGGCCAACCAGTCAGCCGGAATCTGCACCATGAAGTCAGTCATGCCGGGGCAACGATCAATGCCCTCGCTCGTGACGGCTGATGACCCACACAGCCCACCATGGCCGCCGCCCCGGCGACGGGGCACCGGCTCGGCGGCGGCCTAGCGCTCGCGAGCATCCTGCGGACCGACGCCGCCGCCCATCCCGCGCTTCCCGCGGACAGCGAGCCAGCCCGGGCTGTCGCTGTCGTCGCCGGGGCCCAGCAAGACGCGGTCTGGGGCCGCGCCCAGGCCGGCGACAGGCTCCCCTCACCTGCGCGAGTACTTCCCCGGCGCCGGCGGCGTACGGCGTGAAGGCGTGACCCACTGCATCGCTCGCGTGCCAATGGCAAGGACACGCGATCAATGGGCCCCGCCGACCTGACGGTCGGCGGGGCCCATACATGCTCTTGCCCGGCTACCTGCGTCACCGCACCAAGCGAGATCGAGGAAGCCGTCAACCGGGCCCTGCACCGGGATCTACCCGTCGCGACCAGCCGTGTCGCTTCTTCGTACCGCCGCGATCCGCCTATACGGGGGTGTCCTGGACGGCCGCGAAGCCGGTGCCGCACACGGTCGGCAGGTTCACCGGGGTGAACGGCGTGGACGAAGTGCCGCAGCGGGCCTGGTGGACCACCCCGTCCTTGGCCAGCAGGCTGACGTAGAGGTATCCGGGGTTGCCTTCGGTGACCGATACGGCAGTGTCCGTGACGCACTTCGGCGCGTTGGCGAGGGTCCCGAGGTTGATCCACACGCCCGGGTTCCGGCTGTCGTTGAGGAAGGCGTGTCCTTCCCGGTCGGTCGCTACCCGGAAGATCGTCCCGACGGGAAAGCCGACGTAGTCCGGCGCGGCGGTGCTGATGTCGCGCCCCGTGGAGCACTTCTTTTTGTGCTCATCCTTCTGGCCATCCTCGGACTGCTCGGACTTCTTGTGCTGGGGGTCGGGGTTCATGACTCCGCTGGCGGCTGCCGACGGCACCATGAGCGCTCCGAGGAGCAGGGCCCCTGAAACCGCCGAAATCCCCCGTGCAGCCCAAGCGAGCTTCTTCATGTCATTCCTCTCCGAGAGTGCAGGCCTGCTGTCCCGACCGAACATCCCCGCCACGCTCCGGATATACACAGAATGTGATGAATCGTCACTCTTCGAGAGCAGGATTCGCCCGCCCCGCGGCGGAATTCCGGGGGAGAAAGGCAGGAACCCTGCCTCTTCCGTGCACACGGAGGAGGCAGGGCTCGTTGGGTACTGCGCTATCCGACCGCGATCCGGTCAGCCTGACAACTGTCAGTTGGGGGCGAGGCTGCGCCGAACGACGATGGCCGCGGCGAACTGGGGGTCTGCGTGACAGCCGGCCGCCGGGGTTCTGGACACCTGCCGGGCATGAGTGATGGCTCAGGCGCCGCTTGCGGGCTTGGGTACCCGAACGGGGAGAGATCCCCCTCTCATCACCGACCAGACAAGGGCAGGCCGGGACCGGTATACCGCTTGGGGTTGCGCTGTCGTCCCTTGCCCGGGGCCGGAGGTTGGGGCAGGCTTGCGTCACCAAAGCCTCTACGGACCACTCCGTCACGCGGCATCGACGTCGAGGAACGCTTCCAGGGTCCGACGAGCGACAGGGCCACCGTCAGCACAGCAGTGTCGCTGCCGGCGAACACGCCGGGGTTCCTCGCGAGGAGACGTTCGAGCGCGTCCCACTCCACCAGAGGAGGTCGTCCGCTCCGGTCGATGAGCGGGACATCGGACGCGGCGTTGAGTTCCTCGTCGTCCAGCAGACGACGCAACCAGTAGCCGTCGCGATCAGCCCCAAGGAGCCGGATCGCCGCCTTCACATGGTCGTTGCGCATACCCCTCGTCAGCATCTCGGCGAGCTCCTCGCCCTGCAAGCTGTCGTTGATCATCGGCGGCTCTCCCGTCTCATGGGTTCGGGCCTGCGGCGACCCCGCACCACTCTCCTCGCCACGCAGGACGGTCCTCACCTCTCCACGCCGCACGGTCACCCACCGGCCGGGTCGCACTCAGCCCTACGGCCGCACCACGACCGCACTCGGTCGGACGCTGAAGGTCGCCCGAGCAGATCAAAAGCGACCTCTGTCCCGCTGCGGTCTGCGGCTCTGGTGGCGGTGACGGGACAGACCTACGGTGCTTGCATCGTCCGAGCGGGCGTACATACGACACTCACACCGCGTGGTGAATGGCGTGACAGCCCGGAGGGTGTCAGATGTAAGTGCCCGCCAGGACGCGGCGTTCCGGAACGGCGGGCACACCCAGCCGTCTCCTTGTCCCTCGAAGCCTCAGTCACGTCGCCCGAGGACAGGGAGACGGTGCGGGAGAGGGCCGGCCGAACGGCTACTGACGTCGGCGTCGGTGGGCACGAGAGCCCAGGCCAGAACGGTCGGATGCGTGCGCGAGCGGACGAGGCGGCACCATTCGTCACGCGGCACGGTCCAGAACGTCCGCACGGATTCGATCCCACTCGGACCGGGACTCCCTGGCGTGACCTGCCCAAACGCTACGGATCCTGACAGACCGTGTACGAACGCCACCACCGCTGGTCGGCATACGGCACCTGATCGAAGATCCTGCGTGCCCCGCAGGCTGGTGCCGACGCCACCGCGCCGGACATGGACGGCTCGTGGGCGGTCAACGCCACTCCACCACCTGCCGGTCCAACCAACACGCGGCCGGAGCCCGGCACCGTCCCCGGGCGACCACACCGAAAAGGGGGCGGCGCACGTGTGGCCCCAGAGGGCCTTAGGCCCTGGGACGTTCCAGGGGCAGGCTGACCAGCAGGGTCCAGCTGCAGGCCGACGACCGTGGCCGCCCCCTGGTCCGGCTGGACTCGCCCGGTCAGCGCGGAGACAGCCCGATGTTCATCCCGCTCATGCAGACCCTGAACGTAGCGCGCACCGGGGCCGTGCGCCCCGCACCCGACCGGACCGGGCCCGCGGCGACAGGGCGTTAGGTCACTAAGGAGTGACCGGCGCGAACAGAGCAGATGCCGGCGAGCGGCTCGAGGATGCGGCGTATGTGGAGTTCGCCGACCCAGAGGGGTGCCGGGGCGCCAATTGCCGCCCCGGCCACCTCTCCTGCCCGGCGGCCATCTCGCCTAGGGCTCGCGACGGTGTGGCCGTTGGTGACGCGGGGACTGCTGGGGCGGGGGGTGAATCGGAGCCTGTACCTGATTGCGCGATGTCGGTTTTGCGTAGATAGATGACATTCGGATCTCCAGTGAGGTCCTGACTCGACAAGGAGCGGTGTAGATGGATGCTCGTCATAAGGCGAGGGTGCGCTCGGGCGGCGCGTGGCTGGTGTGCGCGGCTCTGGCATCGCTGGCTCTGGGGGCGGGAAGCGCTCCGGCCATGGCCGCTTCGGCCGCCGGGTACCGGGTGAAGGCTCCGTCGCATCAGGCGAAGGACCTCCAACTGGCGCCGTGCGAACGGGAGAGGGAAGACGACCCGCGCACGCGCGGTCGCAAGGACAATCGCAAGGACTGCAAGGAAGGGCGGCCAGGCCCGCGCGGCCCGCAGGGCCACCCTGGTAAGCAAGGTGACACCGGCCCGCGGGGGCCGAAGGGCGACACCGGCAGCCAGGGTCCGGCCGGCCCGGCCGGACAGGGAGGCCCGGCGGGACCTGCGGGGCAGGCCGGCCCCGCAGGCCCGGCGGGTCCCCCTGGTCCCACCACACATTCCGGCCACGGACAGCCGGGGCCTCCCGGGCCCAAGGGTGACAGGGGCCCGCGGGGCCACAAGGGCGAGCCGGGGCATAAGGGTCACGCCGAACTCGAGGTGCGGCGGGTCGTCACCGTCAGCGAAAGCCTGCGCCCCGGCAGCACGACGATCCTGGAGGCCGTCTGCCCCCGTGGGTACTTCGTCACGGGAGGCGGCGTGACGCTCCGGAGCCCCGACCTCAGGGTCCTGTGGGACAACTCGGGCGACGCCCAGAACTGGGTCGCGGCGGTGACCAACGACGCCAGAACCGAGAACCCCACGTCCGGCACCTGGGTCGCGGAGGTTCACGCGCACTGCGCGAAGCTCGACCACAAGAAGCCGGACCACAAGAGCCTCTGACACGCGTCCCCGAGGGCACCCGTCCCCGAGGACTTCCGGGCCGCCGCATCCCCGGTCGCCCAACACCCCAGACACAAGGAGCGAAGTTGAACGTCTACCGCATCTCCCGCCCTGCCGCACTCGTCTCCGGGCTGGCGGCCTCCCTGGCCTTCGCCCTCACGGGTCTCGCCGCCCCGGCCTACGCCGCGGTGGAGCCCGTCGTGGCGGCCGACCCCCCGAGCCACTCGAAGGGCGACGACTGTGACGACGACAAGCGCTCCGGTTCCGGCTACTGCCACGACTCCAAGGGCCGCATCAGCTACGAGCTCCAGTCCCGCACCATCGAGAAGACCTTCACCGTCCCGGGCGGCCAGACGCACAACGGCAGCGTCGCCTGTGACTCGGGCTGGCTCATCGACAGCGGCGGCGTCGCCCTCAGCATCCCGCAGCTGATCCTGCAGAAGTCCATCAAGGGCGTCAGTGAGTCCTGGGAGACCACAGTCGTCAACAGGGACATGGCTGCGCACACCTACGACGTGGCGATCGTCTGCAGCCGCCTGGTCGCGGTCCAGCACTAGCCTCGCTGCCTCCCCTGCGGTGAGGGCGACCGCTGTGGCGTAGACATGAAAGTGCCTTCCGAACAGGAACGATGGGCCTTTTCGAGGGGTTCTGTTGTTCCAGGCGGAAGGCACTTTCTGCGTGCACGGGCGCCGGTAGCAGCCGTCGCAGTCGCCTGGAATCACTGGGGCCCCATGCGTGCGCGATGCGTGAGCGGACGGGTCTGCACCAGTCGTCACCCGCAGCACCACGCAGCATGGCTTGGACCCGCCCGGCACGGATTCGATCCCACTCCTAAAGCGGGTGTCGCAGGTTCGAATCCTGCCGAGGGCACAAGGCAAGGACCCCCAGTCGATCATGACTGGGGGTCTTTGGCATCTACGCCTGACATCAACGGGGGCGGTCACTGTCGGCCGGGCGCCTCTTGAGCAGGCGGTCCATGTGGGTGATCGCTTCGCGCTGGGTGTCCTGGACCACGTGCGTGTAGACGTCCATGGTGATGCTGATCTGGCTGTGCCCGAGGATCTCCATGACGACGCGGGGCGCGACCCCGGCGGCGGTCAGCAGCGTCGCGCAGCCGTGGCGGGCGTCGTGCAGCCGGATCACCCGGAGGCCGGCGCCCTGAGCGACACGGGTGAAGGACCGGTAGACGTTGCGCGGCTCCACCGGGCGGCCTGTACGCGTCGTGAAGATGTGCCCGCTCTCCGTCCACTTCTCCCCCGCGCGGTCGCGCTGGACGCTCTGCATCATCCGGTGCCCGGCCCGGGCGGTGTATCGGCGGGAAGAAGGAACGTGACCTCGGTACGGCCCTTGCGCAGCTTGCGTTCCAGCACGTATCGGCTCCCGCCGGTCGGGGAAGAAGGCCCCGCGCCCGCAGGGCCGTCTCCCGGCCCCCGGGCGACGTGACATCTTCCACGGCAAGGAGACGGCCTGCTGCGGCCGTCGCTCGGTACGGCCGCGACCCTGGGGCAGACCCATCCCACCCCGATCCGCACGCCGACACCACCCACAACACGGCCCGGGCGTCCTCCGCCACCCGACCGGACCAAGGCCTACATCGAACCGACGTACGAATAGGCCGGGCAGGCGGCCCGAGAAGGGCTCGGTCGGCCAGTGTCCTGTGTCATCGAACCTTGAGCTTGTGCCATCGAAGGTTCGGCGGCGAAACGCGGCCCGTCGCCCCCGGAGAGCTGATGTGCTCTCGCGGGAGAAGCGGGGCGCTTACGGCTTCGTGGTTGCTACTGGACCTTTTCCAGGTCGAGGAGGAGGATTCGGCCCGCGCCGACGCCCAATCCCTCGCCCTGGGAACTCAAGGCGGTGTAGAGCGTCGCGTGGACCAGAGACAGTCCGGTTCCCTCGCTGCTGGACACCTCATAGATGTTCCACCGGGTCGTGTCGTCTGTGCACTGGTTGATCCGCGCCTCGTTCCCACCACGGCGGGGCGTGCCCAGACACAAGGAGCCGTCGCCGCGTGCCCGAGTGATGAGCTGAACCGTCTCGTCCTCGTCGTTCTGGTTGGAGACGGTCCACTGCCCCCGGGTGTCGGCAGTCACGCAGTCTTCCAGTGCGACCGCGCCGCCGAAGGGCGCGAGGGCGACGCACTGGCCGCTGACTTTGTCCTTGAACCGGTAGGTGACGTCATCGACAGCGCCGGCGGGCGAGGCAAGGGCCAGGACAGCGGCGGCGGCAACGCCGAGAGACAGAACCGAACGAACAGGGATCACAGGCACTCCTGAGAGAAGGGTCGTCATTGCTAGACGAGACGGCCAGCAGCAAACGATCAACAGCCTCGGAGAGGTGTGCCCATTCGGAGGCGTCCGCCGGGTTCACCCTTCTGGCTCTATGGGCGAGAAAGCCGTGGCTCTACCTCAGCAGGTCAGTTCCGGCCCTATCTGGGGGGCCCGGCGATCGGAACGCGCCCGCCCGCGTCTCTGACCTGCACGCTTAACCTTCGATGGCACCAACTCGCATCCATCAGCGGTCGATGGCCCACGCTCAAGCAATCGATGACACCGGACAGCCAGCTCAGGAGCGGCGGCCACCCCACCCCAGCAGGACACGTCCGGCTTCCGCGGCACCACCCCGTTCGCGTTTTCCCTCGCGACCGACCAACAGCTGGCCGCGGGAGGTCTCGGAGAGCCAGGGGCGAAGAGTCGGTTCTCAGCCGCCATCCGGCGGGGCTGCCGTGGCGGCTGCCGACCCACTTTCGCGGGGTTGCCCTGGCAGAAGTTCGGTGGGGCGTCCAACGGATGAGGGAAGGCCGGGAACGGAGCCGCTCACCGGCACGACGTCGGTGGTGGGCGTGAATCCGTCCTTCTCCGGCTGCGCGTGTGGATCGTCCGATTTGGTGTACGGGAGGGAGCAGGGACTCTCGCTGGTGCAGGTGGGTTCGATGGTGCTGTCGGAACAGATTCCTGCCTGAGCGCCGAGCAAGGCAACTGGCTTGGCGACGAGCATGTTGAGGTCCCAGGTGTGCTTCGCCGTGTCCACGTCGGCGTACGCGACCGCCCACATCTCCTTGCCGCTGGGGGCAGGCTCCCCCTTGAGGGGGCCGGCTCGGCCGCAGGGCCGGACGTCTCCGTTGGGCAGGTTGGTGTACTTCCCTCCGATGAACCTCACCCGCACCGCGGGGTCCCCGGAATACCTGGGGGCAGGCCGCTGCGACGAGCCTGTGAACGCGACCTCAGCCCCCTTGGAAGGGGAAGGAGGCTCGACCCGCAGGAGATCTGGTGTTTCCGAGACGACGGGAGGGGTGACCTTCCCACTCCTGTCGGGACCGTTCCCCTCATCCCCGGGGCCGAGAACGAAGACGGTGAGCGCGACCGCCCCGGCGATGAGAGCGGCCAGCAGCGTCTGCCAGTGCTTGGCCGCGGCCAGAAACCTTCTCACGAAGGGCTGGGAAGGATCCGGCCCGGGCACCGGATTCTCGTCTTGCGTTGGCGGCTCAGCGTCCATTCGATCCCACCTCCTGAGGCTGGGTTACAGGCTGCTCGGCTGCGGGGCCTGATCGGGGATGCCGCGCGGCTGCAACGGATGACAAGATCCGGATGCAGCAGCGCCAAGCAGCTTCTGGACATGGCGACTGGGGTGAAGCCGGATAGCGGCAAGTGGTCCTGGCCTTGTTGGTGAGTTCCGACAGCACCAGGCCTGCCGGGCAGGGTCAGAGGGGCCGGGTCGAATCCGGTGCTCAGAGATCCTGACAAGTCCTGGGCGGGCATCCGGTGGCTTTCCCCGAAGGTGGGGTCGGTCCGTAGAGGGCGGGTTCGTGACCAGCGAGGATGCCCGTCATGCGCACAGACCAGAACCCTGCCTCCCACGGCTCGACGCGATCGGCGCCCGTCGTCTTCGGTACGGGAGCTGCCATCGGCGTTCTGGGCGGGATGATCGGTCTGGGCGGCGCGGAGTTCCGCCTGCCGCTGCTGATCGGCCTCTTCGGGTTCGCGGCGCTCTCTGCGGTCATCTTGAACAAGGCGATGAGCCTGGTCGTGGTCCTGGTCGCGTTGCCCGCCCGGCTGGCCGCGGTCCCGGCCGCCGACGTGGCCGCACGCTGGCCGGTCTGATCCCGACGATCGTGCTGCTGTTCGGGGAGGACATCAAAACCGCCGGAAGCCTCTCCCTTCTGGTCTCCCTGCCAACCATGCTGGTGGCCTTCGGTCGCTACAGCCGCGACGGAAGCTTCGCCGTCCTCGGCGCCAACCTCCGCTTCATCGCGGTCATGGCCGCAGGCTCGATCGCCGGCGCCGTTCTGGACGGGCTACTGCTCGGCGTGTTCCCGGACCTGGTCCTCATCCCCCTGCTGGCCGTGATTCTGCTCGTCTCCGCGGTCAAGCTGGCCCGTCACGACTGACTGCGACGAGCCTCTCCTGACCCTCGCCGGGTGCCTCGCGTTCTCGTGATCACCGACGCCGTCCTCCCACGCGCCGGACCTGTCAGACACCGCCCTGCGTGCAAGCGAACGGGAAGAGGCCTGGTCAGCGTCGCCGAATGCGTGAGCGATGCGTGAGCGGATGTGCTGGCACGGCCTGGTCTGGAGCGGATCAAGCGGCACGGTGCAGGTCTCTGACCAGGCATTGCCGGATCTCGGCGGACCGAGCGGGATGGTCCGGCACGATCTTGCCTGGACTTTTAATCCGTTGGTTGTCGGTTCGAGTCCGACATGGCCTACTGCTCCGGGGTCGAGGAGAGATCCTCTGACCTGCTGCTGAGCGCCCCGTCCGGGTATCCGGGCGGGGCGCTCGGTCGTTCCCGGGCCCGTGCCGGTCGTACGCGGTCGCTGATCCGGGGGAGGGCGTCCGTCAGGGTGTCCAGCAGGGCGACGAGGAGGTCCGCCCGCGGGTCGGACGGGGGCAGGGCCTCGCGTTGGACGCGGTCCAGGTCGGCCAGGATCAGGCCGGCGGTGCGGACGCCCTGCGCGGTGAGCCGGACCGCGAGGCGGCGCCGGTCGCCCGGGACCGGCAGCCGGGTCGCGAGCGCCGCCTCCTCCAGCCGGTCCAGGCAGCCGGTCAGCGCCCCCGAGGTGACCCCCACGGCCCGGGCGAGCTCGCCGGCGGCCAGGGTGTACGGGGCGCCCGCGTACCGGAGCTCGGTCAGCACGCGCAGCCCCGTACGCCCCAGTCCGTACCGGCGGCACACCGGGCGGGTGTGTTCCTCCACGGCCTGTGCCAGCAGGTCGGCGAGGCGGAACAGACCCGCCGGGCGGCTCGCCCGGACGGCGGCGGGCGCGGCGGCGGCGGCGACCGGCACGGCTCAGTCCGCCGGGCGGGCGGCCGGGCGGGCGTGGGCGAACCCGCGCTGGTGCCAGACCAGGCCGCCGGCCGGGGCCGGGGCCGGGGCCGGGCCGGCCCCGTCGGTCCCGGCGCCCTCGACCGCGGTGACCCGGCCGATCAGGATGGTGTGGTCGCCCGCGTCGACGGCCTCGTGGTGCTCGCACACCAGGCGCAGGGCAACGTCGGCCAGTTCCGGGGCCCGTGCGGAGCCGGCCAGCGGCACCCCGTCGAAGCGCCGGTCCGGGCGGCCCGCGAACTTCATGGCCAGCGCCTCGTCGCCGGGGCCCAGCAGGTTCACGCAGAACGCGTCGGCACCGGCCAGCGCGTCGTGGCTGGAGGACCCCTTGTCCAGGCAGACCAGGAACAGCGGCGGGTCCAGGGAGAGCGAGGAGACGGCGCTCGCGGTCAGCCCGCGCGCCGTTCCGAAGCCGTCGTAGCAGGTCACGACGGTCACGGGGGCGGCCAGCGCGGCCATGGCCGCGCGGAACTCCTCCGCGCGGACACCGGCGCGCTCCAGTACGGCGGCGCTCATCGGCCGGCCTCCCGGTCCAGCGCGGCCGGTGCGGGCAGCACGGCCGGCGAGGGCGCGAGCCAGCGGCCGGCGGGGGTGCCCGCGAAGCCCTCGCGGACGTTCCAGACCCGCTCGCCGCCCTTGACCACGTCGGTGAAGCGGCCCCGGAACAGCCAGCCCTCGTACGCGGACCAGCCGCACTTGGCCTGGATGTCGTCCCGAGTGGGCTGCCAGCGCTCCGCCGGGTCGAGGATGGCGAGGTCGGCGTCGGCGCCCGGCACGAGCCGGCCCTTGCCGGGCAGCCGGAACAGGTCGGCGGGGCCGGAGCCCATCAGGCGGGCCAGGTGCGAGGCCGCCTCGTCGGGGGCGACGCGGCGCTGCATCATGCCGGTCCAGGAGGCGACGGCGAGCTCCTGCACACCGGGCAGGCCGGGCGGTGCGTCCGCGGGGACCTTGTTCTTCTCCTCGATGGTGTGCGGCGCGTGGTCGCTGCCGAGGCTCGCGGCCTCGCCGGTCAGCGCCGCGCGCCACAGCCGGTCCTGGTCGCCCAGGCCCCGGATGGCGGGCGAGAGGCGGGTGCGCGGGCCGCGCCGGCAGGTGTCGGCGTCGGTGAACGACAGGTGGTGGCCGGTGACTTCGAAGGTCAGCGGCAGCCCCTCCTGGGCGGCGGCGACCAGCATGTCCGCCTCCTCCGCCGTCGAGGCGTGCAGGACGTGGGCGCGGGTGCCGTAGGTGCGGACCAGCTGGATCACCTTGGCGCAGGCGACGATGGCGCCCGAGCGCGGCCGGTGCGGCTCGTACTCGTCGTAGGAGCCCGGATCGCCCCGCCACGTGTCGAGCAGGTCGAAGATGTGCTGGTCCTCCGCGTGCAGCACCAGCTGTACGTTGCCGCGCGCGGCGGCCTCGAAGGCGGCCTCCAGGGCCCGCCAGTCGCGGAAGACCACCGGGGCGGTGTGGTGCCCGGCCATGAACACCTTTGCGGAGGTGGCGACTTCGGGATCGAGGGTGGCCAGTACCTCCGGGTGCTCGGGGTCCGCGCCGATGTGGAAGCGGTAGTCCACCCACGAACGCCCTTCGATGAGCGCGGCCTTGGCGTGCAGGTCGGCCTCGTTCAGTGACGGTGGCCGGGTGTTGGGCATGTCGACGACGGTGGTGACGCCGCCGGCGATGGCCGCCCGGCCCGCGTGGGCCCAGTCCTCCTTGTACTCCAGGCCCGGGGTGCGGAAGTGGACGTGGCTGTCGATGAGGCCGGGCAGGACGTAGCGTCCCGACGCGTCGATCCGGGGGCCCTCGGGCAGTTCCTCGTCCGGGCCGAGCAGGGCGTCGATGTGCCCGTTGCGGATGACGACGGAGCCGTTCCGGACGCCCTCGGGGGTGACCAGGCGGCCGCCTTCGACGATGAGGTCGGCGGTGGCGGTACGGCCGCTCAGGCGGCCGGCGGGGTTCAGCGGTTCCACGAGATGCTCACCAGTTCCCTGCAGAGGTCGTTGGTCGGGCCCATGAGGGCGACGGCACGGGCGTCACGGCCGTACCGGTTGAGCGGGTGGCCTTCGACGTAGCCGGCCGAGCTGAGGATCTGCTCCACCTCGGAGACGACCCGGTCGGCGGCGGAGGAGGCGAACAGCTTGGAGTGCAGCGTGGCCATGCCCGGATCGGCCGCGTCGCGCCGGCCCGCCCGCTCCACGACCGCGCGGGCCGCCTCGACCTGTGTGGTGAGGTCGACCAGCCGGTAGCGCACGGACTGGTGGACGTGCAGGCCGCGCTTGCGCGCGTGCTCGTGGGCGCAGTCCAGGGCTGCCTGGGCCAGGCCCACCGCGACCGCGCCGAGCGTGGCGCCGCTCTCGCGCACCCGGGCGATGACGGAGGCCGCCACGCCCTCGGCGCCGAGCCGGTCCGTGTCGGTGAGGCGGCAGTCGCGCAGGTCGACGAAGCCGGTGGCGGAGCCGCGCATGCCGGCCAGCCGCATCGAGGTGTCCGGGATCAGGCCCGGGTTGTCCCCGCGGACCAGGAAGAAGGTCTGCCCGGCGGCTCCGTAGCCCGTGTCGCTCCCGGCCGCCGGCTCGTCCGTGCCGGTCTGGGCGAGGACGAGGTAGACGTCGGCGAGCCCGGCGCTGGTCGTGAACGCCTTGGCGCCGTCCAGCACCCAGCCGCCCGCGTCGGTCCGGCGGCCGCGCGTGGCCAGGTTCTTCTTGTTGGCGCCCGCGCCCGTCTCGCTCCACGCGGAGGCGGCGAGCCACTCGCCGGAGGCCAGCTTGGGCAGCAGCTCGCGGTGCTGCGCCGGAGTTCCCTGCTCGACGATCCGGCTGCTGACCGCGAAGTGCTGGAAGAGCATGATCGAGGCGGAGCCGTTGACGGCGGCCACCTGCTCGACGCAGCGGTTCAGGTCCACCGGGCCGGCGCCCGCGCCGCCGAACTCGCGCGGGACGGCGAGGCCGAGCAGCCGGCTCTCGCGCAGTACGGCGACGGCGTCCCGGTCGGGTTCGCCCGTACGGTCCGCGGCCACGGCGCACCGCTCCAGGGCGGCCCGCACCTCGGGGTCGAGCGCGGCGACGGAGAACCGCACGTCCGCGCCCGCGGTGTTCAGACTGACAGTGACAGACATGCGAGCTCCTTGGCGGACGCGGACGCGGACGCGGACGCGGACGTGGAGGTGGGCGTGGACGTGGACGCGGACGTGTTCCCGGACGGGTGGTTGAAGCGGCCGGCGGGCAGGCCCGCCCAGCCCTGGTAGTCGACCTGCTTGCCGGCCACCGAGACCCAGGCCAGGCGCGGACCGGTGTCCGTCAGCACGGACGAGGCCGAGACCTGCAGTTCGCCGCCCGGGGTGACGAGCCGGACCAGCCCGTCCCGGTGGCCGCCGGCCCGGGCCAGCGACCAGGGGACGGTCCCCTCGATCCCGACGGCGGTGCCCAGGCAGATGGCGCCGGTCAGCGCGAGCGTCGGGTGCCAGGACGGCACCGACACCGCGCGGACCGCCAGCGCGCCGCCCGGTTCGGGCAGCACCGCGGCGATCTTCGGGAAGGCCCCGGAGGCGTCCCAGCCCTGCTGCTCGCAGACCGCGAGCCGGATCCGGCCGAACTGCGCGAAGAGCTCGTCACCGGCGGCGAACAGCTCCTGGCGGCTGGTCACGCCCAGGTGCCCGGCCGGTACGAAGACGTACGGATTGCCCATCGAGACGAGCGAGACGGGGATGACCGTACGGTCCACGCGGACCTCGGTGACGGGGTCGCCCGTGATCAGCAGCTCGCGCACCGGCTTGGTGGGCGTGCACAGGAAGTGCGCGGTGAAGCGGGTCCCGCCGTCGGCGGCCTCCTCCACCTCGCACACCACGTTGTCGCCGTTGTTCAGGACGTTCACCCGCACCCGGGCCCCGGCGACCAGCGGCGGGATCATCCCCGACCGGGCGGCCGCCTCGACGGCCGCCAGGATCGAGTGGCCGCAGGACCCGCGCAGGTCGAAGGAGGACGGGGAGCGCGGCAGCGACTGCACGAAGCGGTAGTCGAGGTCGAAGAGCGGGTGCGGGGACGGCCGGACGATCGCGTTCTTCAGCACGTGCCCGGCGCCCCCCGCGCCCAGGTCGGCGCGGATCGCGGCCAGCCGCTCCAGCAGCTCGTCGGTCTCCTCGGGCAGCCCCCGGCCGTCCAGGACCAGGGTGGGGCAGGGCGCGCCGTGCGCGTTGGCGAAGTAGCCGCTCACTGCGCCCCCCGCGGGGCCGCGGCCGCGGCCGCGTTCGGGGCGGTCGGGCCGAAGAACTGGGAGCGCCACATCTGGTGGGACATCAGCGCCCACAGCGCCAGGGAGGCGCCGTCGGACGGACGGGCCGCCTGCTCCTCGAAGAGGCCGGAGACGACCTCGGGGCGGATCCGGCCGTCGGCGCGCAGCGCGGACTCGGACAGCGCGTCGCGGGCCACGTCCCACAGGGCCTGCCCGGGGCGGAGCATCGCGTTGATGGGCAGGGTGAACGGCTGCTTGGGGCGGTTCAGGACGCTGTCCGGGACCAGCCCGCGGGCGGCGGCGTACAGGGCGCGCTTGACGCCGCCCGCCGAGGAGGTGTCGATCTTCTGGGCGTCGGTGAGGGTGGTGGCGAAGCGCACCACGTCCGGCTGGCAGAAGGGCAGCCGGGCCTCGACCGAGCTGGCCATCGACAGGTGGTCCACGCGGCGCAGGTGGTACGAGGGCAGGCGGTACTCCTGCTCGATGGCGCAGATCCGGCGCATCCGGGTGCCCGCGCCGTTCTCCAGGGTCTCGGTCAGGCCGGCGGGCAGGGCCGGACCGTGGGCCCGTACGGCCGCCGTGTACTCGTCCGTGTAGAGGCGCTCGCGCAGGGCGCGCGGGACCGCGGAGAGGTGGTCGAGGTAGTCCTGGACCCAGCCGAGCCCGCCGGGGGCGGCCATCGCCTGCGTCATGCGGGCGTAGCCGCCGAAGAGCTCGTCGGCCGCGTCGCCGGTGAGGGCCACCTTGAAGCCCGCGTCGCGCACCGCGCGGAACAGCGAGAACGTGGACAGGGTGATCGGGTCGGCGTTCGGCTGGCCCAGGTGCCACACCACGTCCGCGAGCAGGTCGGGGAAGGTGGCGGGATCGACCTCCACCTGGTGGTGGACGGTGCCGGCCCGGCCCGCGACCTCGGCCGCGAAGGCCCGCTCGTCACCGGGCCAGTCGCCGGTGTAGGCGATGTTGAAGGTGTGCAGGTCGGCCGCGGAGCGGGCCGCGAGCACCGTGACGAGGCTGGAGTCGAGACCGCCGGAGGTGATGGCGGCGACCGGCGCGTCGGCGATGAGCAGCCGCGAGACCTCCCTCGACAGCAGCTCGCGGAGCTCCTCGCCGGCCTGGTGCAGGCTGCGCGAGGGGTCCGCGACGGCCTCGGTGTGGCCGAGCGGGCGGGTGGTGATCCGCAGCCCGCCGCGCCGGCCGACCACGGCGGTGGCCGCGGGCGGCAGGACCCGGATGCCGCGGAACATCGTCCGGTCGCCGAACGGGGTCTTGGAGACGAGGTAGGCGTCGAGCCCGAACTCGTCCTCCTCGGCCGTGACGTCGGCGAAGCCGAGCAGCGCCGGGATCTCCGAGGCGAAGCGGAACTGCCCGCCCCGCTCGTCCCAGGCGTAGTAGAGCGGCTTCATGCCCGAGCCGTCGGTGGCGACGACCAGCTTGGGCTCCTCGCGCAGGTCCATCACGGCGACGGAGTACATGCCGTCGAGCTGCTCGGCGAAGCGCTCGCCGTACTCGAGGTACAGGGCGGGCAGCACGGAGCCGTCGCAGCGGTCCGGGATGAGGTGGCCGCGCGCCTCCAGGCGGGCGGCCAGCTCGCGGTGGTTGTACAGCTCGCCGTTGAAGACGACCGTGACGGCGCCCAGCCGGTACGGCTGCCCGCCCCCCTCGGGGTCGATGATCGAGAGCCGGTTGTTGCCGAGCGCCCAGTCGGCGCGGCCGGTGTAGGTCTGGGCGTCGGGGCCGCCGTGGCGCAGCAGGGCGGCGACGGTGCGCAGTTCCTGGTCGCTCGTACCGGCATTGAAGGATCCGTAGATGCGGCACATGTCGGTCAGACCACCTGGGAGGAGACGCCGGCTGCGGCGTAGAGGGCAGGGTCGAAGGGGGCCGGGCCGCCGCAGGTCACGAAGCGGCGGGCGTCCGGGCCCGTGTGGGGGTTGCGGGCGCCGTGCAGCACGCCCGGGGCCGCGAACAGCACGTCGCCGGCCTCGACGTCGATCCAGCGGTCGACGAGGTACATCTGGCCGATGCCCTCGAAGGCGATGAACGCCTCGTCGCTGTGGGTGTGCAGGTGCACGTTGAAGGTCTCGCCGGGCTGCTGGATCCCGCAGTGCAGGCACAGCTGGGCACTGCCGGCGCCGGGCCAGAAGACGAAGTTCATGGTGGCGCGCGGGGCCGCTTCCGGGTCGACCTCGCCGGTGCCCGCGAAGCCGCGCAGCTGGGTCTCGTCGTCCCACAGCGTGGAGAACACCTTCGGGTCGGTGCCCGGCGTGCGGCCCTCGGCCAGCGGGGTGCGCCACACGTACGCGGTCATGCCCTCCGGGCCGGCGCTCAGCGCCAGCTCCCGGCCGGTCGGCGCGTAGGCGGCGGAGGAGCGGTGCGCCTCGCGGCTCTCGGCGCCGACGGCGAGGCTGCCGGAGCCCGCGTAGACCACCACGGTGTTCTCCTCGGCCGCGCTGGCCTCCGGGCTCCACACGGCGCCCGGGGCGACCCGTACGACGTGCAGGGTCACGCAGGGCGCGCCCGCGGCCGGGCTCACCGGGGTGGCGACCTCGGTCCCGGAACCGTCGGGAACGGGCTCGAACTCGAATTCGTGGGAGGTGATGATCCGGGCACTGCCGAGGTGGCTGAAAGTCTTCATTGGGGGCTCCGTCTGTACGCACTCCTGCTGGCCCGTGAAGCTTCCGTTTCGGGGTTCCCGATCACCTCCCGGAGCGGTACCGCCCGATCCGGGAACCCTTTACGCTCTTTCTCAGCGGGGCCTCTACCTGGGGTTTTGCGAGTACGACAGGTGGGGAACATGGCGGATCGGTCCGATACCAGGGTGAGGTTCAACGTCCTTGGCTCGCTGGAGGGTTGGTCCGGCGGGAACAGGCTGAGACTCGGCGGTCCCATCCAGGAACGGGTGCTCGTCACTTTGCTTCTGGAACCGGGTCGTGTCGTGCCCGTCACCCGCCTGGTGGAAGCCGCCTGGGAGGACGAACCGCCCGCAACCGCCTCACACCAGATCCGCAAGGCCGTCGCCGACCTCCGCCAGCGGATCCCGGGCGGAAGCGACCTGATCGCCACCGACGGACCCGGCTACCGGGCCGTCCTCGAAGACGGGCAGCTCGACCTCTCCGCGTTCCTGCTGCACACCCAGCGGGCCCGCGAGGCACTGGCCGGCGGCCGCGCGGCGGACGCCGAGGCCGAGCTGCGCGCCGCACTGGCGCTGTGGCGGGGTCCCGTACTGTCCGGCGCCGGCGGCCCCGTCGTCGAATCCGCCTCCACCGCCCTGGAGGAGCGCCGGCTGACCGCCGCCGAACAGCTCTTCCAGCTCCGCCTGGAACACGGCGAGAGCTCCGAGCTCGTCGGCGACCTGCGCGAGCTCGTCGCCGCCCATCCGCTGCGCGAGAACCTGCGCGGCCACCTGATGCTGGCCCTGTACCGCTCGGGCCGGCAGGCCGAGGCCCTGGAGGAGTTCGGCCGGGTGCGCGAGCTCCTCGTCGAGGAGCTCGGCGTCGATCCCGGCCCGCGGCTCGGCCGGCTCCACGAGGACATCCTGCGCGACAGCCCGGAACTCGCCGCGCCCTGCACCCTCCCGTACGACCTCGCCGACTTCACCGGCCGCGACCGGGAACTGGCCGACCTGCTGGCCGCCGCCGGGGACGGGGACGAGACCGGCACCCGGATCGTCGCCGTCGACGGCATGGGCGGCACCGGCAAGACCTCGCTCGCGGTCCGCGCCGCGCACCGGCTGGCCGAGCGGTTCCCGGACGGCCAGCTCCACGTGGACCTGCGCGGCTACACCCCGGGCGAGCAGCCGCTGCGGCCCGGAACGGTCATCGCCGGCCTCCTGCGCACCCTCGGGGTGCCGGGCGAGCGGATCCCCGAGGACCCCGCCGGGCGGGCCGCCCTGTGGCGGGCCACCCTGGTCGGCCGCCGGCTGCTGCTCCTCTTCGACAACGCCTCCGACGCCGCCCAGGTCCGCCCGCTGCTGCCCGCTTCGCCCGGCTGCCTGGTCCTGGTCACCAGCCGGGCGAGGCTGGTCGAGCTGGACGGGGCCGAGTGGATCTCCATCGGCGTGATGTCGCCCGCGGACAGCCTCGCGCTGATCACCGAGACCCTGGGCGCCGAGCGCACCGAGCGCGAGCCGGAGGCGGCCCGGGCGCTCGCCGCGCTGTGCGGGCACCTGCCGCTGGCCCTGCGCATCGCCACGGCCAGACTGCGCAACCGCTCCCGGTGGACCGTGCGGCACCTCGTGGACCGGCTCGGCGACGAGACCCGGCTGCTGGACGAGCTGAGCTCGGGCGAGCGGAGCGTGGCGGCCACGCTGCGGCTCTCGTACCAGGCGATGGACGAGGACCACCGCACGGCCTTCCGGCTGCTGGGCCTGCACCCGGGCGCGGAGATCGACGTCCACTCGGCGGCGGCCCTGCTGGCCGTGCACACCCGCGAAGCGGAGGACCTCCTGGAGGACCTCCTCGACATGCACCTGGTCCAGCAGCCCGAGCTGGGCTACTACGCCTTCCACGACCTGGTGCGCAGCTTCGCGCAGAGCCTGCGCAACACGGAGACGGCCGTGGACGACACGGCGGCGGTGGAGCGGCTGCTGGACTACTTCTACACGGCGACGGAGGCGGCGTGCGGGGTGCTGTTCCCCGCACGCTCGCCCTACGAGACGGGCCTGACGGGCTCGGCGGCGACCCTGCCCGCGCTCGGGGACGCCGACCCGGCCACCGCCTGGTTCGACCGCGAGGCCGCCGCGCTGATCGCCGCGGTGACGGCCGCCGAAGCCGGGGGCTTCCCCCGGCACGCCGTGTGGCTCGCCCGCAACCTGATGTTCTTCCTCAACATGCGGACGTACACCGAGCAGTACCTACAGGTCGGCAAGGTCGCGGCGGCCGCGGCCCGGCGGCTCAAAGACGCGAGGGCGCTGCGGCTGAGCCTGACCAACCAGGTCACCGCCCTGTGGAAGCTCGGCCGCTTCCGCGAGGGCATCGCCGTCGCGGAAGAGGCGCTGGAACTGGCCCACGCGCAGGGCGAGCGGCTCGGCGAGGGCGCCGGCCTGGAGGCCCTCGGCCTGCTGCTGAGCTGCCTCGGGGAGTTCACCGAGGCCGTGCGCCACCAGGAGGAGGCCGTCGCGGTGTTCCGCGAGACCGGGGCCGTCCAGGCGGAGATCCACGTCCTGTGCTCGCTGAGCACCACCTACTCCTGCCTCGGGCGGGGCGAGGAAGCCGCCCTGGCGGCGGAAAGGGCCGTGGACCTCGCCCGCGGGATCGGCATCCTCGGCGACGAGGTCATGGTGTTGAACGACCTGGCGAGCGCGTACCTGGACCTGGGCCGGTTCGCGGAGGCGGAGACCTGCCTGAAGGAGGCGATGGCGCTCGTCGAGGTCTCGCGCAGGCCCGACGACTTCGCGATGACCCGGGTCCTCATGGCCGCCGTCCAGCAGCACTTCGGCCTGGCCGAGGACGCGCGCGCCTGCGAGGAGGAGGCGCTGGAACTGCTCCGGCGCCGGCCCACCCTGGCCCGCCAGACGGTCGTCGAGCGGCGGATCGGCAACCTCCGGCTGGCGCGCGGCGAGCACGCCCAGGCCCTGGAGTTCTACGCGAGCGCGCTCGGGCGCGCGGCCGCGGCCGAGTACCGGATGGAGGAGGCCCGTGCGCTGGCCGGGATCGCCCGGGCCGCGCAGGCGCTGGGCGACACGGCGAGGGCGGACGGGAGCCGGGCCCGCGCCGTCGGACTGTTCACCGCGATGGGGGTGCCCCCGGGCGCCCGCTGCCCGCTCTGACACGAGGCACGAGGCACGAGGCACGACGCGCGGCGGCGGCCCGCCCCTGGTCCGGGGGTGGGCCGCCGCCGCGCGTGGGCCCCAGGGGCCGGTGGTGCGTGTCAGAAGACGCGGGGGGAGATGACGGGGGCCGGGCTGCCCGGTCCGTGGTTGTCCGCCTGGACGTGGGGCTGGTCCGTGAAGTCCCAGCCCAGGTCGATCGTCGCGCCCAGTGCGGCCGTGAGCCCCAGTGCGATGCCCCCGACGATTCCGGCCAGCTTGCTGCGCATGATTGTTCCCCGCCCCGTTGGTCTGTGCTGTCGTGCGTGCTGCGTTCGACAAGGGAGAGGTTCTCCGGAACCGTTCCCCAACGGTTCCCACTCCGATACCGACCTCGGACGCTACAGCGGGAACGGATCAAGAACCAGGCTCTGTCCGTTGGTTGAGCACGCGCCGTGCCCCCGCCCCGGGCATTGGCTCAATCGATCACTATCTCTGACTCGAATCGCGCCCCCAGGGCCCGCAGCCTGCGCTCGCACACCTCCCGCGTCGGCGCCGACAGCACCGCCGCGGCCAGGAAGTCCGAGGAGATGGCCGCCTCGGCGAGGACCTCGCCCGGCTCCGCGAAGACCCCGTAGAACTCCACCCACGGCTCCTCCGGCGTGAGCGGAATGCCGCGCACCGTGCCCGGCCGCTTCATCATCAGCACCTGCCCCGCCATGCGGACCGGCTCCAGCCGTTCCCACCCGGCCCCGTCACCGGCCTCCCGCAGGGCCGGCATCCGCAGCCCCGTGTGCGCCCGCGACGCCAGCTCCACCGGGTGCACCCCGAAGACCGCCGTCAGCACGTCCCGGATGCGCGCGCCCGCCGGGCGGGCCGCGACCTCGCAGACCACGAGCCGGTCGTCGGGCGTGTGGAACACCTCCGCGTGGAAGGCGAAGTCCGCCGGCCCGCCCAGCGCCGCCAGCGCCTCCTGCGCGAGCTCCAGCAGCCGCGGGGTCAGCGGGTCCGAGGGGTCCAGCGTGAGGTCCACCCGGGCGCCGCCGTCGGCCTGGAAGGAGGACAGGTCGTACTGGTACTGCGAGGGCCAGGCCATGACCGTGCGGCCGCCCGCGACCACCCCGTCCACGTGGCACATCGGGCCCGGGACGTACGCCTCCAGCAGCAGGTCCTCGCGGGGTCCGGTGCCGGGCGCGAAGTCCTCGGCGATCCGCTCCGCCAGCTCCTCCCCGGTCCGCACGATCCGCAGCCCGATGGAGCCGAAGCCGTCGCGTGCCTTGAAGACCAGCGGCAGGCCGTGCTCGGCGGCGAAGGCCCGTACCGCGTCCGCCGTCCCCGGCACGGTGTGCGGGGCCACCGCGATGCCCGCGTCGGCCAGCTTCCGCTTCATCAGGACCTTGTCCCGGAAGGGCAGCACCCCGGCGGGCAGCTGACCGGTCAGGCCGAACTTCTCGCGCAGCGCGGCCGCCCGGATCAGATCGGCCTCGTGGTGCGCGATGACATGGGTGACCCGGTACTCGTGGGCCAGGTCGCGGGCGAGACGGTCGATGAGCTCCTCGTCGTCGAAGGAGTCGACGAGCTCCAGGTGCCGGTAGCCGCCGGGGCCGTCCGGGACCCGCTCGCCGCCCGCCGCGATCTTGTCGCGGGCGGCGATCATCACCACGCCGCCGTCGAGCTCCGCGAGCCACCGGTCGTACGGGAAGGGGCCGAGCGGGAACCGGTGCAGTACGAGCGCGGTCATGCCGCCACCTCCATGTCGTCGTCGTGCGGGTCCGCGGCGATGCCGTGATCGGCGGCGGGCGCGGTGTTCTCGTGTGCGGTCACGTCGATGCGGATCCCGCCGGTCAGCCGCTCGCAGAGCGCGATCGCGGCATCGGTGTCGGCCGCCGTGACGGCGGCGAAGCCGAGCCGGTCCCAGTTGTCCCGCAGCGGGCGGACCGTGTCGCCGGGGCGTACGGAGACCTCCACGGCTAGCACGTCGGCGCGGGCCGCGACCTCCGCGACGCCCGACACGGCGGTGACCGTCCCCGGGTCGCGCAGCACGAAGCGGGTGCAGGCCCCCGCGCGGGCCGCGGGGGGCCCGGCGAGTTCCTCGACCAGGCCCATCGGCCAGGCCACCCCGTACGCGATGAGGTCGATCCCGTACGCCGCCTCGACCAGCTCGTTGATGTGGCCGCCGCCGACCCGGTTGTGGGACTCGATGACGACGGGGCCGCGCGAGCCCAGGCGCAGCTCGGTGTGGCTGGGCCCGTCGCTCACGCCCATCGTGTCGAGGAACTCGGCCACCGCGGCGGTGACCCGGGCGTGCGCGTCCGGCGCGAGGCGCGCGGGCAGGGCGTGGCCCAGCTCCGCGAAGTGCGTGTCGTCGACGAGCTTCTCGGTCACCGCGACCACCACGTGGCGGCCGCCGAAGCTGAAGGCCTCCACGCTGAACTCGGGTCCGTCGAGGTAGGACTCCATCAGGAACTCGCGGACGGTGAAGAGGGTCGAGCCGCGGTCGGTGCGCCGGCCGCGCAGCTCCTCGATCCGCTCCCACACGGCGTCCAGGTCACCCGCGCCGGCGACCCGGATCAGGCCGAAGCTCGCGGTCGCGTCGGTGGGCTTGACGATGAAGGGGAAGCCCGCGCGTCCGCCGAAGTCCTCCAGGGAGGCCCGGTCGGTGACCCGGCCCCAGTGCATGGCCGACGTGCCGTGCTCGGCGAGGTGGCGCCGCATGAGGTGCTTGTCGCGCAGCCGGCGGCTCACCTCCGGGCGGGTGCCGGGGAAGCCGAAGTGCTCCCTCAGCCGGGCCGCGGTGTCCAGTCCGCCCTCGGTGAGGGAGACGACGGCGTCGAACCCCCAGACCTCGCGGGCGGCCTCGGCGAGCGGCCGCACGGTGGCCCAGTCGGTGTAGTCGACCATCAGGAGGGCGTCGGCGAGCCCGGTCTGGAAGGCGTTGATCTTGTCGGGGTGCTGGATCAGCACCACGCGCACACCCAGGGCCTTGGCGCGCTCCAGGTGCTGGTCCGTGCCGCCGACGAGCAGCATGGTCCGGTCCCGGGCGGCCGGGCCGGTCCCGGTGGTGTCGGCGGTCGGGTCGGCTGCGGTCATCGCAGGGCCTCCTTCGGGGCGGCAGCGGCGGCGAGTGCGGCGGCGGGAGCGGCGCCGGGAGCGGTCGTGGTGCGCAGCGCGGCGCGGGCCGAGGCGATCCGCTCGGCGGCCTCGGCGGGACTCGCGGCGTCGACGACGGCGTAGCCGTGGCGGGTGGCGGAGTCGGTGGTGTGCGGCAGGACGTCGCCGGCCTCGTACGGGAAGTGCACGGCGTGCACGTGCTCCAGGGCGGCCAGTTCGGCCAGGCCGCCGACGGACTCCAGCGGCCCGGCCGGCAGCCGGAAGTAGCCGATGGAGGCGTACCGGTGGGGCGCCGGGACCTTGACGTCCTCGCCGGCCAGTGCCCTGAAGATCGCCGCCTCCAGGTCGAAGCCGGTCGCCACCTCCACGAGCAGCGGGATCCGGTCGCCGCCGAGCCGGGCCTGGGACTCCACGATGCGCGGCCCGGCCGGGGTGAGGATCACCTCGGTGTGCGCCGGGCCGAACTCGTACCCCGCGAGGTCGAGCAGGGCGGTGACGGTCGAGCGGATCGCGCCCTCGTCCACCGGGGACAGCGGGGCGGGGTGGACGTGCCCGGTCTCGATGAACCGGGGCGCGCCGCTGGTCTGCTTGGCGGTGATCCCGACGACCTCGTGCATGCCGTCGACGGTCAGGGTCTCGACGCTGAACTCGGGCCCGTCGAGGAACTCCTCGATGATGTACGGGCCTTCGAGGCCCGCGGCCTCGACCAGCCGGGTCCACTCCGCGAGGTCGGCGGCCGTGCGCACCAGCGCGATGCCGCGGCTGCCCGCCGAGTTGGCGGGCTTGACGACGGCCGGCAGGCCGAACTCCGCGAGCAGTCCCGCCACTTCGCGGAGCACGGCGGCTTCCCGGGCGCGGACCACGGAGACGCCGTTGCGGTTGAGCAGCCGGCGCATCGCGTTCTTGTCGTTGAGCAGCCGGACGGACTCCGCGCGGTTCGGCGACAGGCCCAGGGCCTCGGCCTCGGCGAGCACCGGGGCCATGCTGGACTCGCTGCCCAGGTGCAGGACGTGGTCCACCCGGTACTCGCCGGCGATGCGGGCCACCAGGGCGCGCAGGGCGGCCTCGTCCTCGAAGTCGACCAGCGCCACCTGCTCCGAGTGCGCCGCGACCTTGTCGAGGTAGGCGGCCGGCCGGAGCTTCGGGTCCCAGATCGACCAGACCCGGAAGCCGGCCTCGACGGCCTTGCGGACGAGTTGCTCGTACGGCATCACCATCAGGAGCCGGCCGGTGCTGCGGGGGTGGGTCATGACGTGGCTCCGTTCTGGGCCGGCGCGGCGGCCGGCCGGGCCGCCTCCGCGGCCTCGGTGTCGTTCCGCCCGGTGTCGTTCCGCTCGGTGTCGGCCGGGCCGGCTTCGCTCTGCTCGGCCGCGCTCCGGCGGGCTTCGCGCAGCGGCAGCAGGGAGCGGTAGACGAGGATGGCGCCGAGGCCGAAGGCCCCGTAGAGCAGGCTCATGCCGACCGGGGAGACGAAGGCTCCGACGCTCACGCACAGCGAGCCGACGAGCAGCCCGACGCGGGCGTTGAGGCCGTAGGCGGCCAGGTACTTGGTGCGGGCGGCCGGGTCCACGAGGTCGGCCAGCAGGGCCTGCTTGACCGGGACGTTGGCGATCTCGCCGAGGGTCATCAGGACGGCGGCGGCGATCAGGATCCAGCCGCTGTTGCTGACGGCCAGGACCATGTACCCGGCGGTGAAGACGACCAGGCCCGCGTACAGCCGGACGCGGTCGGACAGGCGGCGGAACATGCTGCCCGCGAAGAGGGCGAAGACGACGACGAGGGCGGTGTTGACCGCGCGCAGGATGCCGAGCATCGCGACCCCGTCGACCGCCGGGAACCAGCGCTCCAGGCCGGTCAGCGCCTGCTCGGGGAACTCGTCGGAGAGCCGTACGGCGATGTAGTAGCCGATCTGCACCTCGACGGCCCGGGTGAAGGTCGCCGCGACCATCAGCCGCAGGAACACCCGGTCCCGGGAGACCGCGAGGTAGCCGCGGAGCATGGCCGACACGCCGGCCGCCTGGGCCTTGGCGTACTGCGGGGCGCTCTCGGCGATCCACCACCAGGTCACCAGGGTGGTCGCGGCGGAGAGCGCGGCCGCCGCGGTCAGCAGCAGGGCGAAGTGGTCGCCGTAGAAGAACCCGCCGATCAGGGCGCCCAGGGTGAACGCCATGTTGATCGACCAGTAGTTGATCGTGTAGACGAGCGTGCGGTTCTCCGGGGTGGAGACGTCGATCATCATCGCGTCGGCGGCGGGAGTGGCGGCGCTCGCCAGGCAGGTGTTGAGCAGGAAGAGGACGAAGGTCGCCGCTCCCGACTGCCACCAGGGCGAGTTGGCCAGGGCGAGCAGCCCGAAGGTGAGGGTCGCCCCGATCTCGCCCGCGACCATCAACGGCTTGCGGCCGTGGACGTCGGCGAGGTGGCCGCCGAGGAAGTTGCAGGCGATGCCCGCGACCGCCACGGCCAGGGTGAGCGCGCCGGCCGTCGCCGCGCCGTACAGCGCGGCCAGGTGGATGACCATCAGCGGCATCAGCATGATGCCGAGCAGCCGCTGCACGAAGCCGACACCGAGCCGCAGCTTGATGTTGGGGTGCAGCTCGCGGAAGCTCACGACCCGGCTCCGTCGGCTCCGTCGTCGGCTCCGCCGTGGGCGCCGTCGTCGGCGCCGAGGAGTTCGTCGGCGAGGGTGCCGCCCTTGCCCCAGTAGGCCGGCTCCACGTCCCGGACGATCACGGTCACGGCCTCGTGCGGGCAGTGGGCGACGCGGGAGGCGGTCTCGGTCAGTTCGCGGACGAGCTCGGCACGCTGGGCACGGTCGTTGCCCTGCCACCAGTCGACGGTGATCACCGGCATGTCGGGGTTCCTTTGCGGAGTGGGGGAGGTCGGAGCGGGGGTGGAGCGGGTGGAGCGGGTGGAGCGGGTGGAGCGGTGAAGGTCAGGCGACGGGCTGGACGGGCACCTTGGCGACCGGCTGGAGGAGCGGCTGCCCGGCCGGCCGGGCCGTGGCCCGGGCGGTGGGGTCGCCGGCCTCGTCCCAGAGGCTGAGGTAGCGCTCGCCCGTGTCGGGCAGCACGGTGACGATCGAGGCGCCGATGTAGTCCGGGTGCGCGGCCAGCTCGGCGCAGGCGTGGGCGACGGCGCCGGAGGAGACCCCGACGAAGATGCCCTGGCGGCGGGCGAGCGCACGGGCGGCGGTCATCGCGTCCTCGTCGGACACGGTGACCACGTGGTCGATCAGGGCGACGTCCGTGGTGGGGGCGACGAAGCCGCCGTTGAGACCGGGGATCCGGTGCAGGCCGCCGGTGCCCCGGGAGAGCACGGGGGAGTTCTCCGGCTCGACCGCGATGACGCGGATCGACGGGTCCTGCTCCTTCAGGTACTTCGCGGCGCCGGTCAGGGTCCCGCCGGTGCCCACGCCGCAGACCAGGACGTCGACGCGGCCGGCCGTGTCGGTCCAGATCTCCGGGCCGGTGGTCTCGTAGTGGGCCCGCACGTTGTCGGGGTTCTCGTGCTGGCAGGGGAACCAGGAGCCGGGGGTCGCCGCGTGCAGCTCCTCGGCCTTGGCGATCGCACCGGGGTACCCGGCCTCGCGCGGGGTCTGCACGATCTCCGCGCCGAGCGCCTTGAGCAGGGAGACCCGCTCCCGGGTGGCGCTGTCGGGCAGCACGATGACGCAGCGGTAGCCGCGGGCGGCGGAGAACGCGGCCAGCGAGATGCCCGTGTTGCCGGACGTCGCCTCGATGACGGTGCCGTTGCCGGGCGTCAGCTCGCCCCGCAGCTCGGCGGCCCGCAGCATGTACAGGGCGGCCCGGTCCTTGCTGCTGGACATCGGGTTGGCCGACTCCAGCTTGGCCAGCACCTCGGTGCCCGGGGCGGTGTCCTCGAAGCGCAGGCGGATCAGCGGGGTCGAACCGACCAGGTCCTCGATGCTGTCGGCGATGGGGCGCATGTCACGGCTCTCGGTGCTGTCCACGTCTGTTTCCTCACAAGTTCGGTTCGTACGGCTGCGTTTCGGGTGGTCGTACGGTCAGCCGCACGCCGGTGAAGTCTTCGCGGGGATCCGCGGGGATCCGCGGTGTCGGGCAGGTCGGGGAAGGAGCGGGGGCCTACCAGGACCCGGCCGACGCGGTCGTCGCGTACAGGTCCTCCATGGGCTGCGGCTCCGCGCCCACCGCCTTGATCACGGCGGTGGCGGCCAGCACCCGCGCCCCCGGGGGCACGTCCTTGTTCACCAGGGCCTGGGCGCCGATGACGGCGTGCTCGCCGATGGTGACGGGCCCCAGCACGGTGGCGTTCGTACCGAGCACGACGTCGTGGCCCACCACCGGGTGGCGGCGCTCCCCGTCGGCCCGGTTGTTGTCGCTCCACCAGCCGACCGCGCCCAGCGTCACCTGGTGGTAGATGGTCACGTCGTCGCCGACCACCGCGGTCTCGCCGATCACCACGGCCGCACCGTGGTCGATGAACACCCGCCGGCCGAGCACCGCACCGGGGTGGATCTCCACGGCGGTGCCGCGCCGGGCGTGCCAGGCGATGGCCCGCGCGGTCATCCGCAGCCCCCGCCGGTGCAGCCGGTGCGCGATCCGGTGCGCCCACAGCGCGGGCAGCGCGGCGTGCAGCAGGGCCTCGCGGCGGCTGCGGATCGAGGGATCGCGGGCCACCACCACGTCCAGGTCCTCCTTCATGATCCTGAGCAGACCGGGCCGGTCGGCGGCCATCAGACGAGCGCCTCGGCGCGGTCCCCGACGGCGGTGTGCCCGGAGACCTCGGCGAGCACGGCGAGGGTCAGGCTTTCGAGCCGGGCCACGAGCTCCGGGTCGGTGTAGCGCCCGCCCTCGGCGGCCAGCGCACCCGTGCCGCCGACGGCCACCGGCTCGTGCTCGACGAGCTGCGCGCCGCAGCGGCGCAGTACGCCGACCAGACCGGGCTGGGCGTCGAGCCCGCCGCGCGCTCCGGGGGAGGCGCTGGCCACGGCCGTGACCTTGCCGCTGAGCGGGCTCTCGCCGCCCGGCCGGGACAGCCAGTCCAGCGCGTTCTTCAGCGCGCCCGGCATCTCGCCGTTGTAGGAGGGGGTGCTGATGAACAGCGCGTCCGCGCCGGCGACCAGCTCCTTGGCCCCGCGCACCGCCGCCGAACCGTCGGCCTGCTCCAGGGAGGCCTCGTAGAACGGCAGTTCCGCGACGGAGAGGGAGACGGCCTCGTGCGCGCCGGGCAGACCCTCGATGATGTGGCGCACGGTCGCCAGTACTGCGGTGTTCACCGAGTCTCGGCGCGTGCTGCCGGACACCAGAACGATCTTCGCCACGGGGACCCCTTCTCTTCGGCCTCCCGGTCGGCAGGCCTTCGACTGGTCACACACTCCCGCCGGCGGTTCCCGAACCCCTCCCGCTCCGTTCCCGGTTCCGGCGGGGCCGGGCCACGAGGCGCCTCCACCCGGCCGCTGACCGGCCCAAAACCCTGGTTTTACGCCCCTGACCTGCGGTGATACCCGTTCCCAGGGGGGTGTGGACGTTAATTGGCGGAGCCCTCCCCCCGGATGGCGTAGAGTTGGGTTTACCGACGCGGGGTGGAGCAGCTCGGTAGCTCGCTGGGCTCATAACCCAGAGGTCGTAGGTTCAAATCCTGCCCCCGCTACTCAGTACGAAGGTCCGGTTCCCCCAGGGGAACCGGACCTTCGTCGTTGCCCCCTCTTGCTCCCCGCTCTTGCTCACGAGTGCGTGCGGAGTCACGTGGGCTCGGGGAGGGTTATAAGAGAGAGGGGGGGCGGAGCGGGGGCGGGCGGAGCGGCGGTCGGGCGGGTGAGCAGGGCAGGGGTCATCGCCTGAGGTCCTTCCGGGAATCCGGGTCCGGTGCCGCTGTGCGGGGGCACCTCGGAGCCCGTGAACGGGTACGGCCCGCCGAACGGCAGGGCCGATGCCCGAGGCGCGGGGCGGTCTGGCCCGTCGCGCGTCGGGGAGCCGGCTGTCAGACGACAGCGGTCCCGAGAGGTGGACCCCGTGAGGTGAGGGCGTCGGCGAGCAGGAGGTTGCGCAGGGGCCGGGCCCGGTGGTCCCGGCGGCAGCGGACGCGCGGCCGGTGCGCGGGCGCGGGGAGGCGGAAGAACAGCCGCAGCGGTACGAGGATCCGGGCGGCGAAGGCACGCAGGACGCGGAAGGCGCCCCGTTCCCCGTAGGCGAGCCAGAGGCCGCAGACGAGGGCGGCGAGGAGGTGGGCGGCGAGCATGCCGAGCGGCGACATGGAGAGCATGTCGTGCCCGCCCGCCATCGGCATCGGCGTCGGCATGGACGTGTACATCGACATCGACATCGGTGCCGGTGACGGCACGGGCACCGTCATGGAGGCCGCGCCGTCGGTCAGCGCGTGCACGGAGTGCATGGCGTGCTGGGCGTGGCCGCCCGCGCCGCCGCCCGTGCCCGGAGCGGGCGGGCGCGGCGGGAGCACGGGCGGGGAGCAGAGCAGGTACTGGACCCACCGCCCGACCAGCCCGCCCGCCGAGTCCGGGGCCGCGGGCGACCCCGGAGTGCCCGACGCGCCCACGGCACCGGCCGCCGACGGGACGACCGCGAGGCGGCCCGCGAAGCGGTCCGCGACCGCCTGGGCCAGCGAGAACCCGCCGTGCAGCGCGGCCTGGACGGCGACGGTCGCCGAGATGACCGCCGGCAGCCCGCGCTCGCGTCCCGCGAGGATCCAGCCGGCCGCGGCGGTGACGGCGAACGCCGCCGCCATCGCCCGCCGGGGGACGGCCGTCCCCGACATGAGCACGTGCCCGAGGGAGGAGAGCAGCACGCAGGTGGCCGCGAACATCGCAGCCCGTACCGCGCGGCAACACCGACCCGGAGTCATGGCGCAGTCATCGTTGCACCGACCCCGGGGCGGCGACAGGGTGCATCAGGATTTCTCATGCACCGCTCTAGCCGGGATGTGTCACACACCACAACCGCCCCCGGGAACTGGGGTGTTCGCCCGTCCGACTCCTGCTGCGGACCGGAGATCCGGCAGCGGGAACGGAGCGCGCGGTGGGGGAACGCAGTACGTCGGCGAAGGCGCCAGGGGGGCCTCGGATGCCGGGAACACCAGGGCCGCCAGGGACACCGGGGACACCAGGGACACCCGTACGGCGCGGTGCGGTGCGGTCGGAGGGCATGCTGACGGCCCTGCTCACCGGCGCCATGGCCTTCTCGATGCTGCAGCTGTTCCTCTTCGGCGCGCTCGGCCCCAGGCTGGTGGCCGAGTGGGGCGTCTCGGCGGCCGTGCTCGGTCTGACGACCACGATCGGATTCGGCACGGCGGCCGTGCTGTCGCCGTTCGGCGGCCGCCTGGTGGACCGGATCGGGCCGCGCCGCTCCCTCGTCCTGCTCCTGTCGGTGTCCGCCGCGACGCTCGCGCTGATCGGCTCCGCACCCGGCCCCGGCTTCCTCCTCGCCGCCGTCGCGCTGGGCGGAGTGCCCCAGGCCCTGGCCAACCCGGCGACCAACAAGGCGATCCTCGCCGCCGTGGCCCCCGCCCGGCGCGGGCCGGTGACCGGCATGAAGCAGTCCGGCGTCCAGCTCGGCGCCTTCGCGGCCGGGCTGCCGCTCACGGCGCTGGCCGGTACGGCCGGCTGGCGCGGGGCCGTGTGGACGGCGGCGGCCGCGGCCGCGCTGGCGGCCCTGTGGGCGCTGCGCGCCCTGCCCGCAGACCCTCCGGCGAAGCCCGCCGCGCCGCGCTCCTCGCTCGTCCCCCGGGGCGACATCGCCTGGCTGGCGGTGTTCTCCCTCTTCCTGGGCTCCGGGATCGCCTCGGTGAACACCTACGTCGCCCTGTTCGGCGCGCAGCGGCTCGACATGGGCCCCACTGCGGCCGGCGCCCTGGTCGCGGTGCTCGGCGTCGCGGGCATCGGCGGCCGGATCGGCTGGTCGAAGGCGGCCCGGCCGGGGCGCGCGCAGTGGCTGCCGGGCCTGCTGGCGGCCGGATCGGTCGGGGCGGCCGTGCTGCTGGCGGCGGCGCTCAGCGCGGGGCCGCTGGTCTGGGTGGCCGCCGTGGCCGTCGGGGTGTTCGCCGTATCGGCCAACGCCGTCTCGATGGTGCTGGTGATGCAGCGCTCCGCCCCCGGCCGGGCCGGCCAGGACTCGGCGCTCGTGGCCGCCGGATTCTTCACCGGGTTCGCCGTGGGCCCGCCCCTCTTCGGCCCGCTCGCGGACGCGGGCCGCTACGGCGAGGGCTGGCTGCTGGTCGCCGCCGAGTTCGCCCTGGCCTGCGCCGTGGCGACGGTGTGGGCGCTGCGGGAGCGGCGCGCACGGGCCGCGGCGGCCGCCGCGTGAGCGGGCCCGCGTGGGCGGGGCGGGCGCTGGCCGACGTCCTCGACCGGGTCGCCGTCGGCGCGGCCGAGGCCGGCGACCGGTTCCCGCTGTACGCCGACCCGGGGACGGGCCGCTGGACGACCACCGGCCGCGGCTCGTGGGCCGGCGGCTTCTGGGCGGGGCTGCTGTGGCTGCGCGCCCGGCACACCGGCGCCCCGGGCGACCGGGCCGCCGCCTCCGCGTGCACCGCGCGGCTGGCCGGCTGGGTGGACGCGGACACCTCCACGCGCGGGCTGATCCTCTGGTACGGCACCGCGCTCGCGGCAGGCGACCCCGCCGCCGCCGGGCTCCGTACGCGGGCGGCCGCGGCCTGCCTGTCGGCCGTGGACGCGGAACTGGGCCTGGTCCCCTGGGGATCGGCCTTCGGCGGGCCCCGCCTGCTGGCCCGCGTGGACGGCGTCCCGGGCCTGGTCCCCCTCCTCGCCGCCGCCGGCCCCGGGGGCGCCGCGGCGGCCGCCTCCCACCTGGCCCGCCATCTGGACCTGTGCCTCACCCCGGGTCCCGGGCTCGTCCCCGCCCTGGGCTTCGCCGCGGGGGAGGGGTGGCGGGCCTGCGGGGATCCGCCCGTCGGCTGGAGCAGGGGCCGGGCCTGGCTACTGCTGGCGCTGGCCGACGCGCTGCACCGGACCGACGTGGCCGGGCTGCTGACGGGGAGTCCGCGGGAGCTCGCGGAGCGGCTGGCCGACGCGTGGGCGGGGCCCGGCGCGCCGCTCGTCCCGCCGGCCGACGTGGCGCTGCCCGAGGGCCCGTCGGACACCTCCGCGGCCGCCGTGACGGCCGTCGCGCTGCTGAAGCTCGCCCGCGTCCCGGGCCCGGGGGCCGCACGGTACGCGGCCCGCGCGGCCGCGATCCTGGAGCGGCTGGCCGGAGCGCACCTGTCGGACGGCAGGCTGCTGGACGGCTGCTACGACGCCGGGAAGGGCATCGCGGTCCGGCACGAACTGGTGTGGGGCACCTTCTTCCTGGCGCTCGGACTGGCCGAGCTGACCGGCCGGCTCGACATCCGGGACGTCTGACCGCCGGCGCTGCGGTGCGTGCCCGCGCTGCTCGTGCCCGCGCTGCTCTTGCCCGCGCTGCGGGGCGTGCCCGCGCTGCCGCTCGTGCCCGCGCTGCCGCTCGTGCCCGCGCTGCCGCTCGTGCCCGCGCTGCCGCTCGTGCCCGCGCTGCCGCTCGTGCCCGCGCTGCCGCCCGTGCCCGCGCTGCCGCCCGTGCCCGCGCTACGCCCCGTACCCCCGCAGGACCCGCCTCGCCACCGACGTGATGTGGAGTTCGTCCGGGCCGTCGAGGATGCGGGCGGCGCGGCCCGACCGGTAGAGGGCGGGCAGGGCGGTGTCCGGGCCGAGGCCGGCCGCGCCGTGGACCTGGATCGCGGAGTCCGTCACCAGCTGGAGCATGCGCGCCGCCGCCACCTTGGCCAGGCCCACCTCGACGTGCGCGTCCAGCCCGGCGTCGATCCTGGCCACGGCCTCGTGGACGAGCGGGCGGGTGGTGCGCAGGGCGAGGAGCGCCTCGAAGACGTGCTGCTGGACGAGCTGGTGCCCGCCGAGCGGCCCGCGCGAGCCCGTACGGGAACCCGCGCGCCCGCACATGAGGTCGAAGGCGCGCTGCGCCTGGCCGAGCCAGCGCAGGCAGCGCAGCGTACGGCCCAGCTGGAGCCGTTCCCCGGCGATGTCCAGGGCCCGGCCGCGCTCGCCGAGGAGGTGGTCGGCGGGCACCCGGACCCGGTCGAACTCGATCTCCCACTGGCCGGACGCGCCGAACACGGGCAGCTCGCGCACCACCCGGAAGCCCTGCGACGAGGTGGGGACGACGAGGAGGGAGAGCCCCGCGCGGTCGCCCGGCCCGCCGTCGGTGCGGACGAGGACGGTGACCAGACCGGCTTCGGCGGCGTGCGAGGTGAACCACTTGCGGCCGCTCACCGTCCAGCTCCCGTCGGGCTGTTCGACGGCGCGGGTGGCGGTGAGGAACGGGTCGGTGCCCGGCACGTCCGGCTCCGTCATGGCGTAGCAGGCCCGCAGCTCCCCGGCCGTCAGCCGCGCGGGGTACAGGGCGCGCACCCGGTCGCTCCCGTGGCGCAGCAGCATCGTGGCGTCCAGCAGCGGGGCCGAGCCCAGGGCCGCCGGCCCGTGGTCGCTCGCCCCCTCGGCCTCGGCGAGGAGGGCGTACGCGGCCAGTCCGAGGCCCTGGCCGCCCAGTTCGGCGGGGAGGGGCAGGGCCCACAGGCCCGCCTCCCTCGCCTCGTCCTGGAGCCCCCGCAGGGCGGTCGCCGCGGCCGGCCCGCCCGCGTCCAGCACGGGCTCGCGGGGCATCACCCGCTCGCGCACGAAGTCGGCGACCCGGTCCTTCAACTGCGCGTCAGGGCCGCGCCGTTCGGGGCGGGGGGCCGCCCCTTGGCCGAGGGTCGCCCGGTCCCGCGGCCCTCGGTTCTGCGCCACTCGGATCTCCACCACTTTCCTCCAGCCCGCCGGGAACCCGTGGGAACGGCAGTCCGACTGCCTCCCCGAGGAACTGGTCGGGTGCGCCCGCCCCTTGGTTCCCGCGCCCGGATCACCAGCGGCGCCGGCCGACCGCCGGAGCCGGGAGAAGAGGAGAGGCATGGCGTCACCAGCCGTCACCCAGACCGCGCGGCCGCTCGACGGCCTGCACTTCACCGCCTCGGGGCCGGCCGCCCTCACCGGACCGGTGGCCGAGCACCTGAGGCTGCTGGGGGCCGCCGCCGGTACGGGTCCGGCCGCGCGGGAGGGCGACCGGGCGGGCCGGATCACACTGGGCGGCAGCGGGTCCGGCATCGGTAGCGGCAGCGGGTCCGGCGGCGGGTCCGGCAGCGGTTTCGGCGGCTCCGCCACCGCCACCGCCGCCATCGCCTGGTCCGCGGCCCCGGACGGCTCGGCGGACACCCTGTCGGGCCGCGCCGTCACCGACGAGGCGACCGCGCAGGCCGCCACCGGCATCATGGCCGTCCACGGCCGCCGCGACGGCGAACCGCGCGGCCTCGCCGTCGACTACGCCCTCGGTGCCGCGGCCGTCCTGACCACCCAGGGCCTGCTCGCGGGCCTCCTCGCCCAGGCCAGGGGCGGTTCCTCGGCCGGCGTGGACACCTACGTCGACCGGGCCGGGCTGCTGGTCGTCTCCCAGTACCTCGCGGCGACCGGGGCGGATGAGGGCGAAGCCGCCGAACTGGCCGCGGGCGGACCCCCCTTCACGGCCGCCGACGGCACCCTCTTCGAGCTGGAGACCCTCGACCCGGGCGCCTGGGCCGGATTCTGGCGGGCCCTGGACGCCCCCGCCGACGCGATACGGGCGGGCTGGCGGCCCTTCCAGTTCCGGTACGCCACCGCGTGCGCCCCCTTCCCCGACGCCCTGCACGCCACCACCCGCGCGCACGGCTGGCAGCGGATCCGGGACGCGGCGGCGGCCTCGGGAGCCGAGGTCTGCCGGCTGCGGAGCCTGACCGAGCGGGCCGCCGAACACGACGGAGCCGCCCCCTGGACCCTGGCCCCGTACGACTCCGGCGGCGGCCTGCCCCATGCGGTGCCCGCCGCCGTGCCCCACGCCGTGCCCGCCGCCCCGCGGCCGGCGAAGCCGCTGGCCGGGCTGACCGTGCTGGAGGCCGGCCGCCGCATCCAGGCGCCGCTCGCGGCCCATCTGCTCGGGCTGCTCGGCGCCGACGTCGTCCGCATCGAGCCGCCGGGCGGCGACCCGCTGCGCGGCATGCCGCCGGCCTGCTCGGGCGTCTCCGCCCGCTGGCTGGCGCTGAACCGGGGCAAGCGGGCCGTGGAGATGGACATCAAGTCGCCCGCGGACCGGCTCCGGCTGCGGGACCTGGCGGCCGACGCCGACGTCTTCCTGCACAACTGGGCCCCGGGCAAGGCCGCCGAGCTGGGCCTCGACCACGACGACCTCGCGGCGGCCAACCCCGCGCTCGTGTACGCGTACACCGGCGGCTGGGGGACCGGCCGGATCACCGACGCCCCGATGGGCACCGACTTCATGGTCCAGGCCCGCACCGGGGTCGGCGAGGCCGCCCGCTCCGAGGGCGAGGTGCCCGCGCCCTCCCTGATGACCCTGCTCGACGTACTGGGCGGGCTGCTCGGCGCCGAGGCCGTCCTCGCGGGGCTGCTGCTGCGCGAGCGCACCGGGCGCGGGGTGCGCGTCGACTCCTCGCTGCTGGGAGCCGCCGACGTGCTCACCCTCCCGGCCCTGCGCCGGGCCCGGCGCGGGGAGAACCCCCGGCGGCCCGCCGGATTCCGTACGCCCCTGCGGACCGCCGACGGCTGGATCGCCCCCGCCGACGCGGACGCCGGCGCCTGCGCGGCGGCCGCCGCCGCCCACGGGCTCGCCGGCCTGCCCACCGAGGACGCCCTGCGCGCGCTGCGCGGGCGCGGACTCCACGCGACCGCCGTCACCACCGACCTGGCCGACCTGCACCACGACCCGCGCTTCGGCGGCTCGATCAGCCGCGACGCGCACGGTGCCCCCGCCGTTCCCGACCCCTGGAGCTTCCGATGACCGTCGCCCTGCACGATCTGCTGCCCGCCGGCCTGCGCCGTTCCTGGGCCGTCGACGGGACCTGTCCCGACCTCGACCTCTACAGCCTCTTCCGCGCCCGCCAGATCGCCGACCTGCACCACACCGCGGTCATCGACGCCAAGGGCAAGCTCTGCTACACCGCGCTGGACCGCAAGGTGCGATGTCTGGCCGCCGGACTGCGGGACCTCGGCATACGGCCGGGGGACGTGGTCGGGGTGCAACTCCCCAACGGGCGCAACGCCGTCATCGCGGACCTGGCCCTGGCCGCCCTCGGCGCGGTCGTCCTGCCCTTCCCCGTCGGCCGCGGCGGAGCGGAGGCCCGCTGCCTGCTGCGCCGGTCCGAGGCCGTGGCGGTCATCGCCTCCGTGGAGCACCGGGGCAACCGGCACGCGGCCGATCTGCTGGCCCTGGCCGCCGAACTGCCCGCGCTGCGACACGTGATCGCCGCCGGCCGGGTGGGCACGGAACCCGAGGGAACGATTCAGCTCGCCACGCTGCTGCGCTCCGACCCGGCCGACTTCGTCCCCGTCCGGCCCGATCCCGACAGCGCCGCCCGCATCCTGGTGTCGTCGGGCTCGGAGGCGGAGCCGAAGATGATCGCGTACTCGCACAACGCGCTCGCCGGCGGCCGCGGCAACTTCCTCGCCTCCCTGATGCCCGACGGGACCCCGCCCCGCTGCCTGTTCCTCGTACCGCTCGCCTCCGCCTTCGGCTCCAGCGGCACCGCGGTCACCCTCGCCCGGCACGGCGGAACCCTCGTCGTGCTCGACCACTTCACCCCCGAGGCGGCCCTCGCGGCGGTGCGCGAGCACCGGCCCACCCACATCTTCGGCGTGCCCACGATGATCCGCATGATGCTCGACCGCCTGGAGTCGGAGGCGGCGGAAGCGGAGGCGGAAGCGGCGGAACCGGAGACGGACGGGGCGGCGGAAACGGCGGAAGCGGAGGCGGGCGCGTCCGCCCCCGGCCCCGACGCCCGCGCATTGCCCACCCCCACCGCCGTGATCCTCGGCGGCGCCGCGCTCGACGAGACCACGGCCGAGCAGGCGAGCCGCGTCTTCGGCTGCCCGGTGGTCAACCTCTACGGCTCGGCCGACGGGGTCAACTGCCACACCGGCCTGGGCTCGCCCGCCCCGGAATCGGACGCGGACGGAGCCGGCGTCGCGGCCGGCCGCCCCGACCCCCGGGTCGCCGACATCCGCATCAACCACACCGAGACGCACGAACGGCTCCCGGACGGCGAGGTCGGGGAGATCGTCGCCCGCGGCCCCATGACCCCCATGTGCTACGTCGCCTCGCCCGACCTGGACGCCCGGTACCGCACCCCCGACGGCTGGGTCCGCACCGGAGACCTGGGGCTCATCGACAAGGACGGCGTCCTGCACGTGGTCGGCCGGCTGAAGGACGTCGTCATCCGCGGCGGCGCCAACATCAGCCCCGCCGAGGTCGAACGGGAGCTGTCCTCCCACGCCCAGGTGCGGGACATCGTGTGCGTCGGCGTACCGGACGAGCTGATGGGCGAGCGGCTCGCCGCATGCGTCGTACCGCGCGGTGCGCAGAGCCCGACCCTGGGCTCGCTGGGCGCACACCTCACGCTGCGCGGCCTGGAGCCGCGCAAGCACCCCGAACGCCTCCTGGTGGTCGCGGAACTGCCGCTGACCCCGGCGGGCAAGCCCGACCGAGCGGCCCTGCGCGAGCGCCTGGTGCGGGCCGGGGCGGTGGCGTAGGAGGGGGAACGCCCACAGGGGCGGCGCGGTCCGTTCCGGACCGCGCCGCCCCTGTCTGCCTGCCCGTCCGCCGTCAGGAGGCCGGAGCGCCCATGGCCTTCTTCAACTCGGCGGCCGCGTTGCGGTAGACGGGCAGCAGGTCGAGGTCCTTGCCCGGATAGTTGACGATCTTCACCTGCTTCGCGCCCGAGTCGGGCAGGACGGTCCCCGTCGACATGTGCGCGTTGTCCAGGACCAGCGCCGGCTTCTTCGCGGACAGTTCGGCCAGCTGTACCGGGGTGACCGCCTCGGGGCCGTAGGTGCCGACCGGGGTGGCGCCGGCCAGCTTCGCGGACCAGGTCGTGAAGACCTGGCTCACCACCGCCGGGCTCTTCCCGCCGGGCCACGAGGCCTGGACCTCCTTGGAGACCCGGCCGTACTCGGTGTCGAAGTCGGCCGTCCACTTCGCGGCGGCGGCCTCGGTGCCGAACAGCTTGCCCAGCCGGGCGACTTCGGCCTTGACCTTGTCGGCGTCGTTGTCGAGGTTCACCTCGACCAGCTCGGCCTTCGAGCCGGCGGCCTCCTTGATCTTCGCGGCGTACGGCTCGAACGGCGCGTACAGCACGAAGTCCGCCTTGCCGACGGCGGCGAGGTCGGAGGGCTTGGGGTCGTAGTCCGGCGCGTGGTGCACCGACTGCGGCACGATCACCTTGACGTCCTCGGCGCCGGCGGCCTTGGCGAAGGCGCCCTCCCAGGTGGTGGTCACGACGACGACGGGCTTGCCGCCCTTGGGGGCGTCGGCACCGGCACCGGCGCCGACGCTCTTGCCGTCGCTGTCTCCGCAGCCGGTCACCAGGGCCAGTGCCAGGCCCAGGGCCGTGCTCAGTGCGAGGAGGGAAGTGCCGCGGACGCGGATTGCGGGCGCCATGAGCTGATTCTCCGTTCGGGAACGAGATGGACCGCGAGGACGAGGATCCCCGCGGTGAGGACGAGGACCGGACCGGGAGGCCAGTCCAGCCGGAGGGCGATGAGGAAGCCGGTCAGGTTCACGAAGACGCCGATCGCGACCGCCCACACCGTGATCGACCTCAGCGAAGTGCCCAGCCGGCGCGCGGCCAGGGCGGGCAGCAGGGTCAGCGCGTCGACGAGCAGGGCGCCGGTCAGCTTGATGGCCCCGGCCACCGCGACCGCGACGAGCACCAGCAGGACGGCGGTCAGCGCCCGCACCGGGACGCCCGAACACTGCGCGAGCTCCCGGTCGTAGAGCAGCAGCGCCACATCGCGCCGCCGCCACCAGAAAAGCCCCGGTACGAGGACGGCCAGCAGCCCCAGCACCACGAGATCGGCGGTGCCGACGGACAGGATCGACCCCCACAACAGGGCGAAGGCGCCGGAGGCGTTCACCCCCGAGACCGCCAGGATCAGCAGCGCGGCGGCGATCGCGAGGCTCATCAGCAGCCCCATCGCCCCGGACAGCCCGTCCGGCGTCCGGGCCAGCGGTGCGACGCCCGCTCCGGCCAGGGCGCACGCGACCAGCGCGCACAGCATGGGGTCGAGCCCCGTGAGCAGGCCGACGGCGATGCCCAGCAGCGCGACGTGCATCATCGCGAACCGCACCGGCATGATGTCCAGCCCGACGATGACCACGCCGACCACCGGCAGCCCGACGGCGGCCAGCAGCAGGGCGAAGCCCGCGCGCTGCACGGCGGCCAGCTGCAGCAGGGTGCCGAGGTCGGCGCCGGCGGCCAGGGTGGTGCTCACCGGACCTCCCGCAGCCGGCCGGCGGCCATCTCCAGTACGCGGTCGCAGCGTTCGGCGAGCGCCCGGTCGTGCGTGACGACGACGAGGGTCACGGGCAGCGCGGTCAGTACGTCGGCCGCCTCGTCCTGTCCGGCGAAGTCGAGGGCGGCGGTGGGCTCGTCGGCGAGCAGCACCCCGGCCCCGGCCGCCACGCAGCCGATGGCCCGGGCCAGGTACATCCGCTGCAACTGCCCGCCGGACAGGGTGTGCAGCGCCCGCCCGGTCAGCGGCCCCACACCGAGGCGGTCCGCGGCCTCGGCGGCCGCGCGGGGGTCACCGCTGCTGGCGAGCAGCTCGCCGCCCAGGAGGGGGAAGCGGCCGCCGGCGGGCTTCTGCGGGATCCACGCGCAGGCCCGCCGCCGCCAGGCCGCGTCGGTGCGCCGGCCGCCGACCAGGATCGAGCCGGTGACCTGCCGGTGCAGCCCGAGTACGGCGCGCAGCAGCGTGGTCTTGCCCGAGCCGTTGGTCCCGGTCAGGGCGACGCGCTCACCGGCCGCGATCTCCAGGTCGACGCCGGCCACGGCCTCGACCCGCCCGTGGCGGCACCCCACCCCTTCCATGCGCACGTCCAGCCCGCCCATCCCACAGCCCTCCGCTTCCGCTTCCACCGGCGTCATGTCACGCACGCAGGTAGTCGCGGAAGGGAGGGCCGGGGTTCCGGCGGTACGGGATCTTTTCCCGGCGGGGCTCAGAGGCCGCGGCGGCAGCGTGCGGCGACCGTGGTGATCCAGGCCATGGCGGTGATCACGCCGACGGCCAGGGTCAGGGTGCCGGCCTTGCCGCCGCTCATCGCCCAGCCGTTGCCGATCAGCAGCGCGGTGCCGGCGACGCGGGAGGCGATGGCGCGGCCGCGGTCCCCGGCGCGGCTGAAGTGGCGGCCCAGGACGTAGCAGGCGGCGATCAGCGCGGTGAAGGTGACCGACCCGGCGGCGAAGTGGGCGTAGCTGTGCCAGCTGAGCGTGGCGGGCATCCCGTAGGGGGTGCCGACGGGGAAGCCGTCGGCCGGGTCCATCACGAAGGCTCCCGCGGCGATCATGCCGAGACCGCTGATCCGCACCAGGCGCGGCGCCCAGACACCGCCGGGCGTTCCGCGCAGGGCCCGGCGCAGGCCGGTGGCCCCGATGGCGGCCAGGGCCCCGGCGAGCACGAAGTTGGTGATCTGGAGCCAGCCGAGCGAGCCGTTGCTCAGCGCGCTGAGCGGGTGGCGGGTGATGTCGTAACCCTGGCGGGTGGCGGCCTGGGTCAGGGACACGACCACCCACAGGGGCTGCGCCACGACCGCGAGGGCGAGCAGTGCGCGGGTGGAGGCGGCGGCGGTTTCGGTGCCGGCGGCGGGGGCGGTGGGGATCTGGACGGCGGTCATGGTGACTCTCCCTCGGGCTTCGTCGTGCGGGGTTCTCGCTGACACGTCGATCCGGCGATGTGACAGGGAATGGATCCGTTCCCTGTCACATGGGGCTGTTCGACGTAGGGGCAGAAGCACGGCAGCCCCGAAGAGCCCCGAAGAGCAACGAAGAGCCACGAAGAGAAGAGAGAGACCCATGCGCTACCTGATGACGACCAAGCCCACCGACGCCGCCCCCGACGAGAAGCTGTTCGCGGAGATGGGCAGGTTCATCGAGGAGCTGACGGCGTCCGGTGTCCTGCTGGCCACCGGCGGCCTGGAGCCGGGCGGCGTCCGGCTGACCTCGGTCGGCGACGAGATCACGGTCATGGACGGCCCGTTCGCCGAGGCCAAGGAGGCCGTGGCCGGCTTCGCGCTGGTCGAGGTCCGCTCCAAGGAGGAGGCCGTCGAGCTGGCCCGCCGCTTCCGCAGGATCGTCGGCGACGGCGAGAGCGTGATTCAGCAGGTCTACGGCGCCTGACGGGCTCCGGATGGGGCCCGGACCGGCCCCTGACCGGCCCCGGACGGGGCTCCTGACCCCGAGGACCATCCGCCCGCCCGGCCCGCCGGCTTGCCGGCGAGCCGGGCGGATGGTGTCATCGGGCCTGTGCCGGATGCCCATCGCACGATCGACGCGGTCTGGAAACTGGAGTCGGCCAAGATCATCGCCGGCCTCACGCGCATGGTCCGCGACGTGGGCCTCGCCGAGGAACTGGCCCAGGACGCCCTCGTCGCCGCACTCGAGCAGTGGCCCTCCTCGGGCGTCCCGGACAACCCCGGGGCCTGGCTGACGGCCATCGCCAAGCGCCGCGCCGTGGACCACATCCGGCGCTCCGAGCTGCGGACGCGCAAACAGGAGGAGCTGGGCCACGAGCTGGTCAGGTCCCAGGAAGCCTCCCGGAACTCCTCCCGGAACCCCTCCGACGACCCCGACGAGGACCCCGAACAGGACGACGTCCTGCGGCTGATGCTCATCTCCTGCCACCCCGTGCTGCCGGCCGAGTCCCGGGCCGCACTGACGCTCCGGCTGCTCGGCGGCCTGACGGCCGAGGAGATCGCGCGGGCCTTCCTCTCCACCGCGCCGGTGATCACCCAGCGCATCGCCGGGGCCAAGCGGACGCTGGCCGAGGAGCGCGTGCCGTTCGAGCTGCCGGCCGGCGCCGAGCTCGCCGAGCGCCTCGCCTCGGTCCTGGACGTCATCTACCTGATCTTCAACGAGGGTTACTCCGCCACCACGGGCGACGACCTGATGCGCCCGGGCCTCTGTCTGGAAGCCCTCCGGCTGGGCCGGCTGCTGGCCGAGCTGGCGCCGCGGGAGGCCGAGGTGCACGGGCTGGTCGCGCTGATGGAGATCCAGGCGTCCCGCTCGGCCGCGCGCACCGGACCCTCGGGCGAGCCCGTCCAACTGCACGAGCAGAACCGCGGGCGCTGGGACCAGCTGCTCATCCGCCGCGGCTTCACCGCGATGCTGCGCGCCCGGGAACTCGGCGCGCCGCCCGGCCCGTACGTCCTGCAGGCGGCCATCGCCGTCTGCCACGCCCAGGCACGCACCAGCGAGGACACCGACTGGGAGCAGATCGCCACCCTGTACGGGGCGTTGGCCCGGCTGCTCCCCACGGCGGTCGTGCAGCTCAACCGGGCGGTGGCGCTCGGCATGGCGTACGGGCCCCGGGCCGGGCTCGATCTCGTCGACTCCCTGCTCACGGATCCCGCGCTGCGCGACTACCACCTCCTGCCCAGCGTCAGGGGCGACCTGCTGTCCCGCCTGGACCGGCACGGCGAGGCACGCCTGGAGTTCCAGCGGGCGGCCGCCCTCACCAGGAACGCCGCCGAGCGGGCCTTCCTGAACCGGCGTGCGCAGGAGAGCGCCGCCAAGGTTGCCGCCGAGGGCGCCGCCACCGGCCCTCCGGGGCCCACCCTCGGCGAGAGCGCCCGGACCTTCCTGGCCCGCGGCGACCTCGACGCCGCGACGGTCCGCTCCTACGGGCAGACCCTGCGCCGCCTGCGCCTGGCCCTCGGCGACCAGCTGCCGCTCGCGTCCCTGACGGCCGGCCAGGTGACCCGGGTCTTCGGGGCGGCGTGGGGCGGGGCCGCGGCCACCACCTGGAACCGGCACCGGTCGGCGGTCCGCTCCTTCTGCGCCCGGGCCGGCCTGGACGACCTCGCGGCGGGGCTGGAGCGCCGCGCCGAGACCCGCCCCCGGGCGCGCCCGCTGGACCCGGCGGAAATCGAAGCCCTGTGGTCCGACCCGGACCTGCCGCTGCGCGAACGGACGCTGTGGCGGCTCCTCCACGAGTCCGCGTCCGGGGCGAAGGCCGCCCTGTCACTGAACATCGAGGACCTGGACCTGGACGACCGCCGGGCCCGCACGGGCACCACCTGGCTGAACTGGCGTTCCGGGACCGCCCGGCTGCTGCCCGGGCTCCTGGCCGGCCGCACCCGCGGCCCCGTGTTCCTCTCCGACCGCCGCCCCGGCCCGGCCCGCACCCCCGAACCGGCCGACCTGTGCCCGGACACGGGCCGTCGCCGCCTGTCCTACGAGCGGGCCGAACACCTCTTCAAGACGGCCACCGCACCCCTGGACCCGACTCACCGCGGCTACACCCTCCGCCAACTCAAACCCGCGCGCTGACCCACCCGCTGACCCGCGCGCTGACCCGCTGCTTCGGGGCGGGGCTCCTCAGCCCCCGGCGGCGAGCTCGCCGCTGAGCGTCCGGTGCAGGCGGGCACTGGGTCCGTTCAGACCGGTGATCTCCACGCTCTTGCCGCGCTGGGCGTACCGGTGCTCGATCGCGTCGAGCGCGGCCACGGAGGAGGCGTCCCAGATGTGGGCGGCGGAGAGGTCGATGACCACCCTGCCGGGGTCGCCGGCGTAGTCGAACTGCTCCACCAGGTCGTTGGAGGAGGCGAAGAACAGCTCGCCGGTCACGCAGTAGACGACCTGGCCGCCGTCCGGATCGAGGACGGAGGTGACGTTCGCCAGGTGCGCGACCCGCTTCGCGAAGATCACCATCGCGGTCACGGAGCCCACCACGACGCCCACGGCCAGGTTGTGGCTGAGGACCACGCACACGACGGTGACGGCCATGACGACGATCTCACCGGCAGGCATCCGCTTCAGCGTCTTCGGCGCGATCGAGTGCCAGTCGAAGGTCGCGAAGCAGACCATGACCATGACGGCGACGAGGGCCGCCATGGGAATGTCGGAGACCACCGGCCCGAAGACGATGCACAGCACCATGAGGAACGCACCGGCGAGAAAGGTCGACAGCCGCGTCCGGGCGCCCGACACCTTCACGTTGATCATCGTCTGGCCGATCATCGCGCAGCCGCCCATGCCCCCGAAGAAGCCGGTGACGATGTTCGCGACACCCTGGCCGATGGACTCCCGCGTCTTCGAGGACCGGGTGTCGGTGATCTCGTCGACGAGCTTCGCCGTCATCAGCGACTCCATCAGCCCGACGAACGCCATGGCCAGCGCGTACGGGGCGATGAGCGCCAGCGTGTCCAGGGTGAACGGAACGTCCGGCAGACCGGGAACCGGCAGCGCGGACGGCAGCGCCCCCTTGTCGCCGACGGTGGGGACCGCGATGCCCGCGGCCACGGTGATCGCGGTGAGGGCGACGATGGACACGAGCGGGGCCGGGACCGCCTTCGTGGCCTTCGGGAAGAACACCATCAGCGCCAGCCCGGCCGCCAGCAGCGGATAGACGGCCCAGGGAACGCCGAGGAGTTCGGGGACCTGCGCCATGAAGACCAGGATGGCGAGGGAGTTGACGAAGCCGACCATCACCGAACGCGGGATGAACCGCATCAGCTTCGCCACGCCGAGCGCGCCCAGCACGATCTGGAAGACCCCGGCCATGATCACCGCCGCGACCAGGTAGCCCAGTCCGTGCTGCCGGTTCAGCGGCGCGATCACGAGGGCCACGGCGCCCGTGGCGGCGGAGATCATCGCCGGCCGCCCGCCGGTGAACGCGATCACGACGGCCATCGTGAACGAGGCGAACAGCCCGATCGCCGGATCCACACCGGCGATGATCGAGAACGAGATCGCCTCCGGGATCAGGGCGAGCGCCACGACCAGACCGGCGAGGACCTCGGTCCGGAAGGGGCCGCCTCGGGCACGGACCTCGGGTTCGGCGGACCCACCCGAACCGGCAGGCGGGTGAGCGGAGAAGACCCGAAGGGCGAGCTCGCTCAGGACGCCCGGGAGAAGCCGGCCAAGCCCTTCTCCCGGATCTCTCCCGGGCGATCTCCACACATGCAGGAAGGGCCTGACCCGCGATGCGGATCAAGCCCTTGACCTGGTCTTACGAAGTCGGGGTGGCGGGATTTGAACCCACGACCTCTTCGTCCCGAACGAAGCGCGCTGCCAAGCTGCGCTACACCCCGATGTCCACCCTTGCAGCGCTGCTGCCCTGGCGACATCGATTACTTTAGCGGACCCTCGGCCGGAGACGAAATCCGGTTTTCACGTGGCGGCCGGTGGCGGTCCGCCGCGACCAGGGCCAGGCCGAGCGCGTAGAAGCCGATGCCCAGGACCAGCGCGTTCAGGGCGACCCGGGCGTAGCCGTACTGGGCTACGTCGATGAAGGGGTACGTGTACCGGGCCGGGGCGCCGGGGTCGAGGAGGGCACCGCGGACCAGCGCGAAGACCACGTAGGCCAGCGGGTAGGCCAGCCACTGCGCGGCGTGGCGCGGGCGCAGGGTGCGCGGGGCGGTCAGGAAGAGGAAGTCCAGGACCGCGCATACGGGGGTGACCGTGTGGAGGAGCTGGTTGGCGACGGCCTTCGCCCCGGACAGTTCGTCCAGCTCCTCGACCACGTTGAAGGGGCTCGACGGGTTGGCCAGGACCAGGTGGAAGACCAGCCCGGTGACCAGGATGAAGAGGAGGACCCCGCCCCGCCAGAGCGGGCCGACGTCCGGCTCGCCCCGGTGGACGCGGACCGCGGAGAGGGCGAAGACCACCGCGACCAGGATGTTCGTCCAGATCGTGAAGAAGCTCAGCACCACGGGCATGCTGCCGTACGCGCACTCGATGACGAGGCCGGTCAAGGCCGCGGCCGCGATCAGCGCGCGGAAGACGACGGTCGGCAGGCGCCGGGCGGCGGGTGTGATCATCCTGTCAACGTACCCGGCGGCCCGGTCCGCGTTAGGCCTTCGGAGTCAGTGTCAGCAGTGTCGCTTCGGGCGGGCACGCGAACCGCACCGGGGTGAAGCGGTTGGTTCCGCAGCCCGCCGACACGTGGAGGTACGAGCGGTGCCCCTCCGCCTCGTGCGCCGAGAGGCCCTTCACCCGCTTCGTGTCCAGGTCGCAGTTGGTGACGAGCGCCCCGTAGAAGGGGATGCACAGCTGCCCGCCGTGCGTGTGGCCGGCCAGGATCAGCGGGTAGCGATCGGCGGTGAACGCTTCGAGGACCCGCAGGTACGGGGCGTGCACGACGGCCATCGAGAAGTCCGCGTCCTCCTCCGGCCCGCCCGCGACCTTCTCGTACCGGTCGCGCTTGATGTGCGGGTCGTCCAGTCCCGTGAAGGCCAGCTCGAGCCCGTCGAGCTTGAGCCGGGCACGGGTGTTGGTGAGGTTCAGCCAGCCGGCCGCGTCGAAGGCGTCCCGCATCCCCTCCCACGGGTTGTGGACGGCGCCGACGACCGGCGCGTTGCCGTTCAGCCCGTGCCGGCCCTGGGTCTTCTCCAGCAGGTAGCGCCCGGGGTTGCGCAGCCGGGGGCCGTAGTAGTCGTTCGACCCGAAGACGTACACGCCGGGGAAGGACATCAGCGGGCCGAGCGCGTCGAGCACCTCCGGCACGCCCTCCGTGTCGGAGAGGTTGTCGCCCGTGTTCACGACGAGGTCGGGGCGCAGCCCGGCCAGCGACTGCAGCCAGGCCCGCTTCTTGCGCTGCCCGCCGACCATGTGGATGTCCGACACCTGCAGGACGCGCAGCGGGCGCATCCCCTGCGGGAGCACGGGCACCGTGACCCGCCGCAGGCGGAAGGACCGGGCTTCGAAGCCGGCGGCATAGGCCAGACCGGCGGCTCCCGCCGCGGCGATGCCGGCGGTGACCTTCAGGGGTACTCCGTAACGCGCACGCATGCCCTCATGTTCGCAGACCCGGCGGGCCCACCCGGAAACGGACGGGCGCCGAAGGCTCCGTACCTGGCAGACTCAGGTCATGACCACGCTCAAGGCCAAGCTCCAGGAAGACCTCACCACCGCCATCCGCGCGCGGAACGAGCTGCACTCGTCCACGCTGCGCCTGACCCTCTCCGCCATCACCAACCAGGAGGTCGCGGGCAAGGAAGCCCGTGTGCTCTCCGACGAGGAAGTCCTCAAGGTGATCGCCAAGGAGGCGAAGAAGCGCCGTGAGGCGGCGGACGCCTTCGCGCAGGGTGGCCGTCCCGAGCAGGCCGCGCGCGAGACCGCCGAGGGCGAGTTCCTCGACACCTACCTCCCCAAGCAACTGAGCGACGACGAGATCGACGCGATCGTGGCGCAGGCCGTCGAGGAGGCCAAGGCGACGGGCGCCGAGGGGCCGCGGGCCATGGGCGCCGTGATGAAGATCGTGAACCCGAAGGTCGCCGGGCTGGCGGAGGGCGGGCGCGTCGCCGCCGCGGTCAAGAAGCACCTGCTCTGACCGACGGCAGCACGCAGCAGCACGTCGCAGTACGCCGCAGCACGCCGCAGCACGCCGCAGTACTCGGCAGTACGCGAAGGGCAAGGGGAGAGGGCCTCCACCGGATCGATCCGGTGGAGGCCCTCTCCCTTTGTCGGTGCGCGCCGCCGCTCAGTCGCGGCCGCCGATGATGCCCGGGGGGAGGGTGATCCCGCCGAGCGGGTCGTCGGTGCCGCCCGTGCTGCCGCCCGGGGTCCCGCCCGTGGCCCCGGCGGTCTGCTGGCCGCCCGGCTGCCCGTCGCCGGGCTTGCCGTCGCGGCCCGGCTTGCCGGGCTTGTTGGGCTTGCCCGTGGTGGGCTTGCCGCCCGCGGCCGGGCTCGGGGTGTCGGGGATGTTCACCGTGGTGAAGCCCGGCGCCTCGCGGCCCGAGAGCGCGCCCGAGACCGCCTGCTTCCAGATCGGGCCGGGCAGCCCGCCGCCGAAGACCTTGTCGTAGTACCGGCCGCCGATGGTGATGTTCTCCATCGACACCTGCTTCGCACCGCCGGAACCGACCCAGGTCGCGCCGGACATGTTCGGGGTGTAGCCGACGAACCAGGCGTTGTAGCGGCTGTCGGTCGTACCGGTCTTGCCCGCGCTCTGCCGGTCGGTCAGACCCGACTGCTGGCCCGTACCGGAGTCGACCACGCCGAGCAGCAGCGTGTTGATGGTGTCGGCGGTCCGCTCCGACATCGCGCGGTCGCACTTGGACTTCGGCACCGTGAGCGCCTTGCCGTGCGAGTCGGTGATCGACTCGATGGCGACCGGGGTGCAGTACACGCCGCGGTTGGCGAAGGTGGCGTAGGCGTTGGCCATGGTCAGCGGGGACATGCCCTCACTGCCCAGCGCGATGGCCGGGACCTCGGGGAGCTTGGCGCCGTTGGCCGGGATCACGCCGAGCTTGGTGGTCATGTCGGTGACGGGGCACAGGCCCACCTCGGAGATCATCTCCACGAAGTAGGTGTTGACCGACTTGGCCATCGCCTCCTTCATCCCGTACGGGCCGACCTCGGACTCGGTCTCGTTCTCCACCCGGGCCTTGGGGCTGCCCGTGTTGACCCAGGGCTTGTCGCCGCAGGTCTGCACCGGGCTCGGGTAGTCCATGTCGTACGGGGCCTGGTACATCTTCGTCGGCGGCAGACCGCGCTCGATGGCGGCGGCCGCGACGAACGACTTGAAGGTGGAGCCGGTCGGGAAGCCGAAGTTCGAGCCGCCCATCTTCTTGTCCACCGAGAAGTTGATCTGGGTCTCGTTCTTGCCGAAGCCGTACGGCTTGGACTGGCCCATCGCCAGGACCCGGCCGGTGCCGGGCTGCACGAGGGTGACGGCCGTCGCGACCTTGTCGTCCTGGTCGACGTGGTCCTTGATGGACTCGTTGACCGAATCCTGCGACTGCGGGTCCAGGGTCGTGCGGACCGTGAGGCCGCCCTGGTTCCACACCTTCGCCCGCTCCTCGCGCGTCTTGCCGAAGGCGGCGTCGTCGAGGAAGGTGTTGCGCACGTAGTCGCAGTAGAAGCCGGCGCCCTTGACGGCGGTGATGCAGCCGTTCTTGGGCTTGGTCACCTTCAGGGTGACCGGCTTGGCCTTCGCGGCGTCCGCCTCGGCCTGTGAGATGTCCTTCGTGTCGGCCATGCGCTGCAGGACCACGTTGCGGCGCTTCATCGCCTCCTGCGAGTCGTTCACCGGGTCGAACCGGCTCGGCGACTGCACGACGCCCGCCAGCAGCGCCGACTCCTCCAGGGTCAGGTCCTTGGCCGGCTTGCTGAAGTAGCGCTGGGCCGCGGATTCGATTCCGTAGGCCTGCTGCCCGAAGTAGGTGATGTTGAGGTAGTTCTCGAGGATCTTCTTCTTCCCGAGCTCCTCCTCGACCTGGATCGAGTACTTCAGCTCGCGGATCTTGCGCCCGAGGCTCTTCTCCTGGGCCTCGCGCACCTTCGTCTCGTCGTCGCCGGCCTCCTCGACGAACACGTTCTTCACGTACTGCTGCGTCAGCGTCGAGGCGCCCTGCGCCGCGCCGCCCTCCTGGGCATTGCGGTTGACCGCGCGCAGGATGCCCTTGAGGTCGATCGCGCCGTGCTCGTAGAAACGAGAATCCTCGATCGCGACGATCGCCTTCTGCATGTACGGGGAGATGGCCGTGAGGGGGACCACCTGCCGGTCGCGTGAATAGACCGTGGCGATCAAGCCACCCTCGGAGTCCAGAATCGTGGTGCGCTGACTCAGCGGCGGCGTCTTGAGATTGGCCGGGATCTCATCGAACCCTTCGACCGTTCCCTTGGCCGCGAGACCCAGGGCGCCTGCGCCCGGGATCGCGATGCCCGCGAGTACAACTCCGGCGAGAACGGACACACCGAGGAACTTGGCGGCCTGCTGGGGCCCCGTGGCCCCGCCGCCCGAGCGCTTCTTTCCCATGAGGGCAGCCTACGTTCTCATTCGCCGGACACACGCGAATGCCTTGGCCTAAGCTGTCCTCAACTGTCACAGCAGTGCGGTGGGACATCAACCCCTCGGCTTGTTTTTCACCCTTCCCGAATGGGGTGGACGCATGTCCGAATCTCGCCTCCTGTGATCAGGTCGCCCCGCCGATTTCACCCAAATCGCCGGAATGGTCGGGCATGTCGCAGGATCACTCCGTCGGGTGATCTGCCGCTTACCCATAGTCCGTTCGGACCATTCAAGTGTGGGCCCGTCGGGGGTGTTGCACTGTGCCCGCCTTCCGTAACGTCCTCAACTGGCAGCGGTGAATATGCCGCTGCCGCCGTGGGGGAGCCTCGATTCGGGAGAGGACGGCGCCGGGATGGGCTGGGTTACCGACTGGAGTGCGCAGGCAGCCTGCCGCACTACCGATCCGGATGAACTGTTCGTTCAAGGAGCGGCACAGAACAGGGCCAAGGCGGTGTGCACCGGATGTCCGGTGCGGACCGAGTGCCTGGCCGACGCGCTCGACAATCGTGTCGAGTTCGGCGTGTGGGGCGGAATGACCGAGCGGGAACGACGTGCGCTGCTGCGCCGGCGTCCCACCGTCACCTCGTGGCGGCGACTGCTCGAAACCGCCCGCACGGAGTACGAGCGCAGTACAGGCATCCTCACCGTGGATGTCGACGAGGAGATCGACGTTCCGTACGAGAGGTACGCGGCCGCCGGGTAGACCACCCGAGCCATCCCGCGTACGGACCGCCCCCGAACCGGGGGCCTCGTACGGACGCCTACGCTCCGGCCGGCACCCCGGCCGCGAGTCGCTCTCCGATGGCCCGCAGCCCGGCGAGGTCGTGCACATCGCCGGGCAGGGCGGCCACTTCGGCTACCGCCACCTCGGGGTGCAGCGAGGTGAAGCGGTCCCGCGTGCGCCGTTCGCGCGCGATCACCTGCATGCGCTCCGCGTGCAGGCGCAGCAGGCCCGCCGTGATCTCGTCCACGTCGGCTTCGGAGCCGACGTCCGCGTCGGTCTCGGCGTGCGCGTCGGTGTCGTTGTGCGCGTCGCCTTCGGCGTCGAAATCGGTGTCGGGAGAGTCACGAAGTCCAGCTTTCCCGGACTCCTGATCGACAATGCCGCCTTCTTCAAGATTCTCCGCCGCCGCCAACGCCCGCTCCGCGGACAGCTGGTCGGCGCCGCTGCCGTGCACCCGGTTCAGTACGAGCCCGGCCAGCGGCATCTTCTCCGCGGCCAGCCGCTCCACGAAGTACGCCGCCTCGCGCAGGGCGTCCGCCTCGGGCGACGCCACCACGAGGAAGGCCGTACCGGGAGCCTGCAGCAGCTGGAACGTCGCGTCGGCGCGCGTGCGGAAGCCGCCGAACATGGTGTCCATGGCGGCCACGAAGGTCTGCACGTCCTTCAGCAGCGAGGCGCCCATCAGCTTGCTCAGCGTGCCCGTCATCATCGACATGCCGACATTGAGGAACTTCATCCCCGCCCGGCCGCCGACCTTCGCCGGAGCCATCAGCACCCGGATGAACTTCCCGTCCAGGAAGGACCCCAGGCGCCCCGGAGCGTCCAGGAAGTCCAGCGCGGACCGGCTCGGCGGGGTGTCCACGATGATCAGGTCCCAGTCGTCCCGGGACCGCAGCTGTCCCAGCTTCTCCATCGCCATGTACTCCTGCGTGCCCGCGAAGCCGGCCGACAGGGACTGGTAGAAGGGGTTGGCGAGGATGGCCTGCGCGCGCTCCGGATCCGAGTGCCCCTCGACGATCTCGTCGAAGGTCCGCTTCATGTCGAGCATCATGGCGTGCAGTTCACCGCCGTCGCCCGACACCCCGGTGACCTTGCGCGGGGTGTTGTCGAGCGAGTCGATCCCCATCGACTGGGCCAGCCTGCGCGCCGGGTCGATGGTCAGGACGACCACCCTGCGCCCGCGCTCCGCCGCCCGCACCCCGAGCGCCGCCGCCGTCGTGGTCTTGCCGACCCCGCCCGCCCCGCAGCACACGATGATCCGGGTCCGCGGGTCGTCCAGCAGCCGGTCCACGGCCAGCCTCGGCGGCGTCCCCATGTTCGCGTTCATGGCCTCGCTCATTCCTCGCCCACCTGCTTGCGCAGCTCCGCGGCGAGCCCGTAGAGCCCGGCCAGGTCCATTCCCGCGCCGAGCAGGGGGAGTTCGTACGCCGGCACGTCCAGCTCCTCCAGTACGGCGCGCTGGGCGCGCTCCAGCTCCACCCGGCTCGCGTGCTCCACCGCCTGCAAGAGCAGCGGGTCCACCAGCCGTTCGGCCAGACCGCCGCGCCGGGCGCCGCCGAGGCCGGCCCGGGACAGCGCCTTGGCCACGTCGGAGCGGTGCTCCCCGGCGGCGGCGCGCAGGGCGTCCTCGTCGAGGTGGTGCGGCCGGACCATGTTGACGACGACCCGCCCCACCGGCAGGCCCGCCGCCCGCAGTTCGGCGATCCCGTCGGCGGTCTCCTGCACGGGCATCTCCTCCAGCAGGGTGACCAGGTGCACGGCCGTCTCGGGGGACTTGAGCACCTTCATGACGGCCTGCGCCTGGTTGTGGATGGGCCCGAACCGGGCCAGGCCCGCCACCTCGTCGTTGACGTTCAGGAAGCGGGTGATCCGCCCGGTCGGCGGAGCGTCCATGATCACGTGGTCGTAGACGAACCGGCCGGCCTTGTCCTTGCGGCGCACCGCCTCGCAGGCCTTGCCCGTCAGCAGCACGTCCCGCAGCCCCGGCGCGATGGTCGTCGCGAAATCGATGGCGCCGAGCTTCTTGAGGGCGCGCCCGGCCGAGCCGAGCTTGTAGAACATCTGGAGGTAGTCGAGCAGCGCCCGCTCCGCGTCGATGGCGAGCGCGAAGACCTCGCCGCCGCCCGAGGCCACGGCGATCTTCCGCTCCTCGTACGGGAGCGCCTCCGCGCCGAAGAGCTGCGCGAGCCCCTGCCTGCCCTCGACCTCCACCAGAAGTGTCCGCCTGCCCTCGCGTGCGAGGGCGAGCGCGAGTGCGGCGGCGACCGTGGTCTTGCCGGTGCCGCCCTTGCCGCTGACCACCTGGAGCCTGCTCACAGGGCCCGAGCCTAATTCCTCCGGGGTGGCGGCGGTGGTGCCGGGGGGCCGCACGGCAGGCACTACCCTCGCTCCCATGACCAAGAAGTTCGAATACGCGACCGTCCCGCTGCTGGTCCACGCCACCAAGCAGATCCTTGACACCTGGGGCGAAGACGGCTGGGAGCTCGTCCAGGTCGTACCCGGGCCGAACAACCCCGAGCAGCTCGTGGCCTACCTGAAGAGGGAGAAGGCGGCATGAGCGGTGTCGTCGAGGCGAAGCTGGCCGAGCTCGGCCTGACTCTGCCCGAGGTCGTCCCGCCGCTGGCCACGTACCAGCCGGCCGTCCGCTCCGGCGCGTACGTGTACACCGCGGGCCAGCTCCCGATGGTCCGCGGCAGCCTGCCGGTCACCGGCAAGGTCGGCGCCGAGGTCTCGGCGGAGCAGGCCAAGGAACTGGCCGCGACCTGCGCGCTCAACGCGCTGGCCGCGGTGAAGTCCGTCGTCGGCGACCTCGACAAGATCGCGCGTGTCGTGAAGGTTGTCGGCTTCATCGCCTCGGCACCCGACTTCACCGCCCAGCCGGGCGTGTTGAACGGCGCGAGCGAGCTGCTGGGCGCCGTCCTCGGCGACAAGGGCGTCCACGCCCGCAGCGCGGTCGGCGTGGCGGTGCTCCCGCTCGACGCCCCGGTGGAGATCGAGATCCAGGTCGAACTCCTCCCTTCCTGACGCACCCCTCGCACCCCTCGGCCCTGGCGGGCCTCCCGGGCTTCGGCCCGCTGCGCCGGACTCCGTCCGTCGGCCCGCCGGGGCCCCTGCGTTCGGCGACGCCGCGGCCAGATCCAGCCCCGCCAGGGGGCACCTCCCAGCGGTAGCCGGGGGAGTTCGAGGCGCGGGGTCCGGGGCGGAGCCCCAGAAGGCCGGGCGCAGCCCGCACCCGGGCTTCCGCAGCCCCGCTCCGCACGCGGACCACCGCACCCCGCAGCGGGTGACCCTCGAACATCGGGCCGGATGGCCGTAGCATCCCGCCATGCCGAATGGTCAGCATGGTCAGCAGCCCGAGCCGCAGCCCGAGCCCCCCGCCGGAGGCCAGTGGTACCCGCCGGAGTGGCCCGACCGCATCCGCGCGCTCAACGAGGGCGCCCTCGTCCCGGTCCCGCCCAAGCGCGCCGCCACCGTCATGCTGCTGCGGGACGGCGAGAGCGGCCCCGCCGTCCACATGCTCCGCCGCCGCGCCTCCATGGCCTTCGCAGGCGGCGCGTACGCCTATCCCGGCGGCGGCGTCGACCCCCGCGACGCGGACCTCGGCATCGGCTGGGCCGGCCCGAGCCGCCGCGACTGGGCCGACCGGATGGGCACCGACCCCGCCACCGCCCAGGCGATCGTCTGCGGAGCCGTCCGCGAGACCTTCGAGGAGGCCGGGGTCCTGCTCGCCGGCGAGTCCGCGGGCACCGTCGTGGGCGACACCACCGGCGACGACTGGGAGGCTGCCCGCGCGGCCCTCGTCGCCCGCGAGCTGTCCTTCGCCGAGTTCCTCGACCGCCGGGGCCTGGTCCTGCGCTCCGACCTGCTCGGCGCGTGGGCCCGCTGGATCACCCCGGAGTTCGAGCCGCGCCGCTACGACACCTGGTTCTTCGTGGCGGCCCTCCCGGCCGGCCAGCGCACCCGCAACGCCTCCACCGAGGCCGACCGCACGGTCTGGATCCGCCCCGCCGACGCCGCCGCAGGCTATGACAAGGGCGAGCTGCTGATGATGCCGCCCACCATCACCACCCTGCGCTCCCTGGAGCCGTACGCGAGCGCCGCCGACGCGCTGGCCGCGGCCCCCGGGCAGGACCTGACCGCCGTCCTGGCCCGGGCCGCCTTCGAGGGCGACGAGCTCGTGCTGAGCTGGCCGGGCCACGACGAGTTCACCAAGCGCGTCACCCTCTCCGGCCGCGCGCCCCGTGGAGGTGACCCCGCATGACCGATGCCGCCGCCCTGCCCGGCCAGCCCCGCGGAACGGTCGTCTCCGGGCGCGCCACCGCCCGCGCGGTCAACATCCTGGCCCCGAACGCCTCCCCGATGACCCTCGACGGCACCAACACCTGGCTCGTCTCCGAGCCCGGCTCGGACCTGGCCGTCGTCATCGACCCCGGCCCGCTGGACGACGTACACCTGCGGGCGGTCGTCACCGCCGCCGAGGAGGCCGGCAAGCGGGTCGCGCTCACGCTCCTCACCCACGGCCACCCCGACCACGCGGAGGGCGCCTCCCGCTTCGCCGAGCTGACCCGTACGAAGGTCCGCGCCCTCGACCCCGCCGTGCGCCTCGGTGACGAGGGCCTGGCCGCCGGGGACGTCATCCGCACCGGCGGACTGGAGCTGCGCGTGGTCCCGACCCCCGGGCACACCGCCGACTCGCTCTGCTTCCACCTGCCGGCCGACCGCGCGGTCCTGACCGGCGACACGATCCTGGGGCGCGGCACCACCGTCGTCGCGCACCCGGACGGGCGCCTGGGCGACTACCTGGACTCCCTGCGCCGGCTGCGCTCCCTGACGGTCGACGACGGGGTCCACACGGTGCTCCCGGGCCACGGGCCGGTCCTGGACGACGCGCAGGGCGCGGTCGAGTTCTACCTCGCCCACCGAGCCCACCGCCTCGCGCAGATCGAGACGGCCGTCGAGAACGGGCTGACCTCCCCCGAGGCGGTCGTCGCGCACGTCTACGCGGACGTGGACCGCTCGCTGTGGCCCGCGGCCGAATGGTCCGTACGGGCGCAGCTGGAGTACCTGCGGGACCACGGGCTGATCCCGGGGCGCTCCGAGTGACGGGGACCGCCTAGCCCGTGGCTTCGGCGGGGGCCTGGGCCGTGGCCCGGGCCCGGGCCGTCTTGGTCCCGTGCCGGGCCGTGTACTCATCGGCGAGCCACGGCCCGAGGTCCTCCACGTACCCGCGCAGGACGGCCGGGTCCGCCACCGGGTCCAGTGCGGCGGCCGCCGCGGCCCGCATCTGGGCGGCGCGGCCGGGGTAGTACCGCCCGAAGACCTCGGCGGACTCCGCGAGGTCGCTGGTCCAGCCGCCCCACCGGGGCATGACCAGGGTGAACCCGGTCCGCACCAGGTGCCGGGAGAAGCTCCTGCACAGCTTGCGGCACTCCTGCGGAGTGGCGGCCTCCTGGGCCCAGGCGCGCATCCGGGGCAGCAGCTCGGCCAGGTCTCCGTTGGTCTCGCGGGCGAGCAGGCTGTCGGGGCGGTAGCGGGGCAGGTGCTCGGCCAGGTCGGCGCCGAGCAGCGGGGTGCACAGGCAGGCGAGGAACCAGCCCAGGTCGAATCGTTCCTGCTCGCTCAGCAGCCGGTCCTTGCCGTACAGCAGGATGCCGACCCCGTCGATCTCCGCGAAGTCCTCGTCGAGGCCGCGCGCCAGCACCTCGGCGGTGTCGCGGTCCTCGTCCGAGGGCTCGTGCTGCAGGGCGATCAGCAGGTCCAGGTCGGAGCGCCCGGGCACGGCCGTCCCGCGCGGCACGGACCCGTACAGGTAGGCGCTGTGGAGCCGTCGCCCGTACGCCTCCGCGATCCGCTCCCGCACGGCGGCGACCAGCCCCCGGAACTCGGCCCGCACCTGCCCGAGCGAGCCTTCGCGCTCGAAGTACCCGTACGCGTCGAGGCCCCTGTGCTCCATGGGTCCACTGTGCCCCCATTTCCGGCCCCGCCGGCGTTCGAGGCGCGGGCGCGCGGGGGCGGAGCCCCCGGAACGGTGCCGCACGGACACGAAAAGGGGCCCCGCCCGACGGGCAGGACCCCTCAACCGGCTGGGACCGGCGTCAGCGAGACCGCTTCGCGAGCCGCTCCACGTCCAGCAGGATGACCGCGCGGGCCTCCAGGCGGAGCCATCCGCGGCCCGCGAAGTCGGCCAGGGCCTTGTTCACGGTCTCGCGCGAGGCGCCGACGAGCTGCGCCAGCTCCTCCTGCGTGAGGTCGTGCACGACGTGGATGCCTTCCTCGGACTGCACGCCGAAGCGGCGCGACAGGTCGAGGAGGGCGCGGGCCACGCGGCCCGGTACGTCCGAGAAGACCAGGTCGGACATCTGGTCGTTGGTCTTGCGCAGGCGGCGGGCGACGGCGCGCAGCAGCGCGGTGGCCACCTCGGGCCGCGCGTTCAGCCAGGGCTGGAGGTCGCCGTGGCCCAGGCCCAGCAGCTTGACCTCGGTCAGCGCGGTGGCGGTGGCGGTGCGCGGGCCGGGGTCGAACAGCGACAGCTCGCCGATCAGCTCACCGGGGCCGAGGACGGCCAGCATGTTCTCGCGGCCGTCGGGGGAGGTGCGGTGCAGTTTCACCTTGCCCTCGGTGACGACATACAGCCGGTCACCGGGGTCGCCCTCGTGGAACAGCGCGTCACCGCGTGCGAGGGTCACCTCGCCCATGGAGGCGCGGAGCTCCGCGGCCTGCTCGTCATCGAGCGCCGCGAAGAGCGGGGCACGCCGCAGTACGTCGTCCACGAGTCTCTCTCCTATGTCGACCGGCCGGGGGATCGCTCCCCCATTTTGCCGGACGGCTCAAACAGTGCGATCAATCACGTTCATCACAAGGATGCCGGACGTACGGGTGTGCTGTGCGGCGAGAGGCCGATCGGGGTGGTGTTACCTGAGGTCCTGGGGAGGTGTCGGCGCTCCGCCCCGGACCGGCCCGGGGTCCAACAGGCCGGTGAGAGCACAGGCCAAGGGCTCCGGGGGAGTGACGGAGACCCGGAATTCAGCCGTGGGCGAACATGCCTCGACTTGGCCCCCTCCGGAGGGTTCACCCCCGCCTCAGGGCAAAACTTCGGCCAAGAAACCCCGGCGGGGCGGAGATCACGTCCGGCCACGGGCGGCGGGCTCCGCGGCGTAGCCTTCGGGGATGGCAGAGAGCAAGGTCAAGAAGGCCGGGGCGAAGCCGGAGAGCCACCTGGCGATGGTGCGGCGGGCGCGCAGGATCAACCGCGAGCTCGCGGAGGTCTACCCGTACGCCCACCCCGAGCTCGACTTCCGGAACTCCTTCGAGCTGCTGGTCGCCACCGTGCTGTCCGCGCAGACCACCGACCTTCGGGTGAACCAGACGACCCCGGCCCTCTTCGCGGCCTATCCGACCCCCGAGGACATGGCCGGAGCCGATCCCGAGGCGCTGGAGGAGATCATCCGGCCGACCGGGTTCTTCCGGGCGAAGGCCAAGTCCCTCCTCGGCCTCTCGCAGTCCCTGCGCGACAACTTCGGCGGCGAGGTCCCGGGCCGGATCGAGGACCTGGTGACGCTCCCCGGAGTCGGCCGCAAAACGGCCAACGTCGTCCTCGGCAACGCCTTCGGAGTCCCCGGGATCACGGTCGACACCCACTTCGGCCGGCTGGTGCGGCGCTGGAAGTGGACCGGGCAGGAGGACCCGGAGAAGGTCGAGGCGGAGATCTGCGCGATCTTCCCCAAGAGCGAGTGGACGATGCTCTCGCACCGCGTCGTCTTCCACGGCCGCCGGATCTGCCATGCGCGCAAGCCCGCCTGCGGCGCCTGCCCGATCGCCCCGCTCTGCCCGGCCTACGGGGAGGGCGAGACCGATCCGGAGAAGGCCGCGAAGCTCCTGAAGTACGAGAAGGGCGGCCAGCCCGGGCAGCGCCTGAGCCCGCCGCCGGACTACCCGGGCCTCCCGGCGAAGCCCGGGCCGGGCCAGTAGCCCGGGAAGCACCGCACCCGCAAGGAACGAATCGGTACCCGCCCCGCGTTTTGCGGTGCGTGGGGGAACACGGATAGGGGTGCCTATGAGTGAGGCCACGCAGAACCGCCGGGCGGACGCCACCGCCGTGCCCCGCGCCGCCGCCGCGCACGAGGCCCCGTACGACGCCCAGAGCGCCCACAGCGGCCACAGCGGCCACGACGCCCACAGCGGCCGCAGCGGCCACGACGCCCGCAGCGGCCACGGCGGCCACAGCGCCACGAGCGGCCGGCGCGGGAGCACGGCCCTGCGCACCCGCGGCCTGCCCGGCTGGCTCGACCCCGTCGTCGAGGCGGCCCGGACGGTGCGCCCCACCCAGCTCAGCCGCTTCCTGCCGCCCGAGGACGGCGGCGGCCGCCAGTCCGCCGTGCTGATCCTCTTCGGCGAGGGCCCCCGCGGCCCCGAGCTGCTGCTCATGGAGCGCGCCGGCAGCCTGCGTTCGCACCCCGGCCAGCCCTCCTTCCCCGGCGGCGCCCTCGACCCCGAGGACGGCGACCCGCACACCACCGGCCCGCTGCGCGCGGCGCTGCGCGAGGCCGAGGAGGAGACCGGGCTCGACCCGGCCGGGGTCCAGCTCTTCGGCGTGCTGCCCCGCCTCTACATCCCGGTCAGCGGCTTCGTCGTGACCCCGGTCCTGGGCTGGTGGCGCGCCCCCAGCCCGGTCGGCGTCGTCGACCCGGCCGAGACCGCCCGCGTCTTCACGGTGCCCGTGGCCGATCTCACGGACCCCGAGCACCGTGTCACCGTCGTGCACCCCGGAGGCTTCCAAGGACCGGCTTTCACCGTCGAGTCGGCCCTGGTCTGGGGTTTTACCGCCGGAGTGATCGACCGGATCCTGCATTTCGCCGGCTGGGAGCGCCCCTGGGACCGGTCCCGGGAAGTCCCGCTCGACTGGCGCGCATGAGACGGTGGCCCATGTGAACGTGCTGGACATCCTGTTGCTGCTCGCCGCCGTATGGTTCGCGATCGTCGGCTACCGCCAGGGGTTCGTCGTCGGCATCCTGTCGGTGATCGGCTTCCTCGGCGGTGGTCTCATCGCCGTGTCCCTGCTGCCCCTGATCTGGGACCGGGTCACCGACAACGGCACCCAGGTGTCCACCACGGTCGTGGTCGTCGCCGTGATCGTGATCATCATCTGTGCCTCGATCGGGCAGGCGCTGACGACCCATCTGGGCGGCAAGCTCCGGCGCCACATCACCTGGTCCCCGGCCCGCGCGCTCGACGCGACGGGCGGCGCCCTGGTGAACGTGGCCGCGATGCTGCTGGTGGCCTGGCTGATCGGGTCCATGGTCGCCGGCACGTCAATTCCCACGCTGGGCAAGGAGGTCCGCAACTCCAAGGTGCTCTTCGGCGTCTCGCGGGTCCTCCCCGCGCAGGCGAACACCTGGTTCACGGACTTCAGCTCCACCCTCGCCCGCAACGGCTTCCCGCAGGTCTTCAGCCCGTTCTCCAACGAGCCGATCACCGAGGTCAAGCCGCCCGACCCGCTGCTCGCGCGCAGCCCCGTGGCGGAGCAGGCCAAGCAGTCGATCGTGAAGGTCGTCGGTACCGCGCCCGCGTGCAGCAAGGTGCTGGAGGGCACCGGCTTCGTCTTCGCGCCGGGCAAGGTGATGACCAACGCCCACGTGGTCGGCGGGGTCGGCGAGCCGACCGTGCAGATCGGCGGCGAGGGCAAGCTGTACGACGGCAAGGTCGTGCTCTACGACTGGGAGCGGGACATCGCCGTCCTGGACGTGCCCAAGCTGAAGGCGCCCGCGCTGGAGTTCACGGACAAGGACGCGGCGAGCGGCGGCGACGCGATCGTCGCCGGCTTCCCGGAGAACGGCGCGTACGACGTCCGCTCGGCGCGCGTCCGCGGCCGCATCAACGCCAAGGGTCCGGACATCTACCACCGGGGGACCGTGCGACGGGACGTCTACTCCCTGTACGCGACGGTCCGCCAGGGCAACTCCGGCGGCCCGCTGCTGACGCCCGAAGGCAAGGTCTACGGGGTCGTCTTCGCGAAGTCCCTCGACGACCCCAACACCGGCTACGCCCTGACGGCGGACGAGATCCGCGACGACATCAGGATCGGGAAGACGGCCGACCGGCGGGTCGAGAGCCAGGGCTGCGCCCTCTGACGGATCCCGGCCCCGGACTCACCCCCGGGACCGGGCCCCGGTGGTGTCTACGTGCGCTGGTGCCGCAGCCGGGCCGAGACCCAGCGGGCCCGCCGGCGCAGGATGCGCGGAATATCGAGTCGGAGGTCGTGGCCGTCCTGGCCGTGCCCCCTGTGCGTGCCCGGCGTAACCGTCGAGCGGCGTTCGTGTGCGGTGTCACCGTAGTCGTGCGTCAAGCCCATACTCCGAGCTGTGCCCGGGCCCCAAGGTCCGTAATCGCGTTGAGGGCGGCCAATTGGCCTATGCGCCAGGCAATTGAATGCTTGTCATACAACACGCCTCACGCGTCACCGGCCCCCGCGCACGGGTGGCCGGGCGGCCGGGCGGCCCCGGCCCGGCCGGGGCGGCCCCGGCCCGCGGCGGGCTCGGCGGCCGGGTTCAGCGGTCGGGCTCGGGGTCCTTCAGCCAGTTGACCAGCTCGGTCGAGAAGGCCAGCGGGTCCTCCTCGTGCGGGAAGTGCCCGAGCCCGTCGAACAGCCGCCAGCGGTAGGGGGCTTCGACGTACTGCCCGGACCCGGCCGCACTCCGCGTCCGCATCACCGGATCGAGCGAGCCGTGCAGGTGCAGCGTCGGCACCCGCACCGGGCGCTTCATGCGCCGGTTGAACTGCAGCCCGTCGGGCCGGGCCATGGACCGCATCATCCAGCGGTACGGCTCCACCGAGCAGTGCGCGGTGGACGGGATGCACATCGCCCGCCGGTACACCGCCACGTCGTCCTCGTCGGGCAGCCGGGGCCCCGACCAGTCCCGGATCAGCTCCCCGACGAGCGCCCCGTCGTCCGCGACGAGCTGACGCTCCGGCACGAACGGCCGCTGGAAGCCCCAGATGTGCGAACTGGCCCGGGTCTGCCCGAAGTCGGACAGCATCGCCGAGCGCCAGCGGCGCGGGTGCGGCATCGAGGACACCACCAGCCGGCGCACCAGCTTGGGCCGCATCACCGCCGCCGTCCAGGCGAGGTAGCCGCCCAGGTCGTGCCCCACGAGGGCGGCGTCGGGCTCGCCGAGGGACCGTACGACCCCGGTGATGTCGAGGGCCAGGTTGGCCGGGTCGTAGCCGCGCGGGGTGCGGTCGCTGCCGCCCACCCCGCGCAGGTCCATCGCGACCGCCCGGTAGCCGGCGTCGGCGAGCGCGGTCAGCTGGTGCCGCCACGTCCACCAGAACTGCGGGAAGCCGTGCAGGAGCAGCACCAGCGGCCCGTCGCCCATCTCGGCGACGTGGAACCGCGCTCCGTTGGCCGCGACGTCCCGGTGGGTCACCGTCCGCCCGCCGGGCACGTCGATCCGTACCGCCGAGGCAGTCGTGGGAGGAGTGCCGGACGGGCCGGACGTACCGGATTCCGGGGAGGGCGCTGTCATGACGACGAGCGTGCCACACCCACGGCCTTGTCACTGACCGACCGCGCGTGCGGCTTGGCCGTCCCGACGAGCGCGGCGGTCTGCTTGACGGACTCGATGGTCTTCGTCGGCGGCTTGATCTTCTTGAACTTCACCACGGCGAGCAGTCCGACCAGACCCGCGAGCAGCCAGAACGCCACACCGACGATCAGGAAGGACCAGGCCAGCCCGAGCCCGAGGTTGTGGATGCCGTAGGCCGCGGCGAAACTCAGTACGGGGAGGGAGAAGAGCACGAGCACTCCCGCGGCGATGGCGGCCCCGCTGCCGATCCCCGCGCGCTTGACGTCCTGCTTGATCTCCACCTTGGCGAGGGCGATCTCGTCGTGCACCAGGGCGGACATCTCGGCGGTGGCCGAGGCGACCAGCTGGCCGAGTGTGCGCTCGGCTCCCGGCGCCCCTTGGTCCACTGCGCTCATCGCTCTCTCCCTCTGTCGGCCGTCGGCGACGGCTGTCCTGTCGTCAGTCAGATCATGCCGGACGGCCGCCGTCGGCGCTGGACCCGCCCGGCCCTTCACCGGCGCCGGCCGAGGCCGCCTCGGCCCTGCGCAGGTGCTCGGCGGCCTTGGCCTCGTAGATCTTCGCCATCCGCAAGTGGTACTCCGGCTTGTCCTGCTCGTAGATGTCGGGGATGCCGTCGAGGTCCTCGTCGAGTTCCTCCGCCTCGGTGAGCGCCCTGTACTTGTGGTTGCGCATCTTGAGGAGGACGCCCGCGAAGACCGCGGCGATCAGGGACCCGATCAGGACGGCGGCCTTGATCTCGTCGGTGAGGACGGGGTCGTCGGTGAAGGCGAGCTCGCCGATCAGGAGCGAGACGGTGAAGCCGATGCCGGCGAGCGAGGCGACGGCGAAGACGTCCGGCCAGGCGAGGTCGTCGTTCAGCTCCGCCTTGGTGAAGCGGGCGGCCAGCCAGGTGCCGCCGAAGATGCCGACGGTCTTGCCGACGACCAGGCCGAGGACCACGCCGAGGGGCTCGGGACGGCTGAAGACCTGGCCGATGGACTCGTCGGACAGGGACACGCCCGCGGAGAAGAGGGCGAAGAGCGGGACGGCGAGGCCGGCCGAGACGGGCCGCACCAGGTGCTCGATGTGCTCGCCGGGGGAGTGCTGCTCGCCCTCCTTGCGGTGGCAGCGCAGCATGAGGCCCATGGCCACGCCGGCGATGGTCGAGTGGACGCCGCTGTTGTACATCAGGCCCCAGATCACCAGGGCGAGGGGGACGTAGACGTACCAGCCGTGCACGTCCACGCGGAGCAGGAACCAGAACAGGATCAGGCCCGCGACCGCGCCACCGAGCGCCAGGAAGTTGATGTCGCTGGTGAAGAACACCGCGATGATCATGATGGCGAACAGGTCGTCCACGACGGCCAGCGTCAGGAGGAACGCGCGCAGCGCGGACGGCAGCGAGGTGCCGATGACGGCGAGGACGGCGAGCGCGAAGGCGATGTCGGTGGCGGTCGGGACCGCCCAGCCGTCCGTGGAGCCGTCGCCGAGCACGTTGACCAGTACGTAGACCAGCGCGGGCGCGGCCATGCCGCAGACGGCGGCGATCACGGGGAGCGCGGCCGCCTTGGCGTCGCGCAGGTCGCCCGCGACGAGCTCGCGCTTGAGCTCGATGCCGGCGACGAAGAAGAAGATGGCGAGCAGGCCGTCGGCCGCCCAGTGCTGGAGCGAGAGGTCCAGGCCGAGGGCGGCGGGGCCGATGTGGAAGGAGCGGACGCTGTCGTAGCCGGCCGCGATGGCCGGGACGTTCGCCCAGATGAGCGCTGCGATCGCGGCCACGAGGAGCAGGACGCCGCCGACGGTTTCGGCGCGCAGGGCATCGGCCACGAAGCGGCGCTCGGGCAGCGAGAGGCGGCCGAGGAGCTTGCGGCTCTGGTGGTCGGTGGGGGTGGGCGCGGCCACGGGTGGCACCTCCGGGGTGGTTGGACGGCATGACGAAGCACGTTGCCGACCAGACTTCCCGGCGCGCCCTGTGGAGTAGTTCTTTACGCTTCCGATACTTTACAGGGCACACGCAAGGGCGTATCCGGCGATCATCACTTTATGTGCGAATGGGGCATCCGGCGCGGCGCGCCGGATGCCCCATTCCCGTGTCGTGCGGTGCGGTGCGGTGCCGGGACCTCAGTCCTCGCTGCCGGCGGACGGCAGCTTGTTCTGGATCAGGTCCATGACCGAGGAGTCGGCGAGCGTGGTGACGTCACCGACCGCGCGGTTCTCGGCCACGTCGCGCAGCAGACGGCGCATGATCTTGCCCGAGCGGGTTTTCGGCAGCTCCTGCACCGGCAGGATCCGCTTGGGCTTGGCGATCGGGCCGAGCGTGGCGCCGACGTGGTTGCGCAGCTCCGCGACCAGGGTGTCGGTCTCGGAGGCGCTGCCGCGCAGGATGACGAAGGCCACGATGGCCTGGCCGGTGGTCTCGTCGTTCGCGCCGACGACCGCCGCCTCGGCGACCGAGGGGTGCGAGACGAGCGCCGACTCGACCTCGGTGGTCGAGATGTTGTGGCCGGACACCAGCATCACGTCGTCGACGCGGCCGAGCAGCCAGATGTCGCCGTCCTCGTCCTTCTTGGCGCCGTCGCCCGCGAAGTACTTGCCCTCGAAGCGCGACCAGTAGGTGTCGATGTACCGCTGGTCGTCGCCCCAGATGGTGCGGAGCATGGAGGGCCACGGCTCGGTGAGGACCAGGTAGCCGCCACCGCCGTTCGGGACCTCGTTCGCCTCGTCGTCCACGACGGTGGCGCCGATGCCGGGCAGCGCACGCTGCGCGGAGCCGGGCTTGGTCTCGGTGACGCCCGGCAGCGGCGAGATCATCATCGCGCCGGTCTCGGTCTGCCACCACGTGTCGACGATCGGACAGCGGTCGCCGCCGATGTGCTTGCGGTACCAGATCCAGGCCTCGGGGTTGATCGGCTCGCCGACCGAGCCCAGGATGCGCAGGCTCGAGAGGTCGAACTTCGCGGGGATGTCGTCGCCCCACTTCATGAACGTGCGGATCGCGGTGGGCGCGGTGTAGAGGATGGTGACGCCGTACTTCTGCACCACCTCCCAGAACCGGCCCTGGTGCGGGGTGTCGGGCGTGCCCTCGTACATCACCTGGGTGGCGCCGTTGGCGAGCGGCCCGTAGACGATGTAGGAGTGCCCGGTCACCCAGCCGATGTCGGCGGTGCACCAGTAGACGTCGCTCTCCGGCTTCAGGTCGAACACCGCGTGGTGGGTGTACGAGGCCTGCGTGAGGTAGCCGCCGGAGGTGTGCAGGATGCCCTTGGGCTTACCCGTGGTCCCCGAGGTGTAGAGGATGAAGAGCGGGTGCTCGGCGTCGAAGGCCTGCGGCGCGTGTTCGGCGCTCTGCCGCTCGACGATCTCGTGCCACCAGACGTCGCGGCCCTCGGTGAAGGCGGTGTCCTGGCCGGTGCGGCGCACCACGAGGACGTGCTCGACCTGCGGGCACTTGGCGACGGCCTCGTCGATGGCGGGCTTCAGTGCGGAGGGCTTGCCGCGGCGGTATCCGCCGTCGGAGGTGATGACCAGCTTCGCGTCGGCGTCCTGGATGCGGGAGGCCACGGCATCGGCGGAGAAACCGCCGAAGACGACGGAGTGCGCGGCGCCGACACGGGCGCACGCGAGCATCGCGACGACCGCCTCGGGGATCATCGGCAGGTAGACCGCGACCCGGTCGCCGGCCCGCACGCCCAGCTCGGTCAGGGCGTTCGCGGCCTTGGAGACCTCGTCCTTGAGCTCGGCGTAGGTGATCGAGCGGCTGTCACCGGGCTCGCCCTCGAAGTGGATGGCCACGCGGTCGCCGTTGCCGGCCTCGACGTGGCGGTCCACGCAGTTGTACGCGACGTTCAGCTTGCCGTCCGCGAACCACTTCGCGAAGGGCGGGTTCGTCCAGTCGAGCGTCTCCGTCGGCTCCGTGTCCCAGCTCAGCCGCCGCGCCTGCTCGGCCCAGAAGCCCAGCCGGTCCGCGTCGGCCTGTGCGTACGCGGCCCCAGTCACATTGGCAGCGGCGGCCAGATCGGCGGGCGGTGCGAACCGCCGCTCCTCCTTGAGCAGATTGGCCAGGCTTTCGTTGCTCACGACATCTCCCTTTCCCAGGGTGTCCGTTGTGTCCCCGGTTGTGTCCCCGGGCATAGCTCATCAGTCAATGGCCCAGGTGACAAGAGGTTGTCGGGAATTGGTGTAGACCTATTACTCGGCTGGGCCCACGCGCGAGTGGCCCCTCCCGCTGCGGAGCGCGGAAAGGGGCCACCCGGTGGCACGGATACGGGAGGGTATCGGTTCGGGCCGGTCAGCCGCGCAGCGCGGCCGCGCGGACGGTGTCGAAGACCCGGCAGTCGAAGAAGTCCTCCCCCTCCGAGAGCAGGTACGCCTGGGCCTCGCCGACGTGGAAGTACATCCCGTGCAGCTCCAGCGACCCCTCGGCGAGCCGCCGGGCCACCGATTCGTGGGCCCGCAGGTGCTCCAGCTGCTGCACCACATTGGTCAGGCAGAGCTGCTCCACCGCGTCCGCCGGCAGCCGGCCCGAGATCCGCGCCCAGGCGTGATGGCGACTGGCCATCCGCTCCAGACTCGGCAGCCCGTGCCGCAGCCACCGCCTCAGCGGTGTCATCGGCACCCCGGGCGAGGAGTTGAGCAGCGCCTGCATGGCCCCGCAGCCCGAATGCCCGCACACGGTGATGCTGTCGACCTGGAGGACGTCCACGGCGTACTCGATGGCCGCCGCGACCGAGTCGTCCGTGGACTCCGCTCCCGGCAGCGGGACGAGATTGCCGACGTTGCGGACGGTGAACAGGTCGCCGGGACCGCTGGCCGTGATCATGCTGGTCACCAGACGGGAGTCGGCGCAGGTGAGGAAGAGCTGCGAGGGCCGCTGGCCTTCGCGGGCCAGCCGGGCCAGCTCGTCCCGTACGTGCGGCGCGGTGTCCCGCTGGAAGGCGCTGATTCCGTCGGCCAGTTGACCGGCGCCACGCCTTCGGGGCCCGCCCTGCGCCGCCGGGGTCGCGGGCGGGTCAGCACTCGCGGCCGCCGTCTGGGCGGTACGGGCCACCGTGCTCCGGTGGTCGCAGTGGTTCTGCCAGGGCGTCCAGGGCCGGCAGCACTGGTGGTCCCCGCGCTGCGCACCCCGATGGGCCGGCTCCGTGAGCCCGTCCCGCCGGGCCTGCTCGGCCTCGGCGATCCTGGCCCCCGACCGTCCGGTGATCTCCAGCGAGCCGCCGTGGGCCAGGTGGGAGTCCTGCCAGTCCTGGAGCGTCTCGTAGGCGGCGTGGTCGATGAACGAGCCGTCGAGCTCGATGACCGCGTGCGCGTCGTGCGGGATCTGGTTCAGCACCCGGCTCAGCCTCGGCACCGCGAGGAACGTCAACTGGCCTCGTGCCCACACCCGGTGGACCCCGCTGTCGAGCCGCTCGGTGGTGATGCGGGTCCTGGCGAGGCGGTGCAGGGCCAGGGCCACGGCCACCGCGATGCCGATGGCCACGCCCTCCAGGACCCCGCCGAGCACCACGGCCGCGATGGTCGTCGCGTAGACCACGAACTCGCGGTGCCGCGTGACCGTACGCAGATGCGTGGCGCTCACCATCTGCACGCCCACCGCCATCACCAGGGCGGCCAGCGCGGCGAGCGGGATCAGGTCGAGCACGGGGACCAGCAGCCCGGCCGCGAGCAGCACCCACAGGCCGTTCAGCATGGACGCCCGGCGGCTGACGGCGCCCGACTTGACGTTCGCCATGCTGCGGACGGCGCCTCCGGCGACGGGAAGGCCGCCCAGTGCCCCGGAGACGATGTTCGCCGCGCCCTGCCCGCGCAGTTCGCGGTTCAGGTCGGCCCGCGGCGGACGGTTGCCCGTACCGCGCTGGGCGGCGATCAGCTTGTCGGTGGCGACGGCCGAGAGCAGGGATTCCACACTGCCGACCAGGGTGATGGTCAGCACGGCGGCGATGATGCCGAGGACCGGCCCCTCGGGCAGTTCGGGCAGCGCGTGGCTGCGCCAGGACGGCAGGTCCACCCGGGGGAGCCGCAGCCCGGTGAGGGCGGCGACGGCCGTGGCCACGGCGACGGCGGCCAGCGCGGCCGGCACCTTGCGCAGGGACCGGCCCGCCCGCCCGGGCAGCCGCGGCCAGCAGAGCAGTACCGCCAGCGTGATCACGCTGACTCCGAGTGCGGCCGGGTGCAGATCGGCCAACTGGTCCGGCAGTCCGCGGACATTGGCCAGCGCGGAGCTCTGCGGGGTGCCGCCGAGCACGATGTGCAGCTGGGCCAGCGCGATCGTCACGCCGACTCCGGCGAGCATGCCGTGGACGATGGCCGGGCTCACCATCAGCGCCGACCGGGCGGTCCGCAGGGCGGCGAGGCCGAGCTGGCAGCAGCCGGCGAGCACCGTGATGGCACAGGTGGTGCGCCATCCGTAGTGCTGGATCAACTCGGCGGTGACGACCGTGAGTCCGGTCGCGGGACCGCTCACCTGGAGCGGAGTGCCGCCGAGCCGCGCGGCCACGATTCCGCCGGCCGCCGCGGCGACGAGTCCCGCCTGGAGGGGGGCGCCCGTGGCCAGGGCGATGCCGAGGGACAGCGGCAGGGCGATCAGGAAGACGGCGACGGAGGCCGAGAGGTCGGCGGGGAGGGCGCGGCGGTTGCTGCGGAGGTCTTCGGCGGTGGGCGGTGGGGAGATGTCTTTCATGGGTCCCGTCTCCTCGGGGGAGGGATGAAGCGGCGGGATTATCAACACTAGGTAAATGAACGGTAATGGAGAGTAAAGCCCTGTGGTGGAGAATGCGGGCAAATGGCCTAGGAATTAGCACCCAGGGGTGATTAGGCATTTAGTCCGGCTTGTCACACCTTCCTTAAAACGGACCGCATGGGACGTTGCGGCGCGGAAGTCCTGCGATGGCACTGCGAGGGAAGAGGTGGGCGGATGACTGCCACCACGAAGAAGGCGACGAAGAAGGCCGCGAAGAGGGTCGCGAAGAAGAAGATCGCCGGCGGTCTGGTCGCCACGGCACTGGTCTTGGGAGTGGCCGGGTGCAGCACCTCGGAGCCCGGCTCCCGCCCGGCCCCGGGCGGTCAGGCGGCCAAGAAGGGCGCCGCGGCCCCGGAAGGCCCGGCCCCCGGCAGCGTCAAGCGGCTCATCGGCGACGGCTCGACGGCGTACACCGGCCTGCAGCCGAACGTCCAGAAGGCGCAGAAGCTGAAGCCCGGCGAGAAGCCGCCGCAGTTCGTGGTCTATTCCTGGGACGGGGCGGGCGAGGACAGCCAGAAGCTCTTCTCGCATTTCCGCGACGTGGGCAAGAAGTACAACGCCCGCATGACCTACTTCCTCAGCGGCGTGTACATGCTCCCGGAGGAGAAGCGTTCCCTCTACACCGCGCCCCAGCATTCCTCGGGCCGCTCGGACATCGGCTTCGGCGATCCGCAGGGCATCAAGGACACCGCCACCCAGGTGCGCGCCGCCTGGCTGGAGGGCAATGAGATCGGCACCCACTTCAACGGCCACTTCTGCGGACCCGAGGGCGGCGTCGGGACCTGGTCCGTCGAGGAGTGGAAGAGCGAGATCAACCAGGCGAAGTCGTTCGTCAAGAACTGGAAGACCAACTCGCCCGCCCTCAAGGGCATGGAGGCGCTCCCGTTCGACTACGACAAGGAGATGATCGGGGCCCGCACCCCGTGCCTCGAGGGCCAGAAGAACTTCATGCTGGCCGCGAAGGAGATGGGCGGCTTCCGCTACGACTCCAGCGGCATCAGCAAGCAGATCTGGCCGAAGAAGACGGACGGCCTCTGGGACATCCCGCTGCAGCTGGTCCCCATGCCGGGCCGGGCCTTCGAAACGCTCAGCATGGACTACAACTACCTGGTCAACCAGTCCGGTACGACGACGCAGGGCGACCCCTCGCAGCACGCGTACTGGGGTGAGCAGATGCGCGACGGCCTCGTCAAGGCCTTCGAGCGGACCTACCAGGGCAACCGTGCGCCGCTGATCATCGGCAACCACTTCGAGTCCTGGAACGGCGGCACCTACATGCGCGCCGTCGAGGACTCCATCAAGACCATGTGCACGCAGAAGGAGGTCCGCTGCGTTCCGTTCCGCGAACTGGCGGACTGGCTGGACGCCCAGGACCCGAAGGCCCTGGAGTGGATGCGCACCCTCGACGTCGGCGAGGCGCCGAAGGAGGGCTGGAACAAGTTCCTGACGGCGGGGCCGCCGGCCAAGCCGGCCGCCCCCGCCGAGGTCAAGCCGGCTGCGGAGCCGGCCGAAGCGAGTCAGAGCGAGGACTGAGCAGCCCGACGGCCCCGGCCCCGGCTCCGGCCCCGGCTTCCGCCTCTGCCTCCGCCCCCATCTCTGCCCCCGCCTCTGCTTCCGTTTGCGTGCCCGCGTGCTCCCGCAGGACGAAACCGGGGTCGACCTGCTCCGCCAGGTCCACCCCGGTCTTCGCGTTGCCCCAGCTCTCGGCGTTGCGCAGGTGGAAGTGGACCATCTGCTCCGTGTAGCGGACCCAGTCGCGCTGCGCGTAGGAGTCGTCGGCCGCGTCCTGCAGGGACTGCAGGGCCAGCCGGTTCGTCGCCTCCAGCAGCTCGAAGGCGGCCGGGCGGCCCTTCTCCATCGCCCGCACCCAGTCCGAGTGCCCGACGGTGACCAGCAGGTCCTCGCCGGCCTCGTCCTGCAGGAACTCGATGTCCTCCGGCCCCTGGACCTTGTTGCCGACGACCTTGAGCGTGATTCCGAAGTCCCGCGCGTACTCCTTGTACTGGCGGTAGACGGAGATGCCCTTGCGGGTCGGTTCGGCGACCAGGAAGGTCACGTCGAAGCGGGTGAACATGCCGGAGGCGAAGGAGTCCGAGCCGGCCGTCATGTCGACGACCACGTACTCGTCCGGACCGTCGGCCAGATGGTTGAGGCAGAGCTCGACCGCGCCGACCTTGGAGTGGTAGCAGGCCACGCCCAGATCGGACTCGGTGAACGGCCCCGTGGCCATCAGCCGCACGGGTTCGCCGTCCAGCACCAGGGTGCGCGCGCAGGCCTCGTAGACGGGGTTGTCCTCGTCGACGCGCAGCAGCCGGGAGCCGGCGCCGGGGGGAGTGGTCTTGATCATCGTGTCGGCGGACGCGATGCGCGGGTTGGAGCCCCGCAGGTAGTCCTTGATGAGGGGCAGGTGCGCTCCCAGCGCGGGCAGCGCGGCCGCCTCCTCCTCGCTGAGCCCGAGCGCGGCGCCCAGGTGCTGGTTGATGTCGGCGTCCACCGCGACGACGGGGGCTTCATTGGATGCGAGGTGGCGGATGAAAAGGGAGGACAGCGTGGTCTTGCCGCTGCCGCCCTTCCCCACGAAAGCGATCTTCATGTTCACCAAGCGTAGTGGGTCGGTGTCTTTGTGTTGTGTGCCTGAGTGAAGAAGACCACTCCAAGGAGGGGTCGGTGCTATGGGGGAGCAGTGCGTAGGCTCCCTACTTATGAGTAGCGCTTCTGCCTCCGCCGCCGACCCCCTCGCCCCGCTGGCCGGTCTTCCGGGCGTCGCCGAGTCCGTGGATTCCGTACGCAAGGCCGTGGACCGGGTCTACGGCCACCGCGTCATGCGCCGCCGCGCCGGGGAGATCACCTCCGAGGCCGCGCTGCGCGGCGCGCGCGGGAGCGCGGCGCTGTCCGGGGCCGACTGGGCGCTGGAAGAGGTCCGCCGCCGCACCGACTTCGGCTCGGACGCGGAGGCCCGCACGGTGGGCGCCGCCCTGCGCCTGGCGGCGGAGGCGGGCCAATTGCTGAGCATCTGGCGCCAGTCGCCGCTACGGGTCCTGGCGCGGCTCCACCTGGTGGCCTCGGGTTCCACGGCGCAGGGCGATGTCGTCGGCCGGCCCCGCCTCGCCGGCGAACCGGTGGACGAGCCCCTGGTCTCCCTCCCCCTCCCGGACGCGCAGGAGGTGGCGGGGCGCCTCGAAGGGCTCTCCGGCCTGATCATCGCGGGCGGCTCCGCCCCGGCGCTGGTCACGGCGGCGGTGGTGCACGGCGAACTGCTCGCCCTGCGCCCCTTCGGCTCGTACAACGGCCTGGTGGCGCGCACCGCGGAGCGGATCGTGCTGATCAACAGCGGCTTGGACCCGAAGGGGATCTGCCCGGGGGAGGTCGGTCACGCCGAGCAGGGGAAGGACGCGTACCTGGAGGCCTTCGGGGGCTACGTCTCGGGGACCGCGGAGGGGATGGCGGCTTGGATCGCGCACTGCGGCCGCGCGATCGAGCTCGGAGCCCGCGAATCGATGGCGGTCTGCGAGGCGCTCCAGCGCGGCGCGGCCTGAGGCTCGGCGGCCTGAGGACTGGCGCGGCGGCCTGAGGCCCGGCGCCGGGCAAAGGGTTGCGGCGACACCCGTGTTGCTCTGGTGTCGCCGCTGGCATTCACGCCCAGTTACCAAGCGTCCTCGAAGATTGCCCATCAGGTCGGGAACTTTGCCCGTCACCTGGTGCGGCTGGCCCGTAATCGACGGGTCGACGTCGCGTGGGTGCTCGGCGTTCATGCTTCGGTCCGTGGGCCTTACTGCGTTTTAAAGATGATCCTCTCGGATGTTCTTTGGTCTCGCGGGCCGTTGACTCCTTTGTACTCCGCTTCGGAGCCGAGCGAAACCCCTGGCCGCATTTCTTTGCTTTACGGGACATCCTGGTGCGAATCAGGCATCCGGTATCGCCGCTGGTCAGGCCGATGTGGCCGCGGCCAGCGCCCGCCGCCGGCTCGCGTACCAGACCAGCCCCGCGGTGGCCGCGGCCGCGCCCACCGCGGCCGCGGCGACCAGGGCCGGCCGCGTCGGCATCGACAGTCCGGGGAGCCGCTGCTTCAGCCGCACCGGCCGGTTGAAGACCAGTACCGGCCACTCCCGCGCCAGCGCCTCCCGCCGCAGCGCCCGGTCGGGATTGACCGCGTGCGGGTGGCCGACCGCCTCGAGCATCGGGATGTCGGTGGCCGAGTCGCTGTACGCGTAGCAGCGCGCGAGGTCGTACCCCTCGGACTCCGCGAGCTCGCGCACGGCCTCCGCCTTCGTGGGGCCGTAGGCGTAGTACTCGATCTCGCCCGTGAAGCAGCCGTCCTCGCCGACCACCATCCGCGTGGCGACGACGCGGTCGGCGCCCAGCATCTCCCCGATGGGCTCGACGACTTCGGCGCCCGAGGTGGACACGATGACCACGTCGCGGCCCGCGGTGTGGTGGGCTTCGATGAGGGATGCGGCCTCGTCGTAGATCAGCGGATCGATGAGGTCGTGCAGGGTCTCGGCGACGATCTCCCGGACCTGCTGCACGTTCCACCCCTTGCAGAGGGCGGACAGGTACTCGCGCATCCGCTCCATCTGATCGTGGTCGGCGCCGCCGGCCAGATAGATGAACTGCGTGTAGGCGGTGCGCAGCACGGCCCGTCGGTTGATCAGGCCGCCCTGGTAGAAGGACTTGCTGAACGTCAGAGTGCTCGACTTCGCAATGACCGTCTTGTCCAGGTCGAAGAAGGCTGCGGTACGAGGCAAGGAGTGCGGCAAGGGCTGATTTTCCACGACCCGAGCATATGCGCCCACCATTCGGCGTAAAGTCTGGCGCGTGGGTTTGCCTGAGAAGCCTCTCGGGTACACCATGGAAGTCACGGATCGTTCGCGACCGTGCTAACCCGGTCTGGCTCCTCCCCCCCCCGAGTCGGACCGTGGGGACGACCCCCGCTCTCCCCCCCGGCGGGGGTCGTCGCATGTCCGGACGCGGTTTGCGTCCTCGTCTTCGACCCCAAGTGCCCACTCCTCGGACCCCCTCGTCTTCCCGGGGCCCGCGTGGCGAAGACCCTCACCCCCTCGAACCGGTAACAGAGCGTAGCGGTTCCGGCGCGCTCCGGAACTCACCTGTTGGGGTGAGCCGGCTATTCACATAGGGCCGGTTGTCCACAGTTTTCGAGCAAGATCCACTTCTTTTTCCCGATCCCGTCACGGTGATTCCGGCCGCGAAGTCCGCGGCGCTGGATATGCGGTGAGAAGGAGGCGGAGATCGTGGCTGGATCGAAGTCGTGTGAAGTCCGGAACCTCGTGGTGGCGGGCGGGGACGGCCGGCATCCCGCTGTCGGGGGGCCAGTGCCCGGCGGCGGACGGCCGTTGATCATCACCGGGGACCCGCTGCTGCTCGACGATCTGCTGCGGCTGTGCGCCGCCGCGGGGGTCGAGCCGCATGTGCACCAGGCGGTGCCGGAGCAAAGCGGAGCCGATGGTGACGGTGGTGATGCCGGTGGCGGGAGCGCATCCGGCGTCGGATGGGAGTCCGCACCGCTCGTCCTCGTCGGCGACGACGCCGCCCGGCACGTGCGCGGCGCACCCCGGCGGGACGGGGTCTTCCTCGTCGGCAGGGATCTGGACGACCCCCACGTGTGGCAGCGGGCGCTGGAGATCGGCGCCGAGGAGGTCCTGACGCTCCCCGACGCCGAGAGCCGGCTCGTCGACCGCATCGCCGATGTCGTGGAGGGGGCCGGGCGGCCCGCCCTCGCCGTCGGGGTGATCGGAGGCAGCGGCGGCGCCGGAGCCTCCACCCTCGCCTGCGCCCTGGCCCTGCGGGCCGCCCGCGCCGGGGAGCGGACCATCCTCATCGACGGCGACCCGCTCGGCGGCGGCATGGACGTCCTGCTCGGCGGGGAAACCGCCGAAGGACTGCGCTGGCCCGACTTCGCGGGTTCCCGCGGCAGGGTCGGCGCAGGAGCCCTCGCGGAATCGCTGCCCGAACTGCACGCCCTGCGGGTGCTCAGCTGGGACCGGGGAGACCGGGTGGTGGTGCCGCCCGCCGCGATGCGGTCGGTGGTGGCCGCCGCGCGCCGCCGGGGCGGGGTCGTCGTGGTCGACCTGCCGCGCCGGGTCGACGAGGCCGTGGCCGAGGTCCTGGCACAGCTGGACCTGGTGCTGCTGGTGGTGCCGGGCGAGCTGCGGTCGGTGGCCGCGGCCTCCCGGGTGGCCGCCGGCGTCCGGATGGTGGCCCGGGACGTCCGCGTGGTCGTACGGGGCCGCGTGCCCGGCGGACTGGACGCAGAGGCGGTCGCCGCCCTGCTGGGCGCGCCGCTGGCCGGCGAGGTACCGGTCGAGGTCGGCCTGCCGGGACGGGTGGCCGAGGGCGAGCCGCCGGGATCGCAGGGGCGGGGCGCGCTGGCCCGCTTCTGCGACGGCTTCTGGCAGCGCGCGCTCGGCTCCGCCCAAGGGGTGGTGACGGCATGAGCGCCGTACTGCTCGACGCGGTGCGCCGACGGCTCGCCGAGAGCGGGGCGGAACCCACCCCGGCGAGGGTGGCGGCGGCACTGCGGGCCCAGGGCAGGCTGCTGGGCGACACGGAGGTGCTGGGCGCCGCCGCCGAACTGCGCTCCGAACTGGTCGGCGCGGGCCCGCTGGAGGCACTGCTCGCCGACCCCGAGGTCACCGACGTGCTGGTGGCCGCCCCCGACCGGGTCTGGGTGGACCGCGGCGGCGGGCTGGAACTGACCGGGGTGACCTTCGCCGACGCCGAGGCCGTGCGCAGGCTCGCCCAGCGCCTCGCCTCCGTCGCCGGCCGCCGCCTCGACGACGCCCGGCCCTGGGTGGACGCCCGGCTGCCCGACGGCACCCGGCTGCACGCCGTACTGCCCCCGGTCGCCGTCGGATCTGCCTGCCTGTCCCTGCGGGTGGTGCGGCCGCGCGCGTTCACGCTGGACGAGCTGGTCGCCGCGGGGACCCTGCCGCCCGGCGGACAGCGGCTGCTGCGCGACATGGTGGAGGCCCGTCTGTCGTTCCTGGTCTCCGGCGGAACGGGCACCGGCAAGACCACCCTCCTCAGCACCCTGCTGGGACTGGTCGGTCCCGGCGAGCGGATCGTGCTCGCCGAGGACTCCGCCGAGCTCCGGCCCGACCATCCGCACGTGGTGCGGCTGGAGACCCGACCGGCCAATCAGGAGGGCGCCGGCCTGGTCACCCTCACCGACCTGGTCCGCCAGGCGCTGCGGATGAGGCCCGACCGGCTCGTCGTCGGCGAGGTCCGGGGAGCCGAGGTCGCGGACCTGCTCGCCGCCCTCAACACGGGCCACGAGGGAGGCTGCGGCACGGTCCACGCGAATGCCGCCGCCCACGTACCGGCCCGGCTGGAGGCCCTGGGGACGGCCGCCGGGCTCGACCGGGCCGCCCTGCACAGCCAGTTGGCGGCCGCGCTGACCCTCGTCGTCCACCTCGTGCGGGACCGGGCCGGCCGGCGCCGGGTCGCCGAGGTGCACGTGCTGGAGCGGGACCCCGCCGGGCTCGTGGTCACCGTGCCGGCGCTGCGCTGGGCCGCGCGGGGATTCGTACGGGAACGGGGCTGGGAGCGGCTGCGCCCGCTGCTCGGAGGTGCCCGATGAGCGCGGCCGCGGTGCTCCCGGTGCCGGTGTTCGCCGGGGTGCTGTGCGCCGGGGCGGCCGCCTGGGCGCTGGCCGGCGGCGACCGGGTGTCCCGGCGGGCCAAGGCGGTGCTCGCCGGGGCGGGTCCGGCGGTACCGGGCGGGCCCGCGCCCTGGGAGCGGCTGCTGCTCGCCGTGCGGGTCGGGGCGGCGCACCGCCGGGAGTGGGCCTGCCTGGGGGCCGGTCTGGTGCTCGCACTACTCGGCGGGTCGGTGATCCCGCTGCTGGCCGGGGCGGCGGCCCTGCCGCTGGTGCGCCGGTGGCTGCGGGCCAGGGAGCGGGCCCGGGCCCGGTCGGCGCGGGCCGCCGAAGTGGCGGCCCTGTGCGGTGCGGTGGTGGGCGAGCTGCGCTCCGGCGCCCAGCCCGGCCAGGCGTTGAGCGCGGCCATGCGCCGCACGGTGTCGGGCCCGGGCGGTCCGGGACCCGCCCAGGCCGGACTCCTGGCGGCCGCGGCCTTCGGCGGGGACGTCCCCGGGGCGCTGCGCCAGGCGGCGCGGGAGCCCGGCGCGGAGGGGCTGGCCGGGATGGCGGCCTGCTGGCGGGTCTCGGTGGACGGAGGCGCCGGGCTGGCCGCCGGACTGGACCGGCTGGAAGGGGCGTTGCGGGCCGAGCGGGACCGGGAGGAGTCACTGCGCGCCCAGTTGGCGGGAGCCAGATCGACGACGGGGGTGCTGGCCCTGTTGCCGGTGGTCGGTCTGCTGATCGGCACCGGGCTGGGGGCCGATCCGCTGCGGGTGCTGCTGCACACGCCGGTCGGGTGGGGCTGCCTGCTGGCGGGGACGGCGCTGGAGGCCCTGGGGCTGCTGTGGTGCCGGCGGATCGTACGGACGGGGGAGCGGTGATGGGCGGCTTCGCGATCCACAGCCTGGGGATGGCGCTGTGCTTCGCGGCGGCCCTGTGCACGGGCTCGGCGCTGGCGGCGCGAATCCGGGAGCGGGCGGCCCGGCGGCGGCTCACGGCCCTGCTCGCGGTGGAGGCGGCGCGCCGCCGGCCGCCGTTCGCACCCGGGCTGCGCGGCGCGGTGGCCGCGTGGGCCGGGCCGGTCGGGGCGCTGGCGGTGGCCTGGGCGCTGATCGGCGGACTCCTCGGAGCGGCGGCGGGCTGCGCCGCGGCCTTCGGGGTCCGCAGATGGCTCGCGAGACCCCGGCCGGCTTCGGGGGCGGATCCCGGGGAGATCGAGCGTCAGCTCCCGTTCGCCGCCGACCTGTTGGCCGCCTGCCTGGCGGCCGGAGCCGGGCCGGTCGACGCCGCCGAGGTGGTGGGCGAGTCGCTGGGCGGCCCGGTGGGCGAGCGGCTGGCCCTGGCCGGGGCGGAGCTGCGGCTCGGCGGAGAACCGGGAGCCGCGTGGGGGAGGTTGGCGGAGATACCGGGTGCCCGCGGGCTGGCCGAATGCCTGGAGCGCTCCGCCCGTACGGGGGCTCCCGCGGCCGAACCGGTCTCCCGGCTCGCGGCGGCGCTCAGGGCGGACCGGACGCGCCGCGCGGGAGCCGGGGCGCAGCGGGCGGCGGTCCTGGTCACCGCGCCGGTGGGGCTGTGCTTCCTCCCCGCATTCCTCGCGATCGGAGTGGCGCCCGTGGTGATCGGAATGGCGTCCGGGCTCCTCTCGGGAACCTGAAACACCGACCCGGAGCATCCCTCTCCGATCACCTTCTGCGATCACGTTCTGGGATCACCATCCGAGATCACCATCCGAGATCACCATCTGAAATCACGATCTGAGATCACGTCAAAAAGCCGAATCAACGGGAGGTTGCCATGAGGATCATCTGGTTTCGCGTGCGGGCGGCGCTGAGGGGCCGCGCGGGTGACGCGGGAATGTCCACCTCAGAATACGCCATGGGCACGATCGCGGCGTGTGCGTTCGCCGCCGTTCTGTACAAGGTGGTGACGAGCGAAGTGGTCTCGACGGCACTTCAGTCGACCATCGGGAAGGCACTCGATGCGCCGTTCTGACGGGGGATATGTGACGGCGGAGGCGGCCTTGGTGATTCCGGCGCTGGTGCTGTTCGCGGCGCTGCTGGTGTGGGCGCTGATGGCCGCCGCCTCCCAGATCCGGTGCGTGGACGCCGCGCGGGCCGGTGCCCGGGCGGCGGCCCGGTCCGAGCCGGCCGAAGCGGCGGTGGCGGCGGCGCGGGCCGCCGCTCCGCCCGGGGCGCGTGTGGAGCTGTCGCGGACGGGCGACCTGTGGCAGGTCCGCGTCTCGGCCCCGGCCCCGGGCCCGGCCGCCCTGCCGGTCCGGCTCACCGCCCAGGCGGCCGCCCTGGCCGAGGACACCGTGGGGCCGCCGCCGTGACCCCGACCCCGGCCCGGGCCCCGACGGCCCGGCGCCCGCTAGGGCCCCTCCGCCCGGAACCCCGAGAGGCCGATGACCTTCCGGGTCAGCGGGTGCTCCGGTCCGAGGATCCGGACGTGCTCGTCCAGCGTTTCGCGCCACACGGTCAGGGCCCGGTCGAAGCCTTCCACGCGGGCCACCAGGCGGGCGACTTGCCGACGCGTGTGGAGCGTGTGCAGGTGGTCGGAGCCCAGCACCCTCTCCCGGTCCTCCAGGAGCCCCCGCGCGCGTTCCAGAGCCGCTTCGTGGAGCTCCATGGCCGACAGCCAGGCGACGGCCCGCCCCCGCGCGTAGAGGGTGTCGGCATGGTCCGCGCCCAGCACCGCGGTGCGGCGCCGCACCACTTCCTCCGCGAGATCGAACGCCTCGGAGTACCGGCCTGATTTTCCGGTCCACGTGGCCGTTCTGGCTTCGACGTCCAGGGTGTCTATGTGGTCGGGCCCCAGCTCCCTCTGGAACCTCCCCAGGAGGGAGCGGCACCGCTCCGCGGCGTCCGCCGGGCGCCCCAGCCTGCCGATGGCGTTGGCGATCTGCAGGTGCGTGTCGAGCGTGTCGGGATGATCCGTGCCCAGGCGGGCCTCGCGCAGGGGCAGCAGCTCGCGCATCAGTTCCAGGGCTTCTGCCGCGCGCCCTTGTTTCAGCGTCAGGTACGCCAGCTCGGCATGGGCGTCCAGGGTGTCCGCGTGCTCCCTGCCGAGGGACGACCTACGGGATTCCCAGATGGACCGCAGCTCGACCACCGCTTGATCGATGCGGCCGGTCTTCCCCATGATCACCGCTTTGGCCACGTCCGCCGCCGCCAGTCCGGCCCCCGCCGCCACCCCGAAGGCCCTTTCCGCCCGGTCGTGACGGGACTCGAGCAGCGAGACCATGCCCATGTCGAGCGCGTCACGGGGCCGGGCGGCCGCCAGGATCAGGTCCCACGACTCGTCGGGAACCACTTCCAGGTCGAGGGTGTCCAGGAAGTAGTCGAAGGCCCGGAGTCCCGTCGCCGGTTCGCCGACCAGCATGCTGGCGCCCGTGTGGCCCAGGGGCCGCAGAGCCCATGCGAGCGCGTCCTCCAGCGCCTCCGGCCGCAGGGGGGATCCCCCTCTGTTCCGCAGGTGGATCTCGTGCAGCCGCTCCAGGAGGGACACGGGCACCGCTTCGTGCATGCCGGCGCGACGCACGTCCACCGCGGCCAGGACGAGGGCCGCCCCGCGCGGATGGGCACCTGGGGACCAGGCGTTCTGCCACGCCTCGAGGAGCTCCGGACCGGCGGCCAGGACCTCGGCCACTCCGAACGCCTCCGAAGCGCTCAGCGCACGGTTGATGCGGCGGTCGTTCCTGTAGGACTGGGCCCTTTCGCGCTCGGCCGGCGACCACCGGCGCGGGATGCGGATCTTCTTCGCCCGGCGGACCACGTCGCGGCCGTCGCGCCAGACTTCGTGGTCGCTCCGGTCGACGACCGCTTCGGCGTGATCGCCGAAGCGGTCGTACTCCGGGGTCCGCACCGTGGCCACGACCGTCGATCCGCTCTCCAGGATCCGGCCCAGAGCGGAAGCAGTGAGCCCTCCGGGGCCGAGGAACCGCTCCAGATCGTCGAGCCAGACCAGATACCGCCTGCGGATCCTCAGAGCGACGAGCACGCTGGAGATCCCGTCCCGGTTCCGGGGGCTCAGCAGGAAGTGGTCCGGTGCGAGCAGCCGTACTGCCTCGAAAGCCGATCTCGTCTTCCCGGCGGTCGATTCCCCCACGAGGAGGACGAAGCCTCCGCTCTCCACCGCCGCGTGCAGGTCCGCCTCGATGTCCCTGGGGATGTACGGAGGGGTGTTCCAGCGGCTTTCCGGAAGGTCTCCGTCTTCGTGCTGGTACGGATGGATCCCGACCAGCACCGGATCCTGGACCTCCCGGACGCGGGGAAGGCCGCCGTGCGCGTCCTTCGTCAGGAGGCCCGCCGCCGCGCGCTCCCGCTCCTGGCGCCTGTCACTGAGCGCGGATTCGTTCCTGGCCGCGGCTCCGCCGCACAGGGCGAGGACGGCGGCACCCACCACCCCCGCCTGCCCCGCCGGCAGCCACACCCCCGCGACGAGCCCGGCCGTGCCCGCCAGCACCCCGAAGACGGCGAACTTCACCCACAGACCACACCTGACCCAAAGGTTTCGCATGGTGCGCAGCCCCCCGGGGCTAGAAGCCGTCGTGGCCCATGCCTACCGCCGGCCGGTGGTCGTTACACCACCGCACCCCGGGTCATCGTTTCTGCCGGTACAGCGCCTCGATCTCCCGCTCGTGGTCCCGGGCGATCACGCCCCGCCGGAGCTTCAGCGACGGCGTCAGGTGCCCCCGCTCCTCCGTGAAGTCGCCCGTCAGCACCGCGAACCGCCGGATCGACTCCGCCCTCGACACCAGCCGGTTCGCGTCGTCCACCGCCCGCTGGAGGTCCGCGCGCAGTTCCTCGTCCTCGACCAGCTCCCCGATCGGCACCCGCTGCTTCTTGCGCATCTGCCGCCAATGCTGCAGCCCCTCCGGCTCCAGGGTGATCAGCGCGGTCACGTACGGCCGGTTGTCCCCGACGACCATGCACTGGCCGACCAGCGGGTGCGCCCGCAGCCAGTCCTCCAGCGGGGCCGGGGCCACGTTCTTGCCTCCCGAGGTGATGATCAGGTCCTTCTTGCGCCCCGTGATCGTCAGGTATCCGTCGGCGTCGAGTTCGCCGATGTCCCCCGTGGCCAGCCACTGGCCGCCGCCCGCCGGCGGGCCGTTCCAGTACCCCGCGAACACGTGCGGCCCGCGCAACAGCACCTCGCCGTCGTCCGCGATCCGCACCGCCGTCCCCGGCAGCGGCCACCCCACCGTCCCCAGCCTCGGCCGCAGCGGCGGGGTGAGGGTCGCGGCCGCCGTCGTCTCCGTGAGCCCGTAGCCCTCGAAGACCTCGATGCCCGCGCCCGTGTAGAAGGCGGCGAGCCGCCGCCCGAGCGGGGAGCCGCCGCTCAGGATGTAGCGGACCCGTCCGCCCAGGGCCGCCCGGATGCGCCGGTAGACGAGCGGGTCGTACACCGCCCGCGCCACCCGCAGTCCCAGGCCCGGCTTCTTGCCCTCGACGACCTCGCCGAAGGCCCGCGCGATCTTGGCGGCCCGGTCGAAGGAGGAGGCGCGCCCCATCGTCTCGGCCGTCGCACGCGCGGTGTTGTAGACCTTCTCCAGGACGTACGGGATCGCCAGCAGGAAGGTCGGCCTGAAGCCGGCCAGGTCCGCGAGCAGGTCCTCGCTCCGGATGCTCGGCGCGTGCCCCAGCTTCACCCGCGCCCGCAGGCACCCGACGGCCACCATCCGCCCGAAGACGTGCGACAGCGGCAGGAAGAGCAGGGTCGAGGCCGGCTCCTTGCTGACCGACTTGAAGACGGGGTGCAGCAGCTCCACCGCATTGTCCACCTCGGCGAAGAAGTTGGCGTGCGTCAGCACGCACCCCTTGGGCTGCCCGGTGGTCCCGGAGGTGTAGATCAGGGTCGCGACCGACTCCGGGGCGCACCCGGCCAGCCGGTCGCGCACGACCTCGTCCGGCACGTGCCGGCCGGCCGTGACCAGCCGGGCGACCGCGCCGGTGTCGAACTCCCACAGGTGCCTCAGCCAGGGCAGGTTGCCGCGTTCCGCACTGATGATCCTGGCCTGCGCGGTGTCCTCCACCGCGCAGGCCACCGCACCCGAGTCCTGGATGATCCAGCGCGTCTGGATCGCGGAGGAGGTCGGGTAGACCGGGACGGTGACCAGCCCGGCCGCCCAGCCCGCGAAGTCCAGCAGCGTCCACTCGTACGTCGTCCTCGCCATGATGGCGAGCCGGTCGCCCGGCCGCAGCCCCTCGGCGATCAGCCCCTTCGCGACAGCGAGCACCTCGGCGGCGAACTCGGCCGCCGTGACGTCCCGCCAGGTGCCTTCGCGGTCCTTGCGGGCGAGGACGGGCTCGTGCGGGGCCTCGCGGGCGTTGTCGAAGGGGATGTCCCCGAGGGAGCCCCGCTGTGGGGGCGCCACCAGGGCGGGCACCCACACCTCGCGGACCCGTCCGTCGATCACGGTCTTGCCGGGCTCGACGGGCTTGGCGACCCTCACCGGGCTCGATTCGGCTGTCACGGCGTGCCTCCTCGGTCGGACGGAGCGTTACCGCCGGTAATCTACTTACGGGTAACTGCTCCTGGCCACCCCCCGGAGCCCCTTTTCACGGATGCTCCACGCGGCCTCCCCGGAACTCAGGCGACGGCTCGCACCTCGGCCGGCGGGGACGGGCAGGCGCGGCAGCGGCCGGGGGCCGGGGCGCGGAAGGCCCGGTCGCAGCCGTCGCAGTTCTGGAGCGGGTCCGGGCGCCGGCCGACCGCCCCGGCGGCCGCCACCCGGACCGGGACCGGGGGCAGGGGCGGCGGGAGCAGGGCCGCGAGCCGGTACGCGAGCACGGATGCCGCGTTGCGCAGGGGCTCGGGCAGACCGGCTGACAGCGCCCGCTCGATGAACTCGGGTTCCACCCCCCGTACCAGCCAGTCCGACACCCCGGGCGCGAGCCGCGTGACATCCCGCTCGGACAGCAGCAGCCGGGGGTCACGGCGCCGCAGTCCGGCCAGCAACGCGATGGCCTCCGGCGTGCCGGCCTCCGGCTCCGGGGCGGGGGCCGACTCCGGCTCGGACGCCGGGGCCGGCTCCGGCCCTGGCGTAGGGGCCGACCACGACTCGGGTGCGGGCCCGACGACCGGCTCGGGTGCGGGCCCGACGACCGGCTCGGGTGCGGCCGCCTCCGACTCGGGTACGGGCTCCACGACCGGCTCGGGCTCGGGCTCCGGCTCCCCCACGGGATCCGGTACGGGCTCCCCGTCCGGCGCTACGGGCTCCCCGTCCGGCAGCGGAGGCCGGGACGGCCGGGACGGGGGCGGGCCGCCCAGGGCCGCACCGGGCTTGTTGTACGAGTACGTCCGCGTCACCACGCGGCCACCCTCCAGCCGCTCGCGGCGCCGTTCCAGGTAGCCGTGCCGTTCCAGCTCCCGCAGGGCGGACCCGAGCCGGATCTCCCCCTCCGGGAACCGCTCGGCGAGCGCCTTCACGCCGACGGGCGCACCGTCGGGCAGCGACTGGATGTGCGCCGCGACCCCGATCGCCGTCGCCGACAGCTCGCGGTGCTGGAGGAGGTGATTGCCGATCACGGTGTAGTGAGTCGCGTGCCACGTGTTGACGTGGATGACACCGGATCGGGGGGTCCCGGGCCGAACTCGGGACGATGCGCGCGAGGGCGCGCTAGGCTGCTCAAGAGCCATGGGGAAGGTCTACGCTTCCTGCTTGGTCAGGCCCTCGACCGGGATTGCACTCCCGCCGGGGGCCGTCTCATGTCTGCTGTTGTCGTCGGGGCGAGCATATGCCCGGCAACCGGTCTGGAATCCAGCCGAGTTGGCATAGTTCACCCGACCGAGCGACGAGGCCCGCGAGCGGGCTGGACGCGGGCCGGTTGGGTTGGGTCGGTTGGTTTTTTCCCCCGGTTCTTTGGGTCTTTATGCGTCCGGCGCCACCGGATCGCGGAGACCCGCGGCCCGGGTGTCGAGGCGGACCTCCGCCCACACCACCTTGAGCGGAACCGGCCCTTCCCTCACCCCCCACCGCTCCGCGAGCGCCTCGACCACCACGAGCCCGCGCCCCGCGTCGCGGATCTCCGGGATCCGGTCGCTCCGCGCGTCCGCCACCTCGATGAGCAGCCTGCCGGGGGTGACGGTGAGAGCCAGCCGGAAGTCCCGCCCCGGGACCCGCCCGTGGGTCACGGCATTCGCACCGAGCTCGGCGACGATCTGCGCGGGGCCGTCCAGAGGAAGCCCCCAGGAGCGGAGTTGTTCGACGGCGAGCATGCGGCCCAGCCGGGCGCCGCGCGGGGTGGCGGACAGCTGGACGTGGAAGTCGACGAGTTGAGTCATCACGTCACTCAGCGTGTCCGTCCGTGCGTAGCGTGAGAAGCCGCACCGCTCGTACGTCCCGGGTTTGTCCGGCGCTTGTCCAGCCCTGTCCGGGCTGTCCGGCACCACCCGACGGGTACGGGGCGCTGAGAACATCGGCTCGTCGGAAGTGGGCACGCATGAGCGTGGACAGTGACGGTACGGAAGACGCGGGCTGGGACGTCGATCCCGAGGACGAACAGGGCGTGGCGGTACTGGCCGCGCTCGGCCGCCAGCTCAAGACCTGGCGCGAGCAGGCGGGCATCCGTGCCGCCGACCTCGGCACGGCGATCGGCTACGGAGAGGACCAGGTCCGCAAGGTCGAGGCGGGCAAACGGATCCCGCGCCCGGAGTACCTGGACAAGGCGGACGAGGCGCTGCGGGCGGGCGGGAAGATCGCCGCGATGAAGGCGGACATGGAGACGGTCCGCTACCCGAAGAAGGTGCGGGACCTGAAGAAGTTGGAGGCGCGGGCCGTCGAGATCAACACCTACAACAACCACAACATCAACGGGCTCCTCCAAACCGAGGAGTACGCGTCGGCGCTCTTCGGGATGCGACGCCCCGCCTACCCGCCGGACGAGCTGGACCGGAACCTGGCCGCACGAATGGCACGCCGGTCGGTCTTCGATCGCTCCCCGGCTCCCACACTCAGCTTCATCCAGGAAGAGGTGACTCTCCGCCGCAGGATCGGGGGCACAATGGTCCTGCGGCGACAGCTCCAACGTCTGCTGGAGGTATGCCAATTGCAGCAGGTCGAGTTGCAGGTGATGCCGACCGACCGTGAGGACCACGCCGGGATGGGCGGCCTCATCGAGCTCCTCAAGTTCGATGACGGCTCGGGCGTCGGGCGCTCCGAAGGTGCCTTCCACGGACGCCCGGTTTCCGACCCGAGGAAGCTCCGAATCCTTGAGCTGCGCTATGGCATCATCCGAGCTCAGGCGCTTACGCCCCAAGAGTCACGGACTTTCATCGAGCAACTGCTGGGAGAAACATGATCCACCACCCTGAGCTGGACTGGTTCAAGAGCAGCTACAGCAGCAGCAGCGAGGGCGACGACTGCGTCGAGGTGGCCACCACCCCCGCCACCGTCCACGTCCGCGACTCCAAGGACATCCGCCAGCCCCACCTCGCCTTCGCGCCGAGCGCATGGGCCGGGTTCGTGGAGCACGCAGCCGGCCGCTGACACGGGCAACGCAACAGCCCCCGCCCGGACGGGGGCGGGGGCTGCGGCGAGTGTGCGGCGGGGCGGGGTCAGGCCGAGACGAGGACCTTCTCCTCGGCAGGGGTCTCCGCCGGGGCCGGCTCGTCCAGCGGGGAGGAGGAGGCGGTCGCGTAGGCGACCTTGTCCAGGATTCCCTCGCGGGCCGCGACGATCACCGGGACCAGAGCCTGCCCGGCCACGTTCGTGGCCGTCCTCATCATGTCCAGGATCGGGTCGATCGCCATCAGCAGGCCCACGCCCTCCAGCGGGAGGCCCAGCGTGGAGAGGGTCAGGGTCAGCATGACCGTGGCGCCCGTCAGACCGGCCGTGGCGGCCGAGCCGACGACGGAGACGAAGGCGATGAGCAGGTAGTCGGTGATGCCGAGCTGCACGTCGAAGATCTGCGCGATGAAGATCGCGGCGAGCGCCGGGTAGATCGCGGCGCAGCCGTCCATCTTCGTCGTCGCGCCGAACGGGACGGCGAAGGAGGCGTACTCCTTCGGGACGCCGAGGCGCTCGGTGACCTTCTGGGTGAGCGGCATGGTGCCGACCGACGAGCGGGAGACGAAGGCCAGCTGGATGGCCGGCCAGGCGCCCTTGAAGAACTGGAGCGGGTTGACCTTGGCGACGGTCCAGAGCAGCAGCGGGTAGACGCCGAACATCACGAGCGCGGAGCCGACGTACACGTCGATGGTGAAGGTCGCGTACTTGCCGAGCAGGTCCCAGCCGTACGTGGCGATCGCGGTGCCGATGAGGCCGACGGTGCCGAGCGGGGCGAGGCGGATGACCCACCACAGGGCCTTCTGGAGCAGCTCCAGCACGGACTCGGCGAGGTTCAGCACCGGCTGCGCCTTGCTGCCGAGCTGGAGGGCGGCGATGCCGGCGACGGCGGCGAGGAAGACGATCTGCAGGACGTTCAGCTCGGTGAACGGCGTGATGATGTCCTTCGGCACGATGCCGGTCAGGAAGTCCAGCCAGGACCCGTGGCGCTTCGGCAGCTTGCCGTCCTGCGGGGTGAGGCCGGTGCCGGAGCCCGGGTTGGTCAGCAGGCCGATGCCGAGGCCGATGCCCACCGCGATCAGCGACGTGATCATGAACCAGAGCAGCGTGCGCGAGGCGAGCCGCGCGGCGTTGTTCACCTTCCGCAGGTTGGTGATCGACACCAGGATGGCGAAGAAGACGAGCGGGGCGACGGCCAGCTTCAGCAGCTGGACGAAGATGTCGCCGATCTGCTCGAGGGTGGTGCCGAGCCAGCTGATCTCCTGGCTGCGGGAGAGCCAGCCGAGGAGCACACCGAGCACGAGGCCGGTGACTATCTGGGCCCAGAAGGGGAACTTGAACGAGGGCTTCGCCTTGGCGGGGGCCTGGGCGGCAGGGCTCTGCGGTGACGCGGACACGGACACTCTCCGGGTGGTTCTGCGGTTCTGCGGTGGGGTGGTGGTGCGGTGCGGCAGCACCCGGAAAAGAAGAGCCGGGCGGGCGGGACCGCTGCTGTGCCAGGGCTGGTCGCGGGACTCAGCGACAACAGCAACAGGCCGCGGACGCGCGGCGGCAGAGGTCGACGTGCAAGCGCGCCACGAGCGGAACGCTCGTGGTCATCCGGGGCGCGGCTGCGGTCAACATGTTGAACACGCTAACACTTCTCCTTTGGGAATCCCAAAGGAGAACTTTGGGTCGAGGCGGCGGCCCCGGAAACGCCGAAAGCCCCGGCACCACGGGCGGTTGACCCGGTGCTGGGGCGATTCGATGCGTTTCGGCGCGCTTGGGGATGTGATGCACCCCACGCGGGGCGGCCGCGCCGCTACTGGCCGGCGCGCGCGGCGTCGTCGACGCCGTCCTCCTGGTTGCGGTTCGCGGCGAGCTTCTGCTTCGCACCCGCGACGCGTCCGGAGATGGTCGCGGACATCTCGTCGCGCTGCTTGCGCAGCAGGACGAAGGAGAGCGGGGCGGAGAGCACGAGGGCGAGCAGCACGACCCAGGCGAAGTTGGCGTCGCCGAGGCCCGAGGGCACCCAGCGCAGCCGGACCAGGACGGCGACGAGGACGAGGCACCCGACGAAGATCCCCAGTCGCATCGCGGTGTATCGGATCGTCGCGCTCGGCTTGAGGGACACGGTGACCCCTGCTCTCTTCTCGTCCGTTCGCCGCTCGTACGTCGGCTCGTGCCCGTCCAGTGAAGCACGTCCGCCCCGGGCTCCGGCCCCTCGGGGTCGCGCCCCCGGCAGCCGCGCAGGTCAGTGCAGCGGCAGGAGGAGGGTGATGTCGTCGCGGTCGTCGCCGGGGGCCACCCGGATGGCGTCGGGGACCCGGCCGACCTCCTTGTAGCCGCAGGCCGCGTAGAAGTGCTCCAGTCCGTGGCCGCCGCGGCAGCCCAGGCGCAGGGCGTCGATGCCGGGGAGGGAGCGGGCGGCGGCCTCGACCGCGGCCATCAGCTCCCGGCCGCGGCCCGCGCCTTGGTGCCGGGGGTGGACCATCACCGTGTATACCCACAGCCAATGCCGCTGGAGGTGGTGGGCGTTGTGGGAGAGGAAGGCCGTGGCGGCGACCCGGCCCTCCCCGTCGTGGCCGACGAGCAGGCGCATCTCGCCGGTCGCCACCTTCGCGAGCTGCCCCGCCAGCGCGGGACGGATGTCGCCGGCGGTGACGGGCGGCACGAAGCCCACCGCCCCGCCGGCGTTGGTGACGTCCGTCCACAGCTCCAGGATCCCGTCGCTGAGGGCGGGGTCGACGGCGGCGGCGCTCGGTTCGAAGGTGTAAGTAATGGGCACTCTTGAAGATTAACCATTACGCACGGGGTGCGCAAAAGAGGCCCGCCCGGACCCGGGTACGGCGCCGCCCCGGCCCCCGCCACGAGGGCGGGAACCGGGGCGGCGCTGCGGAGCGGAGCCGGGGGCGGGCCGGGGTCAGACCCGCATCGCCTGCGGGGTCTCGCGCAGGCCCGCGTCCGGGCCGGGGTACTCGCGGATGATCTCGTAGCGCGTGTTGCGCTCGACCGGGCGGAAGCCCGCGTCGCGGATCAGCTCCAGCAGGTCCTCGCGGCCCAGCTTGTTCGGGGTGCCGTAGTTGTCCGCATCGTGCGTGATCTTGTACTCGACGACCGAGCCGTCCATGTCGTCCGCGCCGTGCTGCAGCGCCAGCTGGGCGGTCTGCACGCCGTGCATGACCCAGAAGACCTTCACGTGCGGCACGTTGTCGAAGAGGAGCCGGGAGACCGCGAAGGTCTTCAGCGCCTCGGCGCCCGTCGCCATCGTCGTGCGCGCCTGGAGCTTGTTGCGGACCTTGCCGTCCTTCATGTCCACGAAGTCGTGCTGGTAGCGCAGCGGGATGAAGACCTGGAAGCCGCCGGTCTCGTCCTGCAGCTCGCGCAGCCGGAGCACGTGGTCCACGCGGTGGCGCGGCTCCTCGATGTGCCCGTAGAGCATGGTCGACGGGGTCTTGAGGCCCTTCGAGTGCGCGAGGCGGTGGATGCGCGACCAGTCTTCCCAGTGGGTGCGGTGGTCCACGATGTGCTGGCGGACCTCCCAGTCGAAGATCTCCGCGCCGCCGCCGGTGAGGGACTCCAGGCCGGCTTCGATCAGCTCGTCCAGGATGTCGGAGGCCGACATGCCGGAGATCGTCTCGAAGTGGTGGATCTCGGTGGCGGTGAACGCCTTCAGCGAGACGTTCGGCAGCGCCTTCTTCAGCTCGGAGAGCGAGCGCGGGTAGTACCGCCACGGCAGGCTGGGGTGCAGGCCGTTGACGATGTGCAGCTCGGTGAGGTTCTCGTTCTCCATGGCCTTGGCCAGGCGCACGGCCTCCTCGATGCGCATCGTGTACGCGTCCTTCTCCCCCGGCTTGCGCTGGAAGGAGCAGTAGGCGCACGACGCGGTGCACACGTTCGTCATGTTGAGGTGACGGTTGACGTTGAAGTGGACGACGTCGCCGTTCTTGCGCGTGCGCACCTCGTGGGCGAGGCCGCCGAGCCAGGCCAGGTCATCCGACCCGTAGAGGGCGATGCCGTCCTCACGGGTCAGCCGCTCGCCGGAGCGAACCTTGTCCTCCAGCTCACGCTTGAGCCCAGCGTCCATGCCCGGTCCTCTCCTCTGTCCTCATGTGTGCGCGCGTCCCGCGGGCACCCGCGTCCCCTTGGTGCAGGCGCCCCGCGACCGTCCCAACCGTACTCTCAGGCTTCCTCGGGCAGACCCCCGACCCGGTTCTCCCACTTGGTGGAGAGCACGATCGTGGTGCGCGTGCGCGAGCAGCCCTTGGTGCCCGAGAGCCTGCGGATGATCTTCTCCAGCCCGTCCACGTCGTTGGCGCGCACCTTCAGCATGAAGGAATCGTCGCCGGCGATGAACCAGCAGTCCTCGATCTCCGAGAGGTCGCGCAGCCGGCGGGCCACGTCCTCGTGGTCCGCGGCGTCGGAGAGGGAGATGCCGATCAGCGCCGTGACGCCGAGGCCGAGCGAGGCCGCGTCGACGGTCGCGCGGTAGCCGGTGATGACTCCGGCCGTCTCCAGCCGGTTGATCCGGTCGGTGACGCTGGGGCCGGAGAGGCCCACGAGCCGGCCCAGCTCCGCGTACGAGGCACGTCCGTTCTCACGAAGTGCCTGGATGAGCTGCCTGTCCACCGCGTCCATATACCTGGAGCCTTCCATTATTCGGCGATCCCTCAAGTTTACGTATAGAATCAAAGGCACACAGGGTCGACACCCTGTGAATCTTTCAACAGATCAACGATGATCTGACAATCTTCAGGAGTGGTTCACCGTGTACACGATCGAGATGGCCTACGCGCACATGCGACAGCTCCAGGAGCTGGCCAACCGATCCCGCACCGACCAGCCCGCCGCCGCACACCGCGTCGACAAGACCCGCAAGCCGGGGCGCGCCAAGAAGCGCTAGCCACCGCTCGCCTCCCGGGGACGGGAGCCTCCGAGCTCCCCCTCCCACCGGCGGTACAGCCCGTGCGGCACCCCTGCCGCGTCGAGCACCCGCCCCGCGACGAAATCCACCAGATCCTGGATGTGCGTCGCACCCGCGTAGAACGCCGGAGAGGCGGGCAGCACCACTGCGCCCGCCTCGTCCAGCGCCACCAGCTGCTTCAGCGTCTGCCCGCTCAGCGGGGTCTCCCGTACCGCGACCACCAGCCGGCGCCGTTCCTTGAGCGTCACGCTCGCCACCCGCTGGAGCAGGTCCTTCGACAGCCCGAGCGCCACGCCGGCCACACAGGCGGTGGAGGCGGGCACGATCAGCATCCCCTTGACCGGGTACGAGCCGCTGCTCGGCCCGGCCGCCAGGTCGCCGGCGCCCCAGTGGCGGACCCCGCCCAGCTCCGGCCGCGCATACGCGGCGGGCTTGCCGTCGGCCCCCCGCTGCAGCCACTCCGCCAGGTCGTCGCGCCAGTGCGCGTCGCGGAAGGCGATCCCCGTCTCGTCCAGCAGCGTCAGCCTCGATGCCCGGCTCACCACCAGGTCCACGCTCTCGCCCGCCGCCAGCAGCCCGCGGATCACCGCCGCCGCGTACGGCGTCCCGGACGCCCCGGAAACCCCGACCACCCACGGGGTGCGCTTGCCCTCAGTCATACCTCCGAGACTATCCGGCCACCGCTCATGGGCACTGGCTAAGGTGTCCGCACGTTCAAGGGGTGGACACGGCAGAGCGGGGCGGAGACGGCATGAGCGGGATCGGGAGCGCCGGCGGGCACGGGGCGAGCGGCGGCGGGATGCGCGGGAGCGGGGTGAGCGCGGGCCGGTGGAGCCGGACGGGCCGGGCCGCCGCGGCGGCGAAGCTGATGCTGGGCTGGGTGGCCCTGCTGTGGCTGATCGAGGTGTACGACCACGCCACGGGCCACTCGCTCGACGCGTACGGGATCACCGCGCGGGAGGCCGAGGGCCTGACCGCGATACCCCTGGCGCCGTTCCTGCACTTCGGCTTCGACCACGTGGCGTCCAACACCGTCCCGCTGCTGGTGCTCGGCTTCGTGACCGCGCTGAGCGGGATCGGCCGCTTCCTGGCCGTCTGCGCGGCCATCACCGTCGCCGACGGGTTCGCGGTCTGGCTGATGTCCCCGTCGCACAGCATCACGGTGGGCGCCTCGGGCCTGATCTTCGGCCTCTTCGGCTACCTGCTGGTCCGCGGCTTCGTGGAGCGCAACCCGCTGGGCATCGCGGTCGCCGCGGTCATCGCGGCGGTCTGGGGCACGACCTTCCTGGCCGGAGCCCTCCCGACGGACTCCATGGTCAGCTGGCAGGCCCACCTCTTCGGCCTCCTGGCGGGCGCGGCCACGGCCCTGCTGGCCCGGCCCCGGCCCGAGGTGGCGGCGGTCTAGTGCTGTGCTGCGACCGGGTTACAGCGACAGGCCCCGGACCACCAGGTCGAGCAGGGCGCAGACGAACAGGGCCATGCCGATGAAGCCGTTCACCGTGAAGAAGGCGCGGTTCAGGCGGGACAGGTCGTGCGGCGTGACGATGCTGTGCTCGTAGAGGAAGGCCGCCACGACGACCAGCAGGCCGAACCAGAACAGCGGGCCGGCGTCCGTCGCGACGGCGTACCAGGCCAGCAGGGCCGTGGTCACGACGTGCGCGCCGCGGGCGCCCCACAGGGCGGCCGGGATGCCGAAGCGGGCCGGGACGGACTTGACGCCCTCGGCGCGGTCGGCGGCCACGTCCTGGCAGGCGAAGATCAGGTCGAAGCCGCCGATCCACACGCCCACCGCGAGCCCGAGGATCACCGCGTCCCACGACCACTCGCCGGTGACCGCGAGCCAGGCCCCGATCGGCCCGATGGCCTGGGCGAGGCCGAGGATGGCGTGCGGGAAGTTCGTGAACCGCTTCCCGTACGGGTAGAGCACCATCGGGACGACGGCGACCGGCGCCAGCATCAGACAGAGCGGGTTCAGCAGCGCCGCGGACGCGAGGAAGACGACGAGCGCGAGCCCGGCCCCGGTCCACGCGGACCGCACGGACACGGCGCCGGTGACCAGCTCCCGCCCGGCGGTGCGCGGGTTGCGGGCGTCGATCTCCCGGTCGATGATCCGGTTCGCGGCCATGGCGAAGGTCCGCAGCCCCACCATGCAGACGGTGACGAGCAGCAGCTCGCCCCAGTGCATCCGCCCGTCGAGCGTGAACATGGCGGTGAGCGCGGCGGTGTAGGCGAAGGGCAGCGCGAAGACCGAGTGCTCGATCATCACGAGCCGCAGGAAGGCCTTGACCTTGCCGGCGGCCTGAGGCGCGGGACCGGAGCCGAGTACGTCCTCAGCGGCGGATGTCATACGAGGTCCCTCCGGAAAGCTTCGAGGTCGGCCCGCAGCCCGTCGAACGGGACCGGCCCGATCTCCATGTCGAGGTGATTGGTCGTGTCGTGCCCGAGCGGGGTGAGCCGGGCCACGAACGCGAGGTCGCCGTCGCCCGCGGGTATCGCGGCCAGCCGCAGCGGGTTCGCGCGGCTCTCGCTGACCTCGTCCCAGAAGGCCTCGGGTTCGGCGGCGCGAAGGCGGGCCAGCAGGCGCTCCGCGAAGGCGGTGACCTCCTCGGCCTCCACGTACGCCTCGAAGTCTGCGGTGAGCTCACCGCCCCAGTCGGCCGTGACGCGCCAGCCGTCGCCCGCCCGCTCGGGAGCCGTCAGCGCGACCCAGACCTCGTCACTGCCGATCCGGAGTCTCGGGGTCACGCAAGGCTCCGGCGGAAGTCTTCGAGGTCGGCGAGGAGCTCCGCCGCGGGGAGTGCGCCGAGGTCCAGGGTCTGGGGGGCGGCGCCGTCCTCGTGGCCCTCCGGCGGGGTGACCAGGGCGGAGAGCAGCCAGGCGTCGCCGGACGGGCGGGCGTCCAGGCGCAGGAAGTTGCCGGCCTCGGCGGTGAAGGGCTCGGCCGCCGCCAGGGCCTGCTGGAGCTGCTGCGCGAAGTCGTCCGCCTCGATGTCCCGCGCGCCGGGCAGCTCGAAGCCGCCGCCCTCGCCGTCCTCGTCGAGCATCAGCGCCCAGACGTTGCCGGGGCCCGCGAACTCCTCGGGGGAGACGCCCGCCTCCTCGGCGGCCAGCCGGACGCCGGGGTCCGCGGGGTCGAGCTCCGGGCGCACCAGGGCCACGTAGACCGTGTCGGTGCCGATGAAGAGGGCGGGCCCGCCCATCTCGATCTCGCTCACAGTCCGTATTCCTTCCAGCGCTGGTCCACCAGGGCGGCCGTGGCCGGGTCGGACTCGACCATGTCGGGCCAGCCGCCGTCCCGGGTGTAGCCCTCCGTCGGCAGCTTCTTCGTCGCGTCGATGCCCGCCTTGCCGCCCCAGAACTGCTGGTACGAGGCGTGGTCCAGGTGGTCGACCGGGCCCTCCACGACGGTGAGGTCGCGGGAGTAGTCGGTGTTGCCGAGCGCCCGCCACGAGACCTCGTGGAGGTCGTGGACGTCGCAGTCCTTGTCCACCACGATGATCAGCTTGGTCAGCGACATCATGTGCGCGCCCCAGATGGCGTGCATGACCTTCTGCGCGTGCTTCGGGTACTTCTTGTCGATCGAGACGATCGCGCAGTTGTGGAAGCCGCCCGACTCGGGGAGGTGGTAGTCCACGATGTCCGGGACGATGATCTTGAGGAGCGGCAGGAAGAAACGCTCCGTCGCACGCCCCAGCGGCCCGTCCTCCGTGGGCGGCCGGCCGACCACGATCGACTGGATCAGCGGACGCTTGCGCATCGTCACGCAGTCGATCGTCAGCGCGGGGAACGGCTCCTGCGGGGTGTAGAAGCCGGTGTGGTCGCCGAAGGGCCCCTCCGGCAGCGTCTCCCCCGGCTCCAGCCAGCCCTCGATGACGACCTCGGCGTGGGCCGGGACCTGGAGCGGGACCGTCTTGCAGTCCACCATCTCGATCCGCTTGCCCGCCACGAACCCGGCGAAGAGGTACTCGTCGATGTCGCCCGGCAGCGGCGCGGTCGACGCGTACGTCACGGCCGGCGGGCAGCCGAAGGCGATCGCGACCGGCAGCCGCTCGCCCCGCGCCGCGGCGACGGCGTAGTGGTTGCGGCTGTCCTTGTGGATCTGCCAGTGCATGCCGATGGTGCGCTTGTCGTGGCGCTGGAGGCGGTACAGGCCGAGGTTGCGCACGCCCGTCTCGGGGTGCTTGGTGTGCGTCAGGCCGAGGTTGAAGAAGGACCCGCCGTCCTTGGGCCAGGTGAAGAGGGCCGGCAGCTGGTCGAGGTCCACGTCGTCGCCGGTGAGGACGACCTCCTGGACGGGCGCGGAGTCGCCCTTCACTTTCTTCGGCGGCACGTGCACCATCGAGCCGAGCTTGCCGAAGGCCTCGCGGACGCCGATGAAGCCCTGCGGCAGCTCCGGCTTCAGCAGGCCGCCGATCTTCTCGCTGATCTCGGCGTACGACTTGAGCCCGAGGGCCTTGAGCAGCCGCCGGTCGGTCCCGAAGACGTTCATGGCCAGCGGCATCGCCGAGCCCTTGACGTTCTCGAAGAGCAGCGCGGGTCCGCCCGCCTTGTTCACTCTGTCGACGATCTCCCCGACCTCTAGGTACGGGTCGACTTCGGCCTTGATGCGCTTGAGGTCGCCCTCTCGCTCCAGAGCCCGGAGCAGCGAGCGGAGATCGTCGTAAGCCATAGGGTTCAGTATCGGTCACCGGCTACGCTGGGCGTATCACCGGGGCCGTCGAATCGAGCCCCGCCATTGCTTCCAGGGGGCTGTTCCGCATGATCCGGGCGCTGATGTTCATCCTGCCGCTGGCGCTGACGATCTACGCGTTCATCGACTGCCTCAACACCCCCGAGGACGAGGCCAAGCACCTGCCCAAGGTCGTCTGGGTCATCATCATCCTGCTCTTCTGGATCGTCGGCCCGATCGTCTGGTTCGCCGCGGGCAAGGTGCGCCGCGCCCCGGCCGGCGGCCGTACGCCCTCCGAGTGGCACCGCAACCACCGCCACGAGTGGGTCGCCCCCGACGACAACCCGGAGTTCCTCACGTCCCTCCGCGAGGAGAACAAGAAGGACGAGGGCGTCCTCAAGGGCTGGGAGGCGGACCTGCGCCGCCGCGAGGAAGAACTGAAGCGGCGCGAGCAGGACACGGACAAGGACAAGGGCACCAGCTGAGTCCTACGCGGCCCCGCCCGGCGGCGCCGGGCGGCGCACCGCCGCCCGCTGCACCGCCTGCGCGAAGGCCCGTACGGGGGCGGTGAGGTCGGCCGCGCGCCAGACGAGGCCGAAGGCGGCGGGCTCCGCGTCCGCCACGGGGACGTAGGCGACGCCGGGGCGGGCGTGGTAGGTCGCGGTGTGGGCCGAGGTCAGCAGGGCGCCCTCGTCGGCCGCGACCAGCATCAGCGCCTCCTGCAGGTTCGTCACCTCCGGGCCGCGCCGGATCGGCCGCCCGCCCGGGGTGCGCGCCGGAGCGTGGTGTTCGCGCAGGTACGCGGGCAGGTCCCCGGCGACGGACAGCAGCGCGACCCCTGCCAGCTCCTCCCGCGTCACGGAGTCCCGCGCGGCCAGCGGATGCCCGGCGGCCACGGCCAGCACCCGCTCCTCGGTGAACAGCGCCGGCCCCTCCCCCAGATCTGCCTCGCGCACCGGGAACTCGGCGAGCGCGAGGTCGAAGCCGCCGCCGCGCAGCTGCCCGTACGGGTCGGAGAGCGGCACCTCGCACACCTCGACGGCGATGCCCGGGTGCGTGGTGCGCAGGGCCCGCGCGGCGCGCAGGACGAGCTCTCCCGCGGGCGGGGTGGTGAAGCCGACGTGCAGCACCCCGTCAGCGGCGCGGGCGGTCGCCGCGGCCCGGTCCAGGGCGGCGGCGATGCCGCGGTGGTGGGGTTCCAGATCGGCGTGCAGCTGCGCGCCGAGGGCGGTGAGGGCGACGCTGCGGCTGGTGCGCAGGAACAGCCGGGCGCCGACGCGCCGTTCGAGGCGCTGCACGAGCTGGCTGACGCGGGCCCTGGAGAGCAGCATGCGCTCGGCGGTGCGGCCGAAGTGCAGTTCCTCGGCCAGGATCAGGAAGCAGTCCAGCTCGTCGCGATCGGTAAGCATGGCTGAACGAACGTTGAGTTCTTCGGCGTTGTTCCCCGGCGGGCGGCGGGCGAGGGTGGTTGAGCCGGCAACTTCCTGCTCCTTCCCTCCTCCGTCCTGCGAGGTCCGTCCATGCGTACCGACCGAGATTCCGCCCGAGGTTCGGCCCGAGACTCCGCCCGGGATTCCGCCCCGAACTCCATCCGGGGGCGCCGGCTCGGCGTCCTGCTCGTCCTGTGCGGCGCGATCTTCCTCGAAGGCATCGACGTCGCGATGCTGAACGTCGCCCTGCCCTCGATCCGCGCCGACCTCGGCCTGGAGACGGGCACGCTCCAGTGGGTGATGAGCGCCTACGTGCTCGGCTACGGCGGCTTCATGCTGCTCGGCGGCCGCGCGGCCGACCTCTTCGGGCGCCGCCGGATGTTCGTCGGCTGGCTGACGGTCTTCCTGCTCTTCTCCGGGCTCGGCGGGCTCGCCACCGAGGGCTGGCAGCTGATCGCCGCGCGCTTCGTGACCGGGGTCGCCGCCGCGTTCATGACCCCGGCGGGCCTGTCGATCATCACCACCGGCTTCGACGAGGGGCCGCAGCGGGAACGGGCGCTGCTCGTGTACTCGGGCACGGCGGCCGGCGGGTTCTCCGTCGGGCTGGTCGCGGGCGGGCTGCTCACGTCCTTCGGGTGGCGGTGGGTGTTCTTCGCTCCCGTCGTGCTGGCCGCGCTGGTCCTGGCGGGCGCGCTGGCCTTCGTACCGAAGCCCGAGCACTCCAAGCGGCCCGCGCGGGCGGACCGGGGCCGGATCGACGTGTGGGGCGGGGTGCTCGTCACCGCGGGCGTCGTCCTGCTCGTCCTCGGCATCGAGGAGGCTTCGGTGCCCGCGGCGGTCGCGGGGCTGGCGCTGCTCGGGGCGTTCGTCCTCGTCGAGCGGCGCGCTGCCGAGCCGCTGGTCCGGCTCGGGATCCTGCGCTCCCCGGGTCTGCTGCGGGCCAACGCGGTGGCGCTGCTGTTCTCGGCCGCGTTCTTCGGCTTCCAGTTCCTGGTGGTGCTCTACCTCCAGGAACTGCGGGGCTGGTCCACCCTGCAGACCAGTTTCGCGATGCTGGTGATCGGCGTCGACGCGGTGCTGTCGCCGACCGTGGTCCCCCGGCTCGTCGGGCGGTACGGGAACGGCCGGCTGATCTTCGGCGGCTTGCTGCTGGCGGCGCTGGCGTACGGGCTGTTCCTGCCGCTGGGCGCGGACTGGACGTACCTGGCGATGCTGCCGGGCCTGGTCCTGCTGGGGCTGGCGTTCGCGCTGGTCTACGGGCCGCTGACGATCGTCGCGACCGAGGGGGTCGAGGAGTCGGAGCAGGGGCTGGCGGGCGGGCTGCTGTACACGGCGTTCCAGTTCGGCGCGGCGCTCGGGCTGGCCGGCGTGACGGGGGTGGCGGCGGGCGCCGCCGACCCCCTGGACGGCTACCGGGCGGCGCTGCTCGTCCCCTTCGCGGCGGTGCTGGTGGCGGCGGCGGTCTCCCTGCCGGGGCTCCGGCGGGGCTCACACCGCCCACGGCAGGGGGCGGGTGCCCTCGGTGCCGGGGACGGAGACGAGGCCGTCGGCGCGCATGACGACGTGGACCTCGGTGTCCGCGAGGGCGTGGACGTGGCGCAGGACGTCCGGGGGTAGGACGGCGGCCTGGCCCGCGGCGACCTTCTCGGTCCGGCCGCCACAGGTGATCTCCAGTGCGCCGGCGGTGACCGTCCACACCTGTTCGCGGCTGAGGGAGTGCTCGGGGCCGGTGATCCCGGCGGGGATGGCGGCGTGCCAGGTACTCAGCTCGCTGCTTCCCCGGCTGGGGGAGGCGAAGCCGGTCATGGTGGCGTTCGGGGTGGTGATGACGTGCTCGGGGGCCGTGGTGATCACGTGCATGGCGGGTCCTTCGCTTCCTCGGGTCCGGCGGGTCCAGCCGGTAAGTCAAGCTGCTTTACTCATTCGAGTAAAGCAGCTTGACCTACCTGTGTCACCATGTTTCCGTGACCGACCAACAAAGCGACGAGGGCGGCGACGGCGGCACCGAGCTGGTCTTCCTCCTCGGCCTCGGCTTCCAGCTGCTGCTCGGCGAGTTCACCCGCCGCCTCGGGGAGGCCGGCCACGCCGACGGCCTGCGCCCGCTGCACGGCATGGTCTTCCAGGCCCTGGGAGGCCGGGGTGCCACCGCGACCGAGCTCGCCGAGCGGCTCGGGGTGACCAAGCAGGCCGCCGGGCAGATCGTCGACGACCTGGAGCGGCGCGGATACGTCCGGCGCGAGCCGCACCCCGGGGGCGGCCGCCGCAAGCTGGTCGTGCTGACCGACGCGGCCAACGCCCACCTCCACGCAGCCGGTCGGGTCCTGCACGAGCTGGAGGCCGAGCTCGGCCGCGACAGCGTCGACCTCGCCGCCCTGCGCGCCGAGCTGGGCCGACTGGTCGGCGCCCTGAACGGCGACGGACCGCTGCCGGCGCTGCGCCCCGTCTGGTGACGCCCCGCCACGGCCCGCACCACCGGCACGGCCGGAGTGGCCGGAGTGGCCGATGGGGCTGCCGTGACCGATGAGGCCTGCGCGGCTGTTACGACCGACGCCACAATTCGTCGGCACCTGGCGCTGCGTCGAGGGCACCGAGGTCGTCTTCCGCGCCGACGGGACCGCCTCCGTCACCCTGCTGGACGGCCAGGAGCGCGACTACGACAGCGGCTGGCGCGTCTCCGGCCCCGCCACCTGGACGCTGCCGGCGGCCCAGCCCGCCGGCTGGAACGAGCGGCGGGGCCTGGAGCTGTACTTCTACGGGGACCCGGGGGCGCGCAGCCCGTACGTGCTGGAGCGCGACCCCTGACCGCCGGGGGTCGAGAGGGCCCGAGGACCCGCCGGCCGGGCCCCGGGAACGCCGAAGGGGCCGGGCCGCCTTCCGGCCGGCCCGGCCCCTTCGCCCCGCCCCGCGGTGTGCGGTGTGCGGTGTGCGGTCAGACTCCCGCGTAGGAGTGCTTGCCGCTCAGCAGGATGTTGACGCCGTAGTAGTTCCAGATCCAGCAGGCGAAGGCGAAGAGCGCGAGGTACGCGGCCTTGCGGCCCTTCCAGCCGGCGGTGGCGCGGGCGTGCAGGTAGCAGGCGTAGGCGACCCAGGTCACGAAGGACCAGACCTCCTTGGGGTCCCAGCCCCAGTAGCGGCCCCACGCGTCGCCGGCCCAGATCGCGCCCGCGATGATCGTGAAGGTCCACAGCGGGAAGACGGCCGCGTTGATGCGGTAGGAGAACTTGTCGAGCGAGGCCGCCGACGGGAAGCGCTCCCAGACCGAGGTGGCGAACCTGCCCGGCTTGTCGCCGCGCGCGAGCTTCGCCTCGTAGGAGTCGCGGAAGAGGTACATGACCGCGCCGGCCGCGCCGATGTAGAAGACCGCGCCGCAGAAGATCGCGGTGGAGACGTGGATCCACAGCCAGTACGAGTGCAGGGCCGGGACCAGCTGGTCGCTGTCGGTGTAGAGCACGGTGGTGGCGATGCCCAGGTCCAGCAGGACCGTGGTGACCAGGAACAGGCCGAGCCAGCGGACGTTCTTCTTCAGCGCGAGGAGCGCCAGGTACGCACCGACGGCCACCGTGGAGAAGGTGATCGAGAACTCGTACATGTTGCCCCAGGGGGCCCGCTGCACCGACATGGCGCGGGCCACGACCCCGCCCGCCGCGAGGAGGAAGCCCAGGGCGGTCAGCGAGACCGCGATCCGCCCGTACAGGTCGCCCTGGACGGTGCCGCCGGCGGCGCCGGGGCCGTCCGGGACGTCGCGGGTGCCGGCGGCGCTGCGCGTGACGACCTTCGGCTTGTCGAGGACGGCGGTGCCCCCGGTTTCACCGGCTCCACCGGAGCTTCGCGCCCCCTTCTGCCGCACCTGCACGGCGGGGGCGTCGGCCGACGCCCCGGACGAGGTGAGCGCGGCGGCCGTACGGGCCACCTTGCTGCGGCTGCCGAAGATCCACTCGGTGATGTGGGCGAAGAAGGCGAGCGTGTAGACCGCCATCGACGCGTAGATCAGGTTGTTGCTGAGGTGAGCCAGACTCTCGTTGGCTGCGGCCGCGAGCTGCATCAGGCGCGCTCCCCTTCGACTTCGTCTTGGGCAGGTGGGGTGGGGGCCGGCGCCGCCGTGGGCGCCTGCTGGTGGAGCGCGCCGGCCAGCGCCGACAGCTCCTCGGGCAGCTTGGCGGACTCGCTGCGGCCGAGGCCCGCCATCTCGACGACGGTGACGCCGTCCTTCCCGGCGACCGCCCGGATCCAGATCCGGCGGCGCTGGATGAACAGGGAGCCGGCGAGGCCCGCGATGGCCGCGATCGCGCCCGCGAGCGCGAGGCCGCTGCCCGGCTGGTGGGTGACCGAGAAGGTCGCCCAGCGTTCGATGCCCTCGAACTTCACGGTGCCCTGGCCGCCGGGCAGCTCCATGCTCTCGCCGGGGAGCATCCGCTTCGCGAACGGCGTGCCGTCCTCGGTCTTGAACTGCTCCATCTTCCTGGTGTCCAGCTGGTACACGTTCTGCGGCAGGCCCGAGTCGACTCCGAGGCTGCCGTGCCACGCGTTGAGCGCGAGCGCCGGGAAGTCCAGCTCCGGGAACTGCGAGAACATCGTGCCCTGGCCGGCTCCCGCGAAGGTGGGCACGAAGACCGCGGTGAAGCCGAGCTGCGTGGCCTTCCCGTCCTTGTCCTTGTAGCCGTCGGTGACCTTGACCGCGCCGGCGGAGGTGAGGTTGCCGTCCTGCGGCAGCATCGGCACCGCGTCCTTGTAGATCACCTTGCCGGTGGAGTCGGTCACCGAGATGACCGGCGCGTAGCCGTGGCCGAGCAGGTAGACCTTGGAGCCGTCCACCTCCATCGGCTTGTTGACCTGGATCTCGCGCTTCTCCGGCTTGCCGTGCGCGCCGTCGGTGAAGGTGACGTACGCCTTGAAGTCGCGCGGGGTGCCCTTCTGCGGGCCGGTGCGCTCGTACGTGGCGTCGAACTTGTCCAGCGTGAAGGAGAAGGGGGGCAGGTCGTCGGGGTCGAAGAAGCCGCCCGACTTGAAGTCGTCGTACTGGGTGAGCGTGTTCGAGAAGCCCTTGCCGCGCAGGACGAGCTTGCCGCCCTCGGACTTGAAGTTCTGGCCCCAGGCGAAGGCGATCAGCATCACGATCAGCGCGACGTGGAAGCTCAGGTTGCCGGCCTCGCGCAGGTAGCCCTTCTCCGCGGAGACCGAGCCCTCGCCCGCCTCCGTGCGGAAGCGGCGGCGCCCGAGCAGGTCACGGCCGCGGGAGAGCACCTCGTCCGGGGACCTGTCGGTGCGCCACGTCGTGTACGCGGGCATCCGGTCCAGCCGCCTGGGGGCGGCCGGCGGGCGGCCGGTGAGCTGGCCGACGAACTGCCAGGTGCGGGGCAGGATGCAGCCGATCAGCGAGATGAACAGCAGCAGGTAGATCGCGGAGAACCACACCGAGCTGTAGACGTCGAAGAGCTGGAGCCTCTCCGCGAGGGTCACCCAGGAGGCGTGCTCCTTCTTCCAGGCGGCGACCTTCATCAGGTCGACCTGGTTCTGCGGGACCAGCGAGCCCGGGATGGACGCCAGGGACAGCAAGAAGAGCAGGAGCAGCGCCACCCGCATGGAGGTGAGCTGCCGCCAGAACCAGCGGGCCCAGCCGAGCACGCCGATGCCCACGGGGCCGCCGGGGGCGTCCTCCAGGGGGGCGGTGGACAGCTGTGCGCCGGCGGCCGCCTCGGCGGTGGCTTCGGCACTGGCCGTCGCCTCGGCCTCGGTTGTGGCCCCGGCCGCGGAATCGTTCGGCGCCTCGGAGGGCGCCTTGTCGGTCGTACTCATGTCCGTGTAGTCCTCAGATCCCCACCGTGAAGCCTTGGGTCCAGCTCTGCATGTCGCTGACGATGCTGCTCCACAATCCTGTGACGAGCAGCAGACCGGTCACGATCAGCATGCCGCCGCCGATGCGCATCACCCACGCGTAGTGCTCCTTCACCCAGCCGAACGCGCCGAGCGCCTTGCGGAAGGCGAGGGCCGTGGCGATGAAGGGCAGCCCCAGTCCCACACAGAAGACCACGGTCAGCAGCGCGCCGCGGCCCGCGGTCGCCTGGTCGATGGACAGGGTGCCGACGGCGGCGAGGGTCGGGCCCATGCAGGGGGTCCAGCCGAGGCCGAAGAGCACGCCGAGCACGGGCGCGCCGACGAGGCCGACCGCGGGCTTCTTGTGGAAGCGGAACTCGCGCATCGTCAGGCCGGGGATCGCCCCCATGAAGAACAGGCCGAGCAGGATCACCAGGCCGCCCAGCACCCGGGAGATGACTTCCTTGTGCGCGTCGAGGGTCTGCCCGAAGTAGCCGAACAGCGCGCCCGTCGAGACGAACACGGCGGTGAAGCCGAGGACGAACAGGCTCGCGCCGGCGAGCATCCGGCCGCGCCGGGCCTCGGCGAGGTCGGCTCCGCCGACGCCGGTCACGTAGGAGAGGTAGCCGGGGACGAGCGGCAGCACGCAGGGGGAGAAGAAGGAGACCAGCCCGGCGAACAGCGAGATCGGCAGGGCCAGCAGCAGGGCGCCGTTGAGGACGGTCGTGTTCACGCCGGTCGACTCGGCGGCCAGGACGGCCTCGGAGAGTGCGGTGACCACGAGGTCACTGCTCCGCGAGGACGGGGTCGATCATCGAGCGCAGCTTCTCGGCGTTGACCGCCGCCAGCGTGCGGGCGGCGATCTTGCCGTCCTTGTCGAGGATGATCGTGGACGGGATGGCCTTCGGGTTGAGCGAGCCCTCGGGGAAGCGGAGCATCAGCTTGCCGATCGGGTCGAAGAGGCTCGGGTAGGTGATCCCGTAGGTCTCTTCGAAGGCGGCGGCGTTCTCCTTGGTGTTGTCCCGGGTGTTGATGCCGACGAAGGCGACGGGCTGCCCGGCGGCCTCCAGTTCCTTGGAGACCTGCGCGAAGTACGGGGCCTCCCCCCGGCACGGCGGGCACCAGGAGCCCCAGACGTTGAGGACGACGACCTTGCCCTTGAGCTCGGTGGTGTCCAGCGTCTTGCCGTCGACGGTCTCGCCGTCGAGCTTGGGTGCCTCGATGCGGTCGGCCTTGGCCGCGGTGGAGATGCCGTTGGAGCCCGTCACGTAGTTGCCGCCGGCGGAGCCGGCGGACTTGGCCCCGCCCGCATCGCACGCCGCGAGGGTCAGGGTGCCCGCGAGGGCCGCCGCGGTCAGCAGGATGGCGCGGCCACCGGTCGAGCGGCGGCTTCTTCGACTGACACGCGCGCGGCTAAGGCTCATGTGAAAAGTTTCGCATGAGCGATTTGCGGATCTTGCGCGCCCCCCGAGGCCGTGCTGAGCCGCTGGTCAGGCGGCGACCCGCGGCCGAACCCCGGCCCGTCAGCCGGCCGCGAGATGCGTGGCCCAGCCACCGGTCGGCGATTCGCCCGGTCCCAGGGTGCGCAGTCTGGCCAGGACCTTGGGGTCCTGCACGTCGAGCCAGTCGGCGAACTGCCGGAAGGACACCAGCCTTACGTCCCTTTTGTCTGCCATGCCCTTGAGGGCCTCCTCGACGGCGTCCATGTAGATGCCGCCGTTCCACTCCTCGAAGTGGTTGCCGATGAACAGGGGTGCGCGGTTGGTCTCGTAGGCCCGCTTGAAGCCGCCGAGGTAGGCGGCGGTGGCCTGGGTGCGCCAGGCCGGGTAGTGGGACGGGACGCCCTTCGTCGTGTTCTTGGACTGGTTCGCGAGGATGTTGTAGTCCATCGACAACACCTCGAAGGAGTGCCCGGGGAAGGGCAGGGACTGCAGCGGCAGGTCCCACAGGCCCCCGCGCTTGACCGGCCACTGCTGGAGTCCGCCCGGCGAGCTGGAGTCGTAGCGCCAGCCCATCCGCTGGGCCGTCGTCAGCAGGTTGTCCTGGCCGAGCAGACAGGGAGTGCGGGCCCCGACCAGCTCCTTGCGGTAGTCGAAGGGCAGCGGTTCGAGGTCGGTGAAGCCGGTGTTGCTCCGCCAGTTGGTGACGAAGGACACGGCCTGGTCGATCTCGCTCTGCCAGTCCTCGGGGGTCCACCTGCCGACCGAGCCCGGGCCGCCGCAGAAGTGCCCGTTGAAGTGGGTCCCTATCTCGTGGCCGTCGAGCCACGCCTCGCGCACGTACGTGAGGGTGTTGCGGACGTTCTCGTCCTTGAGGTAGCCGATGTCGGAGGCGCCGACGGGGTTGTTCGGCGGCCGGTAGAGGTGCTTCTTGGACTCGGGCAGGAGGTAGATCCCCGAGAGGAAGAAGGTCATCGCCGCGCCGTGGTCCTTGGCGAGCTTGAGGAAGCGGGGGAAGAGGCCGTTGCCGATCTCGCCCGCGCCGTCCCAGCTGAACACCACGAACTGGGGCGGGGTCTCGCCCGGCTGGAGGGGTACGGGGGCGGCCGGCTGGTGGGGCTGCGGGCCGGTGTCGGCGGTGGAACCGTCCCCGATGGGCTTGACGGCCGGGCCCGCCGGTCCGCTGGGCCCGGGACCGCCCGGCGGGTCGGCCTGGCCGGCGGCGCCCGTACCGGACGGACCGCCGATGCCGCAGCCGGCGAGGCCGGCCGCCGCCGCGGCGCCAAGTCCGAGTCCGAGCACTCCCCTTCGACTGAAGACGCTCATGTCGCTCATGTCGCTCATGAAATGTCATACAAACGGACAATTCGGCGAAGCCGGAGGGCGACACGGCCGAGCGGAGCAACTTATATGAAATTAGGCAGAGTATTGACCAAACGGACACGGACACGGGCCCGGGGCCGCGGCCCCCAGGGGCCGAGCCCGGGCCCGCCCCCTGGGGCCGGGCCCGGCAACCCGTACCGCCCGGACGGGGCCTACGCGCCGAACGCCTTCGACTTCCCCTTCACCGGCTTCGCCCCCGCGAGGAGGTGCGCCGGGACCAGGTCCCGGGCCGGCTCGCTGTAGCCCACCGACACCAGCTTGTCGCCCTGGTAGGTGAACGAGGTCAGCGAGGCCAGCGTGCACTGGCGGCGGCGCGGGTCGTGCCACAGCCGCCGCTTCTCCGCGAAGCTCCGTACGATCCAGATCGGCAGCTGGTGGCTGACCGCCACGGCCTCGTGGCCGCGGGCCGCGTCGCGCGCCGTCTCGATCGCGCTCATCATCCGCACGACCTGCTCGACGTACGGCTCGCCCCAGGACGGCTTGAACGGGTTCGTCAGGTGCTTCCAGTTCTCCGGCCTGCGCAGCGCGCCGTCGCCGACGCCGAAGGTCTTGCCCTCGAAGACGTTGCCCGCCTCGATGAGGCGGCCGTCGGTCGCCAGGTCCAGCCCGTGCGCCTTCGCGATCGGCGCCGCCGTCTCCTGGGCGCGCTCCAGCGGGGAGGCCACGACGTGCGTCACGTCCCGGCTCTCCAGGTGCTCGGCCACCCGGTCCGCCATCTGGCGGCCGAGCTCGGAGAGGTGGTAGCCGCCGCGGCGGCCGTAGAGGACGCCCTCCGGGTTGTGCACCTCGCCGTGGCGCACCACGTGGACGACGGTGATCTCGGAACCGCTCCCGGTCCCGTCGGTGCTCGCGCCGCTCATGCGGTGGCCTCCGCGGCGGCTCGGGCGGCGGCCGGCAGCGCGGCCGCGATGCGCTCGATCGCCTTCTCGTCGTGGGCGGTGGACACGAACCACGACTCGAACGCCGACGGGGGCAGGTACACGCCCTGCGACAGCATCGAGTGGAAGAAGCCGTTGAAGCGGAAGGACTCCTGCTTCTTGGCGTCGTCGTAGTTGCGGACCTCGTCCTCGGTGAAGAAGACGGAGAACATGTTGGAGGCCGTCTGCAGCCGGTGCGCGACGCCCTCCTTGGAGAGCGCGCCCGTCACCAGCGACTGGATCTCCTTGGACACCGCGTCGACCTTGACGTACGCCGCGTCGTCCAGCAGCCGCAGCTGCGCGAGGCCGGCCGCCGTCGCGATCGGGTTCCCGGAGAGCGTGCCCGCCTGGTAGACCGGGCCGACCGGAGCCAGGTGGCCCATCACGTCGGCCCGGCCGCCGAACGCGGCCGCCGGGAAACCGCCGCCCATGACCTTGCCGAAGGTCATCAGGTCGGGCTCGACCCCGTCCACGCCGAACCAGCCGGCGCGGGAGGTGCGGAATCCCGTCATGACCTCGTCGGAGATGTACAGCGCGCCGTTCGCGCGGCACAGGTCGGCGAGCCCCTGGTTGAAGCCCTCGCCCGGGGTCACGACGCCCATGTTGCCGGGCGCCGCCTCGGTGATCACACAGGCGATCTCGCCGGGGTGCGCGGCGAAGGCCGCGCGGACCGACTCCAGATCGTTGTAGGGGAGCACGATCGTGTCCCCGGCCTGCGCGCCCGTCACACCCGGGGTGTCCGGCAGCGCGAAGGTCGCCAGGCCCGAGCCGGCGGCGGCCAGCAGCGCGTCCACGTGCCCGTGGTAGCAGCCGGCGAACTTCACGATCTTGGCGCGGCCGGTGAACCCGCGGGCGAGGCGGATCGCGGACATGGTCGCCTCGGTGCCCGAGGACACCAGGCGGACCTGCTCCACGGGCGCGATCCGCGCCACGATCTCCTCGGCGAGCGCGACTTCCCCCTCACCGGGGGTGCCGAACGACGTGCCGCGGACGACGGCGGCCTGGATGGCCTCCACCACGGCCGGGTGGGCATGGCCGAGAATCATCGGCCCCCACGAGCAGACCAGGTCGACGTACTCGCGCCCGTCGGCATCGGTCAGGTACGGACCAGTACCGGACACCATGAACCTGGGCGTTCCGCCCACGGCGCGGAAGGCGCGCACAGGGGAGTTCACGCCGCCAGGCGTCACGAGGGACGCGCGGTCAAAGAGAGTCTGCGAGACTTTGGCTTCATACGGGTACGGGTAGCTCACACCAGCCATGGTCTCAGAGGCCGCGACTGACTTGCGGACGGGCGTTTCACCGCGCCGCCCCGGGGGAGGTCACTGCCATGATGATCAGGCTGCGTGGCGGGGGCCGCGGGGCCGGGGCAGGCAAGACCAGTCGGGTGGATATATGCAACGCGGTGGTGGACCGGGCGAGGGCACGGACGACCTCGATCCGCAGCGCGCCCGCGAACGTCGCCGCGGCAAGCACCGCCGCCGCGCCACGGACGCGGCCGAGCACGTTCCGGGCCCGGCCCAGGACCCCGACAGCCTGCCCAGAGGGCGCGGAATGGGCGTGACGTACAAGTACTTCGGCGCGCCCGACGGGGCCACGGCCGCGCGCGTCCCGGTGACGATGCGGCCGGAGCAGCTGGGCGGCGACGAGCTCGGCATGGGCGGCATGTTCAGCAAGATCAAGCCGGAAACGGTCGCCGCGATGGTCCTGACCGGCATCGAGGGCATACCCCTGCACAAGGTGCCCCCGCTGGAACTGGTCGTCCTCCACCCCGACTACGCCGTCGTCAAGCTCCCGATGACGGTCGTCGACCCGCTGCGCGACATCGGCGAGGAGTCGGTGGGCGCCGCCGCCTTCATCTGGTCCACGGTCCCCGACCGCGGCGGCCCGCGCGACGCGTTCAACGTCTACCAGCTGCTCCACGAGTGGCAGGACTTCTCCCACCGCCTCCACGAGGCGGGCCACCAGCCGTACTGCCTGGTCTGGCCGTAGCCGCTCGGCGCGGCCCGGCAGCCGCCGGACTCCGCTCGGCCCCGCAGCCACCGGAATCCCCTCGGCCCGGCAGCCGCCCGCCCCGGCAGCGGCCCGGCCCGGCCCGGTGTCAGGCCACCCTCAGGACGATGCGGCCGCGAAGGCCGCCGTCCGCGAGGCGGGCGTGCGCCTTGGGGGCCTCCGCCAGGGGAAAGGTTTCCGCCACCCGCAGCGTCAGCTCCCCCGCGTCGACCAGCGACACCAGGCGGGCCAGGTGCGCGCCGTCCGCCGCGACCTCCTGTTCCACCACCCGGACGCCCCGCTCCGCCGCCGGCGCCGCGCCGGGGATCAGGCCGACGTAGGCACCGCCGTCGCGGACGAAGGCCAGGGCCGGCCCGCCGAGGACCGCCGTGTCCACGACGCCGTCCACCGCGGCGGCCGGAGCCGAGCCGCGGGGGACGAAGGCGGCCGCGCCCAGCGAGCGTACGAGCTCCTCGTCCTCGGGACCCGCCAGGGCCGTCACCACGTAGCCGGCCCGCACGGCCAGCTGCACCGCGAGCCCGCCGACCACCCCCGCCGCGCCCGTGACCAGGACCGAAGCCCCCGGGGCCAGCTCCAGCAGGTCCACCGCCCGGGCCGCAGCCAGCCCGCTCAGGGGCAGCGCGGCGGCGGCCTCCGACGAGACCGAGGCCGGGGCCGCCGCCACCGCCGAGGCGTCCAGGACCACGTACTCCGCGTGCGTGCCCAGCGGCTTGACCGGCCCGTAGTGCAGGCCCACCACCCGGTCGGCCACCGCCCAGCCGTCCACGCCCGCGCCGAGCGCGTCCAGCTCGCCCGCCACGTCCCACCCGAAGCCGAGCCGCTGGCCCGCGCCGCCGAAGACCCCGGCCCGCACCGCGCCGTCGACCGGGTTCAGACCGGCCGCCCGGACCCGTACCCGGACCTGTCCCGCACCCGGCTGCGGGACCGGGACCCGGACGACCTCGATCCGCTCGGGTCCGCCGAAGGCATCCGCCACCACGGCCCGCATCGTCGCCGCTGTCGCCGTCTTCTGGTTCTCGCTCATGATCGTCACTCCCGTTGTGGCTGGTTCCGGCTTCCCGGTGCTCACTAACGTAGGGAGAGCTACTGTCGATCGGTAAGTACGCACTCCGGAGTGCGTACCCGACCCGGAAGTGGGGTACCCATGGCCACCCGTACCGCCGCGGACCGCCGCGAGGAAGCGCGGTCCGCCTACGAGGACTTCCTCAAGGACTGCCCCACCAGCCAGCTCATGGCCCGCATCAGCGACAAATGGGTCGGCCTCATCGTCAGCGCCCTCGACCGGGCCGAGGACCGGACCCTGCGCTACAGCGACCTCGGCCGCGAGATCCCCGGCGTCAGCCAGAAGATGCTCACCCAGACCCTGCGCTCCCTGGAGCGCGACGGCCTCGTCACCCGCACCGTCACCCCCACCGTCCCGGCCCGCGTCGACTACCGGCTCACCGCACTCGGCGCCAACCTCAGCTGCCTGCTCGGCTCCGTGAGGCAATGGGCCGAGAACCACTTCGCCGAGGTCAACGCCCACCGCGAGCTCCACGACAAGTCGACGGCGGCGGCCCCGTAAATCCCCGCCGGCTCCCGGGCGGCAGTGGCATGCTGACCCCGTGAACGGACCCGGCATTCAGCTCACCCTCGCCCCCGAACTGCACGTCTTCGCCTCGCCCGCCCGGCGCGGCGCACGCGTACCGACGACGACCGACGGCGTCTCCAGCCTCGGCCACGTCGTCGAATCGGCCGGCATCCCGCTCACCGAGGTCGGCCGGATCCTCGTGGACGGCACCGAGACGCCCGTCTCCCACGTGCCGCTGGCCGGGGAATCGGTCGAGGTCTTCGGCGTCGACCGCCCCCAGCAGGTCCCCGGCGTCCCCGACACCGCCCCGCTGCGCTTCCTCCTCGACGTCCACCTCGGCACCCTCGCCCGCCGCCTGCGCCTGCTCGGCGTGGACGCCGCGTACGAGAGCGAGGACATCGGCGACCCGGCCCTCGCCACCCGCTCCGCCGCCGAGCGGCGCGTCCTGCTCTCCCGCGACCGCGGACTGCTGCGCCGCCGCGAGCTCTTCGCCGGCGCGTACGTCTACAGCGACAACCCCGAGGAGCAGGTCCGCGACATCCTGGGCCGCTTCGCCCCCGCCCTCACACCGTGGACCCGCTGCACCGCGTGCAACGGCGACCTCCGCGCGGCCGACAAGGACAGCGTCGGCGACCGCCTGGAGAACGGCACGCAGCGCTCGTACGACGTCTTCGCCCAGTGCGCCGGCTGCGAGCGCGTCTACTGGCGCGGCGCCCACCACGCCCGCCTGGAGAAGATCGTCGACGAGGCCCTCGCCGAGTTCGGCCCCGCCGCGCAGGAGCAGCGGTCTCAGAAGGCGTAGCTGTCGCCCGTGTCCAGGGCCAGCACCGCGTGCTCGTTGTTGGCGTGGTTCCGGTCGGTCGCCCCGCCGTTCCACAGGGTGTCGACCCGCAGCACCACCTCCGCCACCGGCTCCTTCAGCTCCAGCACCAGCCCGATGTGCCGGCCCCGCCCGTGCAGCGGCAGCTCCCCGGTCTCGCAGACCACCTCGCGCACTCCGGCCCGCGCGCAGCCCCCGGCCAGCTCCTGGCGGTCCGCGAGGTCGGCGGACAGCCGCAGCCGTACGGTGGCGTTCGCCAGCGCGGCCGGGCCCTCGTTCTCCGGGACCAGCAGGATCCGCAGCCGGCCCCGCGCCAGGGCGAGTCGCCCGTGGTACGCCACGTCGGCCTCCGGGCCGCTCCGGGCGGAGGCCGCGTGGGCACTCCCGGCGCCGCCGATGCCCGCGACACCGCCCACGCCCATGCCCCCGACGCTTCCCGTCCCGCCGAGCAGCACCAGCAGCCCGGCCACCACCACACTCCGTACGGCACCTCGGCGCACCGCCACCACCTCCTCGCGCGGACGCTAGCCACCCCGTCCGCCCGCCGGTCGGACCATCACACGAATGAGGGCGATTCCTCCCCCCATCTGCGCGCGCGGGCTTCCGGCCATGCCCGCCCGACGGCCGGTGGGCACCGACCCGACCCGCATATGCTGGCGGGTAATCACCCGTACGAACGCACGAGGAGCCAGCTCATGAGCACGGCCACGGCCCCGGCCGCCATCCGAACCGCCGTCGTCACCGGCGCGAGCAGCGGCATCGGCGCGGCCACCGCCCGCCAGCTCGCCGCCGCCGGCTACCACGTCGTCCTCACCGCCCGCCGCAAGGACCGCATCGAGGCCCTCGCCGCCGAGATCACGGCCGCCGGCCACCAGGCCACCGCCCACGCCCTCGACATCACCGACCGCACCGCCGTCGACGCCCTCGCCGCCTCGCTCCAGCGCTGCGACGTGCTCGTCAACAACGCCGGCGGCGCCATCGGAGCCGAGCCCGTCGCCACCGGCGACCCCGCCGACTGGCGCACGATGTACGAGGTCAACGTCATCGGCACGCTCAACGTCACCCAGGCGCTGCTCCCGGCCCTGACCGCCTCCGGCGACGGCACCGTGGTCGTCCTGTCCTCCACCGCCGGCCACTCCGCGTACGAGGGCGGCGCCGGCTACGTCGCCGCCAAGAACGGCGCCCGCGTCCTGGCCGAGACCCTCCGCCTGGAGATCGTCGGACAGCCCGTCCGCGTCATCGAGATCGCCCCGGGCATGGTCAAGACCGAGGAGTTCGCCAAGACCCGCTTCCGCGGCGACGCCGACAAGGCGGAGAAGGTCTACGCCGGCGTGGCCGAGCCCCTCTCCGCCGACGACGTGGCCGACACCATCACCTGGGCGGTGACCCGCCCCAGCCACGTCAACATCGACCTGCTCGTGGTCCGCCCCCGCGCCCAGGCCTCGAACACGAAGGTCCACCGCGAGCTGTAGCCGTACCGGCCCCCAGGGCCCTACGGGACCAGCCCGGCACTCTTCAGGTGCGGCATCAGGGCCGCCGGCTTCAGCCCGGCGGCCTTCGCCGCGTCCAGGGCCCGCTGCAGGTCCGCGCCGAGCGTCGGCGTGAAGTGCAGCAGCACGATGTCACCGGCGCGCAGCTGTGGCGTCGCGGGCGTCTCGCCCCACGTGGTGAAGTCGTGCGTCCACGTGATCAGCGCCTTGACCCCGCACGCCTTGGCCGCCAGCCGCACGTCGTCGTTCACGGCCCCGAACGGCGGCCGCAGCAGCTTCGGCTCCTTCCCGAAGGTCGCGGCCAGCTGCTCCCCGGCGCCGCACACCTCCGCGTCCTTGCCGGCGGCGTCGAGCGCGGTCAGGTCGGGGTGGTTGACCGTGTGGTTCTCCACGCTCACCCGCCCCTGCCCGGCGAGGTTCGTGAAGTACTGGGTGTCGTACGAGGTCGCGCCCGGCAGCAGGAACAGCGAGACGGGGATCCGCCGGTCGAGGAGGGTCTGCGCGACGGCCGGGTCGTGCACCCACCCGTCGTCGATGGTGATGAACACGACCTTCTCGTCGGTCGGCACGTGCGACACGACGGGCGGCAGCCCGGCCTTCCGCGGGGCCGCGGCGACGGCGGCCCCGGCGGCCGGAGCAGGCTCCCCGGACCCCACGGCACCGGCGGTCCCGACGACCCCGAGGGCGAGCGACAACGACGCGAGCGCGGCAAGAAGCGCGCGAGATCTCCACATGCGGCACACCTTGGTCTAGACCAACTCCCCCCGTCAATCCCCTTGCGCGGGACTTTTCCACCCCGAAATCACCTTCCACTGAGGGGAGTTGAGGCAAAGAGGCCGCCACACCTCCCGCGGCACATCCGCCCGACGGCCCGGATGGCCCCGTACGGGTGAAGTCGTGCGGAATGTCGGCTCCAATGAGCTACCGGCCCGACGTCTTCCGCATGATCCTTGAGGTCACTTCCTCGAACTGGGCGGACGACACCGGCACCAAGGTGGACGCTTACGCTCGGGCGGACGTTCCCGTCTACGTCATCGCCGATCGGCACCACGACGAAGTCGTGATCTACACGGACCCTCGCGCCGCGCGCTACCGCCTGCGCAGGACCTTCAAGCGCGGCACGACACTCCCGCTGCCCGACCACCTCGGGGTGAACATCGAGCTGTCGGTGGACATGCTGCTCGACTGACCGCTACACGCGGAGGAGCCCGGACCGTCACCGGTCCGGGCTCCTCCACTCCCCCGACATCCGCGCCCGGGCCTCAGCCCTTGACGCAGACGACGGCCTTGAGCTTGGCCACGACCTCCACCAGGTCGGTCTGCTGGTCGATGACCTGCTCGATCGACTTGTACGCGCCCGGGATCTCGTCCACGACGCCCGAGTCCTTGCGACACTCCACGCCCTTGGTCTGTTCCGCGAGGTCGCGCACCGAGAACTTCCGCTTCGCAGCCGTACGACTCATCTTCCGGCCCGCGCCGTGCGAGGCCGAGTTGAAGGACTTCTCGTTGCCGAGGCCCTTCACGATGTACGAGCCGGTGCCCATCGAGCCGGGGATGATCCCGTAGTCCCCACTGCCGGCGCGGATCGCGCCCTTGCGCGTGACCAGCAGGTCCATGCCGTCGTACCGCTCCTCCGCCACATAGTTGTGGTGACAGCTGATCTCCTGCCCGAAGGAGACCTTCGCCTTGCGGAACTGCTTGCGAATGACCTCCTTGAACAGGCTCATCATCACGGCACGGTTGTACTTGGCGTACTCCTGCGCCCAGAAGAGGTCGTTGCGGTACTCCTGCATCTCCGGGGTCGCCGCGAGGAACACCGCGAGATCCCGGTCGATCAGCCCCTGGTTGTGCGAAAGCCCCCGGGCCACGTTGATGTGGAAGTCCGCCAACTCGTTGCCGATGTTCCGAGACCCCGAGTGCAGCATGAGCCAAACCGCCCCGGACATGTCTGTTGAAACCTCAATGAAGTGGTTTCCCGTCCCAAGTGTCCCGATTTGCCGCATGGCCCGGTCCCGCCTGAACTTCACCGCATCCGCGACGTAGTCGAAGCGCTCCCACAGATCCCCGAACCCGTTCTCCGAGAACCCGTACAGCCGCCCCGGATCCACCGGATCCCGGTGCATCCCCGCCCCCACCGGGATCGCCCGCTCGATCTGCGAGCGCAGTCCCGACAGGTCCCCCGGCAGGTCGTTCGCCGTCAGCGAGGTCTTCACCGCCGACATGCCGCAGCCGATGTCGACGCCCACCGCCGCCGGACAGACCGCGTCCTTCATGGCGATGACCGAGCCCACCGTCGCGCCCTTGCCGTAGTGGACGTCCGGCATGACGGCCAGACCCTTGATCCACGGCAGGCCGGCGGTGTTCTGCAGCTGGCGCATCGCGCTGTCCTCGACCGACGCCGGATCGGTCCACATCCGGATGGGGACCTTCGCCCCCGGCACTTCTACGTATGACATTTTTGTCCCAACACCCCGTTAACCGCAGAAAAGTCTGAATACGCAAAAAGCCTCGCTCTTGGTCCCAAATACGACAGGAGACCGGCGCCAGCACCAGCGTGTGCGATAGACATTGTGTCCATCCGCGCCCGAGCCGCGGCAACGCATTTTCCCGAAGGGAGCCGGTGGAACGTGCAGCGCAAGTCGGTACGTGCAGCCCTGCCAGGCATCGCGGTGCTCACCGCCCTCACCGTCGGCCTCACCGCGTGCACCGACAGCGGCAGATCCGGGACCACCAGCGACGCGAAGGCGGGCGGGAACTCCGGCACGGTCGCGCAGCCCGGCAAGTACCGCAATCTGCCGATGCCCTGCAAGGCCGCCGATCCGAAGAAGGTCAAGGCGATGCTCCCCGTCGCCGAAGCCCTCACCCCCGAAGCCCGCGAAGCGCTCTACGCCGGCGTCGCGGACGCCTCGTACGACGCCGACCGGCGCGTCGGCTGCCGCTGGACCGCGCAGACGCCGACCGAGACCAGGCTGCTGTCGGTGGGCTTCGAGCGCGTGGTCTCGTACGACCGGGCCACCGTCAGCGACGACGACAAGGCGCGCCAGGTCTTCATCCGCCAGCTCACCGACGCCCACCTGCCCGTCCCCGGCCCGCTCACCACCCCGTCGCCCACCCCGTCGGCGGGGGCGTCCTCGCCCACTCCGGCTACGGGCGCGGGCGCGGGCGGCAGCGCGAGCCCGGGTGCCGGTACGAGCACCAGCCCGTCGGCCTCCGCCTCAGCGTCCGCCTCGGCGCCGGTCGAGCTCGGCTCCCGCGTCCTCGAAGGGCTCGGCAACGAGTCCTTCATCGAGGACAAGCTCAGCGCCGCCGGCGCCACGGCCGCCCAGGCACGCACCGTCCGCATTGTGTTCCGTACCTCGAATGTCATCGTCACCGTCGAGTACAGCGTCCAGCCCGCGCTCCCCGGAACCGTCCCGCCGAGCGGCGAAACCCAGGACAGGGCACGGCAGTTGGCGCAGGCCCTCGTCGACCGGTTCAACGAGTAGCCGGGCCCGCCCGAAGGGGGCGCGAGGGCCCGGGGTGACGGCGCGCACAGCAGCCGGGCGCCGGGTCGGGCTACCGTTGCCCGGGTCCCGCGCCCGCCACGGGCCGGTGAGCCGGCCCGCACGAAGACCCACAACGTCTGAAGGAATCATGCACCGATCAGCCTCGCGTCTCACCCGCGTCCTCGCCTGCGCAGCCGTTCCGGTGATCCTCACGGTCGCCGGCTGCTCGTCCGACTCGGGCAAGGACTCGGGCTCCGACAGCGGCAAGAAGGCCGACGCTTCCTCGTCCGCCAAGCCGAACTCCAAGGAGTCCAAGGCGCCGGAGAAGGCCGTCTACGCCACGCTGCCGGAGCCCTGCAAGACGGTCGCCGCGAAGACCATCGAGACCATCGTCCCGAAGGCGAAGGACGCCAACGGCACGGCCGCCAAGTCGAACGACCTGGCCACCCGCGCCAGCTGCTCCTGGAACGGCCTGGAAGAGGCCGGCCTGAAGGGCTCGCAGTACCGCTGGCTCTCGATCTCCCTCGTCCGCTACGACTCCCTCGCGTCGGTCGGGACCGGCAGCAAGCGCGCCGAGGAGGAGTACACCAAGCAGATCGAGAAGGCGAAGGTCGTCGAGGGCGCGGAGAACATGAAGCCGGAGGCGGCGGGCGGCATCGGCGACCAGGCCACGTCCTTCACCTTCACCACCAAGAAGGACGGCGACTTCTCCAACACCACGATCATCGCCCGCACCCACAACGTGATCATCACCCTCGACTACAACGGCGCGGCCTACGAGGGCGCGGACGCTCCGGACCAGGCGAAGCTGCTCCAGGACGCCATCGCGGCGGCGAAGGAGACCGTGGCCTCGGTCGAGACCGCCAACCAGCAGAAGCAGCCGGAGCAGTCGCCCTCGCCGACGAACGCCTAGTGCTGCGGCCGGTCCGGCGGTCCTCGTCCGGACGCTACCGAACGGTGACCGGACCGCTGACGTCCGGTCACTCGTACGCGCGTACGCTGTGCCTGCCGTAGCTCGACATGGGTACATGGGCACATGGGGCATGGGGACAAGGGGAGGGGATCGCGGGTGGCCGCGATGCAGCTGACTCGTACGCACCGGATATTGATCGGTGTCGTGGTCGCCGGAGCCGTCGTCATCGCCGCGATCGGCTTCGCGGGCTCGTACTCCGCCGTACGCGCCCTCGCCCTGCAGAAGGGCTTCGGCAGCTTCTCGCTGGTCTTCCCGATCGGCATCGACGCCGGCATCTGCGTGCTGCTGGCGCTGGACCTGCTGCTGACGTGGATCCGGATCCCGTTCCCGCTGCTGCGCCAGACGGCGTGGCTGCTGACGATCGCGACCATCGCGTTCAACGGCGCGGCGGCCTGGCCCGACCCGCTCGGGGTCGGCATGCACGCGGTGATCCCGATCCTGTTCGTGGTCACCGTCGAGGCCGCCCGGCACGCGGTGGGGCGGATCGCGGACATCACCGCGGACCGCCACATGGAGGGCGTGCGCATCACGCGCTGGCTCCTGTCCCCGATCCCCACCTTCAAGCTGTGGCGCCGGATGAAGCTGTGGGAGCTGCGCTCCTACGAGCAGGCCGTCGGCATGGAGCAGGACCGCCTGATCTACCAGGCCCGCCTCCAGGCCCGCTACGGCCGCTTCTGGCGCCGCAAGGCCCCGGTCGGCGCCCTGATGCCGCTGCGCCTGGCCCGCATCGGCGTCCCCCTGTCCCAGACGGCCCCGGAGGGCCTGGCGGCGGCGGGCATCGACCCGCTGCTCCTGCCTCCGGCGGCGGCGCAGGTGGCGACGGTGGCGGCCACCCACCCGGCCCTCCTGGCCGGCTCCGCCGCGGCCACGGAGACCCCCGTCCCGGTGGACGCGGCCCCGGGCGCCACGGGCCCGGACGGCCCCGACGTGGCCGCCCAGTCCCAGGCGCAGGCCCATGCGCTGGCGCAGGAGCACGCACTGGCCCAGGCGCAGGCCCAGGCCTACGCGCTGGCGCAAGCACAGGCGCAGGCCCACCCGGCCGCCGCCCCCTTCGCGGTGGACCCGACGGCCATGCCCGCCGCGCACAACAGCGCCTGGTTCGCGGGACCCCGCGCCCCGCAGGCGGCGTACGAGGGCGGCTACAGCCCCCAGCCGGCGGAGGGCCCGGAGCCCGCCCCGGCGACGTACCCGGCGGGTCCGGCGGGTCCGGCGGGTCCGGCCCCCGAGCAGCAGGAGCTGCCGATCCCGGCTCCCCGCCAGGAGGAGCGGCGGGAGGAGCCGGCGGACGCGGCGGATCCGGCGGACCCGGAGTTCGACGAGGTCAAGTTCGCCGAGGCGGCGTACGAGGTCTTCCGCGGGTACATCGAGGAGAACAACCAGGTGCCCACCCCCGAGCAGGTGGACATATACCTCTCGGACCGGCACGGGATCGTGCACCCGCGCAGCGCCACGATGATCCGCCGCATGATGCCTGACCTGAAGCAGCGCTACCAGCAGGACCTGCAGAACGAGCACATCGCGTAGCCCGTACGCCCCCACGCGCGGAAAGGGCCCGCACCCCCGAGAACCGGGGGTGCGGGCCCTTCCTCACATCCGTGCGGAACCTACGCGGCGAGCAGCTTGCGCACCCGGTCCGCTCCCACCGCCAGCAGCAGCGTGGGCAGGCGCGGTCCGGTCTCCCGGGTCACGAGCAGGCGGTAGAGCAGGGCGAAGAACGTCCGCTGCGCGACCTTGAGCTCCGGCGTCGGCTTGGCGTCGGGTTCGAGGCCCGCCATCACCTTCGGCACGCCGTAGACGAGCGTGGTCAGGCCGTCGAGCGACCAGTGCGAGTCGAGCCCGTCCACGAGCCGGCGCAGCGACTCGCGGCCCTCCTCGTCCAGGGACGACAGGAGTTCCGCGTCGGCCTCCTCGCGGACCAGGGTCCGCTGGTCGGCGGGGACCTGGGTGGTGATCCAGTTCTCGGCGCGGTCCAGGCGCGGGCGCACCTCGTCGAGCGAGGCCAGGGGCCGCTCGGGCTCCAGGTCGCTGAGGATGCGCAGGGTCTGCTCGTCGTGCCCGGCGGTGATGTCGACGACGGACGCGAGCGTCCGGTAGGCCATCGCGCGCGGGGTGCGGGGCAACTCGTGCGAGGCGACGCGGACGGCGCGGGCGTGGGCCGCCGCGTCGGCCGGCAGGACGGAGCCGTCGGCGACCTTGGCCTCGAGCTTGTCCCACTCGTCGTAGAGCCGCTGGATCTCCTGGTCGAAGGCGATCTTGAAGGACTGGTTGGGGCGGCGGCGGGCGTAGAGCCAGCGCAACAGCTGCGGCTCCATGATCTTCAGCGCGTCGGCCGGGGTGGGGACCCCGCCCTTGCTGGAGGACATCTTGGCCATGCCGCTGATGCCGACGAAGGCGTACATCGGTCCGATCGGCTGCTCGCCGCCGAAGATGCCCACGATCTGGCCGCCGACCTGGAAGGAGGAGCCGGGCGAGGAGTGGTCGACGCCCGAGGGCTCGAAGATCACGCCCTCGTAGGCCCAGCGCATCGGCCAGTCGACCTTCCAGACGAGCTTGCCGCGGTTGAACTCGCTGAGCTTGACCGTCTCGGTGTACTCGTCCTCGGTGCAGACGTAGGTCATCTCGGTCGTCTCGTCGTCGTACGAGGTGACCTTGGTGAAGTCCTTGCCGCACTGGCCGCAGTACGGCTTGTACGGGAAGTACCCGCCCTCGCCGACGGTGCCGTCGTCCTCGGCGGCCGCGCCGGAGCCCTCTGCGGCCTCCAGCTCGGCCTCGTCGGCCGGCTTCTGCTGCGGCTTCTTGCCCGCGCCCGGCTTGGCCTTCGTCCGGTACTGGTCGAGGATCGCGTCGATGTCGCCGCGGTGCTTCATCGCGAACAGGACCTGCTCGCGGTAGGTGCCCGCGGTGTACTGCTCCGTCTGGCTGATGGGGTCGTACTCGACACCGAGCTCGGCGAGCGCCTCGACCATGGCGGCCTTGAAGTGCTCGGCCCAGTTCGGGTACGCGGAGCCCTCGGGCGCGGGCACGGCGGTCAGCGGGCGGCCGATGTGCTGGGCGTGCGATTCCTCGGAGACGCCGGGGATGCCCTTGGGGACCTTGCGGTACCGGTCGTAGTCGTCCCAGGAGATCAGGTGGCGGACCTCGATGCCCCGGCGGCGGATCTCGTCGGCGACCAGGTGCGGGGTCATGACCTCGCGGAGGTTGCCCAGGTGGATCGGGCCGGAGGGGGAGAGTCCGGAGGCGACGACGACGACTTTGCCCGGGGCTCGGCGCTCCGCCTCGGCGATGACCTCGTCCGCGAAACGGGAGACCCAATCGGTCTCGGTGCTGCTCTGCGCGCTCTGAGCCACGACACGTCCTTCTATCTCGAATGCTGGCTGTGGGCCATTCTCCCAGACGGAGGGGAGCACTCCGGGGTTGCTTCCACCCACTGGAACCACCCGGATATCCCGCGAAGCGTCCGGCCCCCGCGTGGGATACTCGGCACTTGTCTGAACACCCAAGTGCACCCTCAGGCACGACCTCACAGGAACGGCAGCTCATGGCCTCGGTCCCTTCCCTCGCTTCCTCCGTCAACCAGCGCGTCGCCGACGCACTCGCCTCCGCCCTGCCGGAGTCCGGTGCGGCCGACCCCCTGCTGCGACGAAGCGACCGGGCCGACTTCCAGGCCAACGGCATCCTGGCGCTCGCGAAGAAGGCCAAGGCCAACCCGCGCGAGCTGGCGACGACCGTGGTCGAGGGCCTCGACTCCGGTGACCTGATCAAGGAGATCGAGGTCTCCGGGCCCGGCTTCCTCAACATCACCGTCACCGACCGGGCGATCGTCGAGACCCTGGCCGCGCGTGCCGCCGACGACCGGCTCGGCGTGCCGCTCGCCGCGAAGCCGGGTACGACGGTGATCGACTACGCGCAGCCGAACGTCGCCAAGGAGATGCACGTCGGCCACCTGCGGTCGGCGGTCATCGGCGCGGCGATGGTGGAGATCCTGGAGTTCACCGGCGAGAAGGTGGTCCGTCGCCACCACATCGGCGACTGGGGCACCCAGTTCGGCATGCTCATCCAGTACCTGCTGGAGCACCCGCACGAGCTGGACCACAAGGGCGCCGGGGACGGTGACGACGCAGTGGAGGTCTCCGGCGAGGAGGCCATGTCCAACCTGAACCGCCTGTACAAGGCCTCGCGCACGCTCTTCGACTCCGACGAGGAGTTCAAGACGCGGGCCAGGGCCCGGGTGGTGGACCTCCAGGCCGGCGAGCCGGAGACCCTCGCCCTGTGGCAGCGGTTCGTGGACGAGTCGAAGATCTACTTCTACTCCGTCTTCGACAAGCTGGACATGGACATCCAGGACCCCGACGTGGTCGGCGAGTCCGGCTACAACGACATGCTCGTCGAGACGTGCAAGCTGCTGGAGGAGTCGGGCGTCGCCGTCCGCTCCAACGGCGCGCTCTGCGTGTTCTTCGACGACGTCAAGGGCCCGGACGGCAACCCGACCCCGCTGATCGTCCAGAAGTCCGACGGCGGCTTCGGCTACGCGGCGACCGACCTCTCGGCGATCCGCGACCGGGTGGGCAACCTGGGCGCGACCGAGCTGATCTACGTGGTCGACGCGCGGCAGTCCCTGCACTTCAAGATGGTCTTCGAAACGGCGCGCCGGGCGGGCTGGCTGAACGAGGACACCAAGGCCGTGCAGCTGGCCTTCGGCACCGTGCTGGGCAAGGACGGCAAGCCGTTCAAGACCCGTGAGGGCGAGACGGTCCGGCTGGTGGACCTGCTGGACGAGGCGGTGGACCGGGCGACGGCCGTCGTGCGCGAGAAGGCGGAGAAGATCGGCCTGAGCGAGGCGGAGATCCTCGAGAACGGCCGGTACGTGGGCATCGGCGCGGTGAAGTACGCGGACCTGTCCACCTCCGCCGCGCGCGACTACAAGTTCGACCTGGACCAGATGGTCTCGCTGACCGGCGACACGTCCGTGTACCTCCAGTACGCGTACGCCCGGATCAAGTCCATCCTGCGCAAGGCGGGCGAGGCGGGCGACCGGAAGCCGGTCGCGCACCCGGAGCTGGAGCTGGCCCCGGCCGAGCGCGCGCTGGGCCTGCACCTGGACCACTTCGGCGAGCTCATCGCCGAGGCGGCCGCGGACCACGCCCCGCACAAGGTGGCCGCGTACCTCTACCAGCTGTCCTCGCTGTTCGCGACGTTCTACGAGCAGTGCCCGGTCGTGAAGCCCGAGCCCGAGCTCGTCGTCGGCGAGAACCGCCTGTTCCTGTGCGAGCTGACCGCCCGCACCCTCTCCAAGGGCATGTCCCTGCTGGGCATCCGCACCCCCGAGAAGCTCTGACGCACGAGCCGAGGCCCCCGTCCCCCACCCGCGGGGGACGGAGGCCTCGGCATTTCCCCCTGTCCCGTGAACCACCGCGCCACGTTGCTCGCATGAGCATGGACGCGGCGCTGCGCGCGCGACTGAAAGCACATACCGACGCGATGGGGAGCGACGTCTCGACGTACGTCACGGCGGCTGTGCTGCGTCAGATCGACGACGACTCCACGGCGACCGAGGTCATGCCGTCGGCCCGGGGCGACGAGTGAAGCATCACCCGCATCAGTTCATGCCGCGCCGAAGACCTCGACCTTGCAGCGCGGGCTGCCGGATCGGGCGATCCGTGCGTCGCACGTGACGAGCGGCACCTGGAGCCCCTCGGCCAGTGCGACGTAGGTGGCATCGCATGCGGAGAGGTTCGCGTACAGCTCCCGCACCCGGGGCAACACCGGGAGGTGCTCCATCCGCCTGACCGGCAGGAGCCCGAAGTCGTCCCAAGCCGAGTCCAGTTGGCGATCGGAGAGCTTGCCTCCCCGATGGCGGCCGAGCAACGCCTGGGTGACTTCCACATCGAGCAGGTAGGGGGCGGCGAGCCGTTCACCCCTCACCCGATCGCGTAAGGCCTCGCCCACCGGGCCCGCGTCGGCGACCAGCATGACGACCGCGCTCGCGTCGATCACGATCATTCGCGCCGCCGCCCGGCATCGAGGTCGCCGAGAACCTCGTCCACGCTCAGCTCGGCCGAGACCCGGGAGCGGATGCGCTCGACGACGTCCTCGACGGACGGTGTCGCGGCCTCTTCCTCCAGGAGGGTCCGGGCGTACGCCTGCAGTGACTGACGGCTACGCGCGGCTCTTATCTTGAGCTCTGCGAGCGCTTCGTCGGACAAGTCGCGGACGTACAAGGTGGCCATGCAGCCAGAATAGTCGCAGTGCAAGCATTCCGCTAGCACGGTATTCGAGCTCGGCGCACAGGCGTGCGCAGGGGCCGCGGGGCACACGCTCAGCGTGGTTCCCGCGACCCCGTCCAGGTGCCGGTCACCGCACTAAGCGGTCTTGAGTAAGTGCGTTGCGGTTGTGGTACATGCTCCGCAGCGGTGATGTCCTCGTGACGCCGGCCGGGATTGCTTATCAAACGGGTCGACCCGTATCGTAAATCGGTATGAGTTCCTTTCCGTCCTCCAGGGGACGTCCCAGGGATCCCCGCTCGCACGAGGCGATCGTCAGCGCGACCACAGAGCTGGTGATCGAGGTTGGCTACGCCGCGACATCGATCGGGGCGGTGGCTGCCCGTGCCGGTGTCGGCAAGGACACGGTCTACCGGCGGTGGCGGGGCAAGCCGGAGTTGGTCTTCGAGGCCGTGTTCACGACCACCGACCATGCTCCGGCCCCAGACACCGGAACGCTGGCCGGGGACCTGACCGCACTGCTGCGGGGCCTGGTCGACGAGTTCCACGCACCGGCCGCCGCAGCGGCGCTCCCGGGGCTGCTCTCTGACTTCGCCGCCGATCCGGTGCTGAAGGCGCGCATCCGCAGCGACTTCCTGGCCCCCTCGAAGGAGCGGCTGCTGATCGTCTTCGAGCGTGCCGTGGAGCGCGGGGAGATCGCGGCCGACACACCCGTGGATCTGGTCCTGGACACGCTGGCAGGAGCCGTGTTCTTCCACATCGGCCTGGTCGGGGAACACCCCGACCCTCAGCTGGCCGGCCGGCTGGCTGCTGTCATAGCCAAAGGAATCGAGATCCGATGAACGGCTGGCTTCTCGCAGCGGGCATCACCGCGTCCGGTGTGGCCGCAGCGCACATCGTCGGCGGGCACCGGGATGTGGTGCGCCCGCTGCTGTCCTGCGGACTCGCAGACGAACCCAAGCGCGTCCTTCATGCCGTGTGGCACATGGTGAGCGTCGACCTGGTGCTCTCCGCAGCCGCCTTGGTCTACCTCGCGCTGGCGGACGATACGTCAGCAACCGGCCTGGTGGCGTGGTTCGTGGCTGCGCACTTCGTCGCGTACGCACTCGCTTTCCTGGTCGTCACGCTGTCGGTCGGCTGGCCGAAGCCACTGCTCCGGCTGCCGCAGTGGATTCTGCTCCTGCCGGTCGCGGTCCTGACAGCGGCGGGCGCCGCGTAGCGACAGCCCCGGAGAGATACAGCCCCGGTGCCCGCGGGGCTGATCCGAGCCGCCAGCAGCCTCCCCGCGCACAAGCTGAGCGGTCTCGGTGATGCGGGCTGCGGTTCGGGTATGAGGCAGGGCAGGGAGGGGCTGCCCATGCCGAAAATCTTGCGTGTGGAATTGACGTCTGATCAGGAACGCGAGGTGTGTGAGCGTCTGCGGGCACGCGATCTCGCGCCGGGTACCAGACTGCGTCTGGACTACGTACGGCTGATGGGTCGGGGCCTGACCGTGCCCGAAGTGGCTGACCTTCCTCGACGAGAGCGGGTTCGCCCCGACCATGCCCACCGGATACACCTGGTCAAGGGTAGGACAGCGGGCCGTCGTGCCGCGCGAGGACAAGAAGGGCCGACGTGTGAACGTCCTCGGGGCCCTGACGGTGGGACAGCATGCCGATCTGGTCTGGGAGAGGACCTGCGGCAAGATCGACGCGGTCATGCTGCCGGAGTTCGTGTGCGTGAGGCTGGCCCGCCTGCCCGGCGGGGCCGCCGCACGGGACAAACCTCCCGCGGGCTTCACACGGGCACGGCCGTGCACCGTCGTCCTGGACAACGCCTCCGCACACGTGGCCCGTGTCTTCAAAGGGCGCCGCGAGGAGCTCGCCGCCATCGGCGTCGAACTCTTCTACCTCCCGCCCCGCAGTCCCGAGCTGAACGACATCGAGCGGGTGTGGCGCTCGGCGAAGTACGAGGACTACCCCGAGCGCGTCCACACCACCAACGGAGCGGTCGGCACCGCAGTCGACCAAGCCCTGAACAGACAACGCGCACGCATCAATGGATCAGCAGCGAACTTCACCAAAGCCGCTCAGCTGATCGCGCGGATGGTGTTCCAGCTGCTCTGGCCGACCGTGGTGCGGGTGCCGTCCACCGGGTCGCCCGCGCCGTTGGTCTCGCCGGCGTAGAACATCAGCGTGCCGGTGCCCTCGTTCGTGGTCGCCCACAGGTCCGCGACCCCGTTGCCGTCCGCGTCGCCGGCGCCCGCCAGCAGCGGCCGGTTGCCGGTCCCGTACCCGTGCCCGTACTCGGTGCGCTCGCCGAAGGTGCCGTCGCCGCGGCCCCGGTAGAGCCACAGCTTCTCGTCGTTCGCGTCGCGCGCGAACAGGTCGACGCGGCCGTCGTGGTCGGCGTCGCCCGCCGCGCTCAGGCTCATCGGGGACCAGCCCCGCGTGCCGATCTGCACCCCGGACCTCACGCCGGGTCGGGCGGCCGGGTCGCCCGCGTACAGCCACAGGGTGTCGCCGAGGGTGGCGATCACGTCCGGGTGGCCGTCACCGGTGGCGTCGCCGACGCTGACCACCTTGGAGTCGGCGGGGAAGCCGGTGCCGATCCGCACCGGGGAGGCCAGCGTGCCGTCGCCGCGGTTCGGGTAGACGCGCAGCTCGGTGCCGACGCGGGCGACGACGTCCTCGGTGCCGTTGCCGGTCCAGTCCCCGCGGTGGGAGACGGAGGCGCCGGCCCAGCCGCCGCTGCCGATCACGGCGGGGCTGCCGGTGACGGCGCCGTCGCCCCGTCCGGCGTAGAGGCGGAGCTTGCCCTCGTCGTCCACGGCGACCAGGTCGGACCTGCCGTCACCGTCCATGTCCCCGGCCGTCGGAGCGCCGCGCAGCACGGCGGTGACGGGGGCGTGGTCGGAGACCCCGCTCGGGGGGCCGCTGTCCGGCTCGTTCGGGGTGGTGTCCATCCGCGCCGAGTCGATGGCGCAGGAGGCGAAGCGGTTCGCGCCGACGGCCTTCGTCGTGAAGAGGTGGTCGAGCTCGTTCCAGGAGTGCCCGCCCGTGCCGACCGTGTCCCAGCCGTGGTACGTGAACCCGTCGATGCAGTGGTCGTACGCGCCGGTCAGCGGCGCCATCTCGGCCGCGCCCGCGTTGCGGTTGAAGTCGCCGCCCAGGACGGTGCCGCCGGGAGCGTGCGCGTCGACGAACGCCTTGACGTTCCTGATCTGCGCGGCGGCGCGGCTCGCCTGGCCGGGGATGACGTGGGTGGTGCAGGGCGTGGTGCTCCAGCCCTCCACCGCCACGCACAGCGCCGCGAGGGTCTGCTTGTCGTCCGCGGAGGCGGGCAGCGTGTTCTCGGACCAGGAGCCGGTGACGGTGCCCTTCACGGCCAGCAGGATGCCGAGCTCGCCGGTCAGGCCCGCCCGGCAGTCGGTCCGGCCGTCGGGGCGCGCGCCCTTGGCGTGCCGGATGGACCATGCGGGGCCGAGCCGCTCCTGGAGCAGCGCCATGTGGCTGCCGGCGGCGCCGCCGCAGACCTCCTGCAGCATCACCACGTTGGCGCGCCGCTCGTCCACGACCTTCTGGACCTCGTCCATCTTCACCGCGGGCTGGTCCCGGTACGCGCAGTAGCCCGCGTCCCCCCGGTTGCCGCCGGCCTCGCCGCAGATGTTCCAGGACACGACCCTGATCTCGTTCTGCGCCGGGCCCGCGGCCAGGGCGGTCTGGGTGGCCTGGGTGGCCTGGGCGGCCTGGGCGGCCTGGGCGGCCGGGGCCGAGGACGCGACGGCCGGCGAGGTGCCGAGCGCAGCCCCCAAGGCCGTGAAGGCCGCCGCCGCGGACATGAGCATCCGTACCGATCTCATCAATTCCCCACCCGTTCCCGCGTGATGAGCGACGGATGCCCCGCCGGCCACGCCCATGCTCGCCCACACCGCACCCGTCCGGCGTCGGAGCCGGGGCGGAGCAGGGGGGTGGGACGGCCAGTCAGGGGTTACCGCACGGGCTTCACCCGTACGGCCCGCTTCGGGCCCCGTCCCCCGGGTAGGGGACGGGCCGTCCTTCCCCGATCCATCCCCCGATCCATCCCCCGGAGCGCCCGTGCCCGACATGAACGGCCCCTACAAGCCCGGCACCCCCTGCTGGATCGACCTGATGGTCCCCGACCAGCAGGCCGCCATCGACTTCTACAGCGACCTGTTCGGCTGGCAGGGCGAGATCGGCCCGCCCGAGACCGGCGGGTACGCCGTCTGCACCCTCAAGGGCAAGCCGGTCGCCGGGATCATGAAGGCGATGAACCCGGACGGCAGCGTCCCCGACCCGATGCCGCCGACCGTGTGGACCACGTACCTGGCCACCGACGGCCTCGACGGCACCCTCAAGTCCGTCACCGATGCCCACGGCAAGGTCGTCCTGGGCGCCATGGACGTCATGGACCTCGGCCGGATGGCCGTCGTCGCCGACCCGACCGGCGCCGTCGTCGGCCTGTGGCAGGCCGGCACCTTCGACGGCGCGGGCATCGTCAACGAGCACGGCGCCCTCATCTGGAACGAGCTGAGCACGAGCGACGTCCCCGCCGCGGCCGCGTTCTACACCTCCGTCCTGCCGGTCTCCACGACCGCGTCCAAGATGCCGGGAGCCGAGGGGTACACGGAGTTCCTCGTCGGAGGCCGCGCCGTGGGCGGGATGATGGACCTGGCGAACCTGCCCCCGGGCACCCCGCCGCACTGGCTCGCCTACTTCCACGCGGACGACGTGGACGAGGTCCAGGCAGCCGCGGTCCGCGCCGGCGGAGCGGTCCTGAAGCCGTCCTTCGACATGCCGGCCGGCCGCATGGCCGTCCTGGCCGACCCCCAGGGCGCCCCCTTCGCGGTCATCACGGCCAGCCCGGAAATCATCGACTGACAGCCCCCGGCCGGCCCGCCCGGCCCGCCCCCGCGATCCTGGAGGCCGAGCGGCACGCCGCCCCGGCCCCTGCCTCTTTTACACATCTGCCCCTGCCGCCGAACCGACCCGGCAGCCCCCCGCGCACCGGGCCGAGGAGCAGCAGCGCGAGGGCTGCCACCCCCGCCACCGAGAGCGGCGCCCCGCCCGCCAGGACCGCGGTGAGCACCAGCCAGCTGCCGCCGTCCCCGACCGCGGCGGCGAACAGGGCGAGCCGCCCGGGCTCGGTCCGGGTGAGGTCCAGGTCGGCGAGGATCCGGGCGAGCACCGGGAGGGCCGTGATGCTCAACGCGCAGCCCACGAACAGCACGAAGGAGAGTGGGTCCGCGCGCGGCCCGGCGAAGGCGAGCAGCCAGGTTGCGGCGACCGCGCCGACCGCGAACGGCACGAGCATCGACGCCTGGCTGACCAGCAGGGCCTGCGTCGCCGCGCCCCGCAGGCCCTGCCCGGCCAGCTCCCGCCCCACCCCGAACACGAAGAGGACCAGGCCGAGTTGGGCGAGCCCGTCCAGGAGCCGGAGCGAGGGGGCGGGGAACAGCCAGCCCGTGGCGGCCGGCGCGAAGTGCCCGAGCAGCGAGGGGCCGAGCGCCAGCCCCGCGCAGATCTCCCCGATGACCGGCGGCTGCCCGGCCCGCCGCGCGATCCGGCCGCCGAGGTGGGCGGCCGCGAGGATGACCGCCACGGCCAGGAAGAAGTGCCCCGTGGTGTCCAGATGGGGCACGGAGTCCGCCGCCCCGGAGGCTCCGCCCGTTCCGCCCGCTCCGCCCGCGAAGTGGACCGCCACGCCGCCGATCACGGCGGCGGGCACCAGCACGGTGCCCGCGAGGGCCCCCCAGAACCGTCGGCCGCGCATGGCCGCCTCCCCCCGCGTGTCGGGCCCCAGTGTCAGCACGGGGGCGCCGCGGGTGTCGAGTACGCCTGCCCCGAACTCCGACTCCGAACTCCGACTCCGAGCGCCGAACATCGCACGGCCGAAGCGGGCCGACGCCTGACCGGCATCCTGCCGGCCACCCCGCGCGCCTACGCCACGGAGGACGGGCCCGCGCGCCCGGCGGTGACGCCGGAACGCCCCGGCAGGTCGGCCGAGACCAGCGCGGCGGCTCCCGCGGGGTCGCCGGCCCCGCGCGCGAGCAGGAGCTCCACGTCGTACGCCGCCGACGTGCCGCGGGCGCCGAAGCCCAGGGCGAGCCCCGGGCCGAAGAGCTCCGCCGAGACGGCCGCGTCCAGGTCGGGCCGCAGCCGGTGCAGCGCGCACACCAACTCCCAGGCGGCCGCGTCCAGCCGGGCCCTGCGCACCGGATCGCACGCGTGCACGGCGGCGGTGACCCCGGCGCCTTCGGGCTCGTAGTCCAGCAACGCGGGCAGCAGCTCGGGGGCGCCCATGATCCGCGCCGCGTCGAAGGTGTGGACGTGCGCGCCGTCGGGGTGCGCGAGCAACTGCGCCAACAACGGGACGGCCCGCGGGTCGCGGCGCCGGGCGAGTCCGCGGACGCCCTCCTCCCGGACCTCGCGGTCCTCGTCGCCCGTGCGCTCCCAGAGCGCGGCGCGGACCTCGGGGCCGTCGGCCTCCAGCTGGAAGCCCAGGACGAACGTCGCCCGGTCGCGGACCCGCGGGTCCGCGTCACGGGTCAGCGCGAGGAGCGCGCGGACGGCGTCCGCGTCCGGCGGGCAGCCGGCCAGCCCCGCGAACGCTCCGGCCGCCTCCAGGCGCACCCGGTCGTCGGGATGCCCCGCGAGGACGGCGAGTGCGGGAACGGCGCGCCCGTCGGCCGTCCCGCCGAGCGCCTCCGCCAGGGCCCGCAGCACCCGTACGTCGCTCTCCCGCCGCGCCAGGGCGACCAGCGCGGTCGCCGCCCCGGCGCGCACCGATTCGTCCCGCTCGGCCGCCCGGCCCAGCAGCGCGCAGCCGCGCTCGCGCGCGGCCGGATCGCCGTCGCCCATTCGTGCCAGGCCGCGCGCCAGTGCCGGTGCGACGGGATTTGCCTCCCTACCTGATTCCATTCCGGCATCGTGGTGCACGAACCCGCGCCCGCGTGATCCGGGTTCGCACGTGCCCGGCGCATTTGCCATTGCCGGGAAAACGTCATGCTCCGGGTTATGCGATTTTCCTGGTACGGCACACGCATCTGACGGCCGAATTGATTTTCCGGGGCCTCTCGGAGCCAATCCGGAGGGGTGGGCGCCGGCACCCGGTGTTTCGACCGGTGAACGTCCGGCGCGCAGGACCCGCCGGACCCGCCGGACCCGCCGGGCGCGCGAGGGGCCGCGGTTCCGCCGATCCGGAACCGCGGCCCGTGCGCCGCGGCCTCACACCGGCTGATTGCCGTGCTTGCGCTCCGGCAGCGGGGCGTGCTTGGCCCGCAGCATCGCCAGCGAGCGGATCAGGACCTGCCGGGTCTCACCCGGATCGATGACGTCGTCCACGAGCCCGCGCTCCGCGGCGTAGTACGGATGCATGAGCTCGGCCTTGTACTGCTTGACCAGACGTTCTCGTGTCGCCTCGGGATCGTCGGACGAGGCGATCTCCTTGCGGAACACCACGTTCGCCGCGCCCTCCGCACCCATCACCGCGATCTCGTTGATGGGCCACGCGAAGGCCAGGTCGGCCCCGATGGACCGCGAGTCCATGACGATGTACGCGCCGCCGTAGGCCTTGCGGACGACCAGGGAGATCCGCGGGACCGTCGCGTTGCAGTACGCGTACAGCAGCTTGGCGCCGTGCCGGATGATGCCGTTGTGCTCCTGGTCGACGCCCGGCAGGAAGCCGGGCACGTCCACGAGCGTGAGCAGCGGGACGTTGAAGGCGTCGCAGGTCTGGACGAACCGCGCGGCCTTCTCGGAGCTGTGGATGTCCAGGACCCCGGCCAGGGCGGCCGGCTGGTTGGCGACGATGCCCACGACGTGTCCGTCGAGCCGGGCGAAGGCGCACACGACGTTCTGCGCCCAGGCCTCCTGCACCTCGAAGAACTCGCCGTCGTCGACGATCTCCTCGATCACCTTGCGCATGTCGTACGCCTGGCCGGGATCGGCCGGGACGATGCCGGCGAGGGCGTCGGTGCGGCGGTCGGCCGGGTCGTCGCCGCGGACCACCGGGGGCAGTTCGCGGTTGTTCTGGGGGAGCAGCGAGAGCAGGTAGCGGACGTCCTCGAGGCACTCCTCCTCGGAGTCGTGCGCGAACCCGGCGACGCCGGAGACGGAGGCGTGCACATCGGCGCCGCCGAGGCCGTTCTGGGTGATCTGCTCGCCCGTCACCGCGCGGACCACGTCCGGGCCGGTGATGAACATCTGCGAGGTCTCGCGGACCATGAACACGAAGTCCGTGAGCGCCGGGGAGTACGCCGCGCCGCCCGCGCACGGGCCGAGCATGACGCTGATCTGCGGGATCACCCCCGAGGCGCGGGTGTTGCGGCGGAAGATGCCGCCGTATCCGGCCAGGGCCGAGACGCCCTCCTGGATACGGGCGCCCGCACCGTCGTTCAGGGAGACCAGCGGGGCGCCGGCCTGCTCGGCGAGGTCCATCACCTTGTGGATCTTGGTGGCGTGGGCCTCGCCGAGTGCGCCGCCGAAGACCCGGAAGTCGTGGGCGTACGCGAAGACCGTCTTGCCGTGCACCAGGCCCCAGCCGATGACCACGCCGTCGCCGTGGGGCCTGCGGTGCTGGAGGCCGAAACCGGTCGCCCGGTGCCGGCGGAGCGGCTCGATCTCCGTGAACGTGCCTTCGTCAAAGAGGAGATCGAGCCGTTCGTAGGGGGTCAGCTTGCCCTTGGCGTGCTGCCGCTTCGTCGCCTCGGGATCCGGACCGCGGCTCACCTCGTCCTTCAGCCGGTTGAGTTCTGCGGTGGACCGGTGCAGGCTCGGCGAGGGAGCGAGCGTGGTCAGCAGTTCGTCGAAGGTCGTCATCGGCCCAAGCTAGGAACGACCCCTCAAAAGCCGTGGCCACGCGCCCTGGAGCCTGGCTCGAGCGGCGCTGCGGGCGGCCGCTGCTACGCGCGGCCACCGGCCATGTGCCGCCGGCCGCACGGCCACCGCTCCCCGGCCGCTGGTTCCCGGCCACCGCTCCCCGGCCGCGGCTACTCGGCCGCGGCCACGGGCTGGAGCACCCGGGGCATCCCGGCGCCGACCGGGTCGAACCGGTCGAGATCGCCCGAGAGCACGGCCTGGTGCAGCTGCTGGAGCGGCGCGGACGGTTCGAGCCCCAGTTCGCGCACCAAAGACCCCCGCAGCCTCTGGTACGCCTCGAGAGCCCGCCAGCCCCCGCCCGCCCGGTGCAGGGCGCGCATGAGCTGTCCGCAGAACCCCTCGTGGAGCGGATGGCGGGCCGCCAGCACCCGCAGTTCCGGGATCACCTCGGCATGGCGGCCGAGCCGGATGTCCGCCTCGATGCGCCGCTCCAGGGCGGCCGTGCGCTCCTCGTTGAGCCGCAGCACCTCGAGTTCCAGCACGGAACCCGCCCGTACGTCGACCAGCGCCGGGCCCTGCCACAGCGCGAGCGCGCGGCCGAGCAGTTCGGACGCGGCACGGTAGTCGCCGACGTCGTAGGCGGCCCGGCCGTGGCCGGCGAGCCTCTCGAACTCGTGGGCGTCGACCTGGCCCGGAGCCACCTGGAGCAGGTAGCCGCCGAACTGGGTGACGAGGACGTCCTTGGCGTCGAGCAGCGGATCCCCGTCGAGCGCTGCGCTGATCTTCCGGCGCAGCTGGAGGATGTACGTCTGCAGTGTGGTGGCCGCGCTGCGGGGGATGTCCTCGCCCCAGATCTCCTCCATCAGCGTGGGTACGGTGACGACCCGCTCGGCGTGGAGGGCGAGCAGCGCGAGCAGCTGCCTGGGCTTCGCGGCGCTCGGAACCACCGAGACGCCGCGCTCGTGGACGGCGAGCGACCCGAGTACTTTGATCTCCATGTGCGTGCTCCCCCTTGTCGGGCCACGGCCGCCGGCCAAACCCTGCGACGACCCTTTGGAGTCAGGTACGCAGACTCGCACCAAGGGGGCGCCGCGGCCCAGTGACCCACACATGAGGCGATTCATGAAAATGTCATAGGTGGCCGGTGACCGGTGCACTGCCGGTTCCATGAGGTCCCGCCCCAGACTCTCGACCCAGACAGACGTAAACGCAGCGCCGTTCGTCACAGGGGGAAGACATGAACGAGGCCCGGGACTATCTACGCTTCGCCGATCGCACCATGAGCACCGGACCTCAGCCCACGCCCGGACGGAGCTTCGACCGGGACCTCTCCTGGGCCTTGCTGGAGTTCGGCCTCGGAGCCGACGCAGTGGACTGGACGGCCGGCGCGACCGTCTCCATAGACGACCTGAGCGATGCTGCCGCCGCCGTCGGCAGCGCCGACTGGTGCATCCGCCCCTGCACGTGCGGCATGGGTGTCCCCTTCGCCGCTCAGGTGGCGGCGTGAGCCCGATACAGGAGCCCCTGGCGGGCCCCTTCGTCGCCTTCAAGCGCCACGTCAGAGCCGAGGCCGTGCCGGGCGAGGCCGCGTTCGTCCTGTCCGACAAGGGCGTGACCGTCCTGCGCGGCGGCGGGATCGAGAACCTCGTCCCGCTGCTCGACGGCAGCCGCACGCTCACCCAGTTGCTGAGGGACGCCTCCCGCAGCATGTCGATCGCCGAGGCGGGCCGGGCGCTGCGCAGCCTCGCCGAGGCCAACCTGGTGGGCTACCGGCACGCCGCCGATCTGACGGGCGAGGACACGGCCCTGGCCCAGGCCTACTGGGACCGCGCCGGCCTCGACGGGTACGAGGCGACGGCCGAGGTCGGCAGGGCGCCGGTGGCGGTGATCCCGGTCGGCGGGGTCGACACCACCGCGGCCCGCGCCGCCTGCAACGCCTCGGGGCTCAACGCGGTGGACGAGCACGCCGACGCCCCGCTGGCGCTCGTGCTGTGCTCGGACTACCTGGACCCGCAACTGCGGACCGTGGCGGCGCGCCTGCGGGTCCAGCGCCGGACCTGGCTGCTGGCCAGGCCCTTCGGCGCCGATCCCTGGACCGGACCGTTCTTCGCCCCGGACGGCAGCGGGCCCTGCTGGACCTGCCTGGCCCACCGGCTCTCCGAGCACCGCTTCAGCGAACTGCCCGTACAGCGCGCGCTGGGACTGGACGGACCCGCCGCGCGGCCGGCCCCGACCCTGTCCGCCGTGCGGTCCCTGGGACTGCACAGCGCCGTGCTGGAGATCTCCAAATGGCTCGCCGGACTGCGCTACCCGGAACAGCGGGCGGTCTGCGTCCTGGACAGCCTCAATCTGAGCACCGCCCACCACATGGTGATGCGCCGCCCGCAGTGCCCCGACTGCGGGGACCCCGCGATGGTCGCCGAGCGGACGGCACGGCCCGTGGCCCTGGTGTCCCGGCCTAAGGCCGAGGGCTCGGGCAGCAACGACCGCGCGATCTCCGCCGAGGGCATCCTCATCGAGAACCGCCGGCTGATCAGCCCGGTCACCGGCATCGTCACCAACGTCCGCCAGGTGCCGGGACTGCCCGACGGACTGCACGCCTACGACTCCGGCCACAACCTCGCCCTGCGCGGGCGCTCGCTCGCCGGGGTCCACGAGGTCCTGCGGGCCCGCAGCGGAGGCAAAGGGGCCACCGCCACCGAGGCGCGGGCGAGCGCCCTGTGCGAGGCGGCGGAACGGTACAGCGCCGCCCGCCAGGGCGATGAGCTCGTCATCCGGGACTCGCTGACGGGGCTGGGAGACCAGGCCCTGCACCCCAACGCCTACCAGTTGTTCGACGAGCGGCAGTACGCCGACCGGGAGCGCTGGAACGCGGTCGAGTCACCCTTCCACCGGGTCAGCGAACCCTTCGACCCGACGGCCGGGACCGACTGGACGCCGGTCTGGTCCCTCACCGCGGGGGTCCACCGGCTGCTCCCCACCTCCACCCTGTACTTCGGCGCGGGCGCGGGCGCGGGCGCGGGCGTCCGCGGCGACCACCTGTGGTCCGACTCCAACGGCAACGCGGCGGGCGGCAGCCTTGAGGACGCCGTCGTCCAGGGCGCCCTCGAACTCGTCGAGCGCGATGCCGTGGCCCTGTGGTGGTACAACCGGCTGCGCCTGCCGGGCCTCGACCTCGACGCCTTCGACGAGCCCTGGCTGGCGTCCACGCGATCCGCGCTGGAGCGGTCCGGCCGCCGGGTCTGGGCCCTGGACCTCACCTCCGACCTCGGCATCCCGGTCGTGGCGGTGGTGTCCCGGCACGACGCGGGGCCGGCCGACGGGTTCGTGTTCGGGTTCGGGGCGCACTTCGACCCGCGCCTGGCCCTGCGCAGGGCGCTCACCGAGATGGTGCAGATGCTTCCGGGCCGCGACGCCTCCGGTACGCCGCTGCCCGGCCAGCCGCAGTTGTTCCCCGATCCGGGGCAGAGTGCCCGGACGCCCGCCTCCTGGTCGTACGCCGGACGCCGCGAGGACCTCCTCGAAGACGTGCACCACATCCGGACCCTGCTGGAGTCGCACGGAATGGAACTCCTGGTCCTCGACCAGACGCGTCCGGACGTTGAAATTCCGGTTGTCAAGACCATCGTGCCGGGGTTGCGTCCCTTTTATGCCAGGTTCGCCCCGGGGAGGCTCTTCGACGTACCGCCGAGCCTCGGGCAGCGGGACGGTGCTCTCGCATTCGGGGAACTCAATCCGGTTCCACTGCCGTTGTAGATCGGGCAGGGCTGTCCGTTGCCTGCCCTTCACCTGGCCCGCTCGGCATATAGTGCGATCTCAGACTCTCCCGAATTGCGTACTGAGGAGTGAGCATATGACGGGCCGTTTCCGGACTGCGGACAACGACCTGACTCAGGGCGCGGGGCAAGCGGAAAGTTTAAGTCCGGACAAGCGCGGGCGACTTTCCGACATCCTGGCACCGCGTCTCGCCCAGGGCATCGTGATCACCGTCCTGACCGGGTACGGAATCATGACCCTGCTCAATGTCGAATTCGCCCTGCGCGGCCAGACCCGTGATCTCCTCATATGCGTGGCGGGCGTCCTGGTCCTCTACGGGGTTCAGATCGTCCTCACCCTGCCCCGGGCCCGGCGCTGGTCCACCGGCCGCAAATGCGGGGCCCTGGCCGTCCAGACCGTCCTCACCTTCTTCCCGCTGGTCGTGCTGAACACGGCCTGGGGCAGCGTGGCGGGACCGCTCAGCGCCTCGATCCTGCTGCTCCTGCCGCCCCGCGTCGCCTGGCCCGGCTTCGCGCTCATCACGGCCCTGGTGCTGGGCTGGGGGGTGAACAAGGGCGGCGGCACCGTCATGGACTTCGCCTACCTGGGCATCTCCACGGCTCTGACCGGACTCGTCGTCTACGGCCTCACCCGGCTCACCGACCTGGTCCGCGAAGTCCACGAGACCCGCGCCGAGATGGCCCGGATGGCCGTCACCCAAGAACGCCTGCGGTTCGCACGCGATCTGCACGACCTGCTGGGTTACAGCCTCTCCGCGATCTCGCTCAAGTGCGAGCTGGTCCAGCGCCTCGTGCCCGCCAACCCGGAGCGGGCGACCACCGAGATCATCTCGGTGCTCCAGGTCTCCCGGCAGGCGCTCGCGGACGTACGGCTGGTCGCCAGGGGCTACCGGTCCATGTCCCTGGCGACGGAGGCGGATTCGGTGGCCGACGTGATGGCCGCGGCCGATGTCGACGCCGTGGTGGACGTCGACTGCGGTCGGCTCCACCCTCTGGTGGACACTGTGCTCGCGACCGCCCTGCGCGAGGGAGTTACGAATATCCTCAGGCACAGCAAGGCGCAGAGCTGCACCATCCGGGCAGAGATCGTGGAGGAGACGGTGCGGCTGGTGCTCGACAACGACGGTGTGAGCGAGAGCCGCCCGTCGGATTCCGTGGACCGCGGCAGTGGGCTGGGGAATCTCGACATCCGGCTCACCGCCATCGGCGGCCGGCTGACCGCGGGTCCCGCCCCCGGTGGCCGGTTCCGCCTGACGGCCGAGGCACCACTCAGGCCTGTCACGGTCGATCAGACCGAGGCCCCGGAGCCACGGAGGAACGGGGTCGCCGGCATCACGCCGGCCGCGGTTCAGGACGCGGGGAGACCCGCCGCCTGAGCCGGCAAGGATTGAACGGGGGAACAACCAATGCTGACTCTGAAGATTCTTCTCGCCGAAGACGTGCACATGGTCCGCGGCGCGCTCGTCGCACTGTTGGAGATGGAGCCCGACTTCCAGGTGGTCGCCTCGGTCGACCGGGGCGACCTCATCCTGCCGTCCGCGCTGGAAACGCGCCCCGATGTCGCCATCATCGACATCGACCTGCCCGGCACCGACGGGCTGACGGCCGCCGCCGACCTGCACGAGAAGCTGCCGGACTGCCGCACGCTCATCCTGACCAGCCTCGGCAGGCCCGGCACCCTGCGCCGGGCGATGTCGGCCCGGGTCTCGGGGTTCCTGCTGAAGGACTCCCCGCCGGCCCGGCTGGCGCAGTCCGTACGGTCCGTCGCCGCGGGGCAGCGGGTCATCGACCCCGATCTCGCCCTCAGCGCCTGGGAGGCACCGGACAACCCGCTCTCGCCCAGGGAGACCCAGGTGCTCAGGCTGGCGGCCCGCGGTGCGGACACGGCCGAGATGGCCGTACAGCTCTTCCTCACCCAGGGCACCGTACGGAACTACCTGACGGCCATCGTGGACAAGCTCCGCGCACGCAACAGGATCGACGCCATCCGGATCGCGGAGGAGGCGGGCTGGATCCCGTAGCGTGCCCGCCGCGCTCAACCCAGGGCCAGCGGGCCCGCGTTGAGTGCGGAAAGGACCCCGGCCAGGTCCACCGCGTTCGTCTCGGGACCACGGCAGACCGCCAGACACTCGGGCCCCCGCGAACCGGCCATGCGCCGGAGGAACGGCATCAGCACGGCCTTGGGGCCGATCTCCACGACATGGCTCGGGGTCTGCTGGGCGAGCATCTGCCGCGCCGCGTCGACGAACCGCACCGGAGAGGTGATCTGGGCCGTCCAGTACGCGGCGTCCAGCGGTTCCTCGATCCTGCGCCCGTACACCGTGGAGTAGTACGGCACATGGGGCGCGGCACCCGCCAGATGCCGGGCGGCCGCCTCGAAGCGCGGGGTCACCGGTTCCATCAGCGGTGAGTGGAAGGCGTGGGTCACCTGGAGGAAGGCGCTGGCGATCCCGATCGCGGCCAGCCGGTCCCGGACCCGCTCCAGCCCCTCGATCTCGCCGGACAGCACGGTGGCCCGCGCCGCGTTGAAGGCTCCGATGGACACCCCCGGCTCGCTCGCGGCGGCCTCGGCCGCCTCGAAGGGATCGGCGCAGGTCGCCATCATCCCGCCCCCGGTGGGCAGGTACTGCATGTACATGCCCCGGAAGCACACCAGCCGGGCCGCGTCCTCCAGCGTCAGCGCGCCGGAGACGGCGGCCGCGGCGATCTCGCCGATGCCGTGGCCCAGCACGGCGACCGGGCGCACCTGCTCCTCCCGGAGCAGCGTCATCGCCAGCGCGTACTCGACGGCGAACAGCGCCGGCTGGGTCAGCGCCGTCTGGTGCACCCGCGGATCGCCGCCGAGGATCAGCTCGATGACGGACATGCCGAGGTAGGGGCGGATCGCCGCGTCGGCCTCCGCGAGGTGGTGCCGGTAGCCCGACAGGTGCTCGTACAGCGCGGCCGTCATCCGCGGGTGCTGGGAGCCCTGCCCGGTGAACACGAACGCGGCGCGCACCTGTCCGGGGCGCCGCCCCATGCCCTCCCGCATCGCGAGGAAGCGGGCCAGATCGCGGATGGTGGGATGGGCCCAGATGTCCGCCGGTTCCAGCAGCGGGCCGAATCTCTCCTCGATGTCACCGTAGAGTCCGAGCAGGCCGACCGAGTCGAGCCCCCATTCGGACAGCGGCTCGTCCGGGGGGACCTCCCGCCGTGCGTAGCCGCCGATCCGCTCGGCGAGCCACGTTGCGAAGACCCGCTCGTCAGGTTCGCCCGGTGCATCCGCGTTCACGTCCAGCTCCCTTCCGACTCGATGGCCGTACTGGCCGCGACTAGCGCGACGAACCGGCCGATGCCATCAGTTCCTTGTCGAGATGCTGGTACAGGGGCTGGATGCCGCCGCTGAGGAACAGCCGGCGCATCGCAGCCCGCTCCACCTTCCCGCTGGTGGTCCGCCGGACGGTGCCGGGACGCACCAGCAGGACCCCGCCCACCGCGATGTCGAACTCCTCGGCGAGGCAGCGCTGTACGTCCTTGGCGACCGCCTCCAGGTCCAGCGCGTAGCGCTCGTGCGTACGCAGCTCCTGGACCACGACGACGCGTTCGCGTTCGGCCGGCACGGCGAACGCCGTGCCCGTGCCGAAGAGGGTGCTGATCCGCTGCACCGCGTGTTCGAGGTCCTGTGGGTACAGATTGCGTCCGGCGACCACGATCATGTCCCGCAGCCTGCCGGTCACGTGGAGGCTCCCGTGGTGCAGGACACCCAGGTCACCCGTCCGCAGCTGGCAGCCCGCGCCGCCCGTCGAGGCCTCGAAGCGCTCCGCCGTGGCCGCGCGGTCGCGCCAGTAGCCCTGCGCGACCCCGGGTCCGGCCACCCAGATCTCACCGATCTTGCCGTCCGGGACCTCTTCGAGCGTCTCGGGGTCGACGATCCGCACCGTCGTGGCGGCCGTGTCGGGCGTGCCGCAGGACACCAGGGTGCGGACCGGTTTGCCCGGGCGCGGACCGCGCAGCTTGTGCTGCTCCAACGACTCGGCGTCCACCGTGAGCTCTTCGTCCGCCCCGGAGTCCGGTGCGGGGCCCCCCGTGACGATCAGGGTGGCCTCCGCGAGGCCGTACGCCGCGCGCATCGTTCCGGGGCGGAGCCCGGCGGAGGCGAACCGCTCGTGGAAGGACCGCAGGGTCCGGGGGCTCACCGGCTCCCCGCCGGAGACGGCGACCCGCCAGCGGGACAGGTCGAGACCGTCGAGCTGCTCGTCGGTGATCCGGCGCACGCACAGCTCGTACGCGAAGTCGGGGGCGCCGCTGACCTCGATGCCGTACCGGCTGACGGCCTCCAGCCAGCGCACGGGGCGTTTGACGAAGGCCTCCGGCTTCAGCAGCACCGAGGTGCCGCCGAGCCACAGCGGGTGCAGCAGCTGTCCGACCAGGCCCATGTCGTGGTGCAGCGGCAGCCAGCCGCCGATGCGGGCGCCGGGGCCCGTGCCCAGCAGCCGGCCCAGCGACTCCTGGTTGGCCAGCAGGTTCCCGTGGGTGACGACCACTCCGCGCGGGCTGCCGGTGGACCCCGAGGTGTACTGGAGGTAGGCGATCGTGTCCCGGTCGAGGTCCGGCAGCCGCCATTCGGTGTGGCCGGGCACCGCGTCGGCGGCGAGGCACAGGACGTGGCCGTGGCCCTGGAGGGCCAGCAGCCGGGAGACGTCGGGGGCCAGCGCGGCATCGGTGAGGACCGCGCAGGGGGCGGACTCCTTGACGATCCCGGTGACCCGCTCCTCGTGGTGGCCGCGGCCCCCGGTCACCGGGACCGGGACGGCTATGGCGCCCGAGTACAGGCAGGCGAGGAAGGAGACGGCGAACTGGCGGCGGGAGCCGTGGAGCAGCAGTACCCGCTCGCCGGCGGCACCGCGCTCCTGGAGCCAGCCGGCGAGCTCCCGGGCGGCGGCGTCCAGCGCCCGGTACGACACCGAGACGGCGCGGCCGCGCTCGTCGCTCTCCGGGAGCAGGACCAGCGCGTCGCGGTCGGGTGCCTGCCGCGTTCTGTCGAGCATCAGTTCGGTGAAACTTTGGTGGTGATCGGCCATTTCCGGGTCCCCCTGGCAATGTCTTGTGGGCGCGACAGGCACGCTTCGCCTCGGTGCCCGCTCCGCCCGGAGCAGGAACGTAGGTGCGCCGTCTCGAAGGCCGCTCGACCCTCGCTCAGGACGCTCGACCGTCACGGGGACCCTCCGGCCGGTGCTCCGGCCGCCGTTCGCGCGAGGGGCCCGGGATCAGGTCTGGGTGGCCCACCCGACGCGCGGGCGGCGGCGGCGCGTGCCGCCCCAGGGCACAGTGGGCGCCGTGGTCCCGTTCTCCCCGGCCTCGTCCGCCCCGAGGGCCCGCAGACGGGCGCACAGTACGGCGGTCAGCGCGGCGAGTTCCACGGCGTCCGGCCGTCCCCGCAGAACGGTGAACCGGATCTGCGCATCGTTGGACTCATCCATGCGTCCGATGCTGCGCCTTCGCCCTAGCAGGGCGCTCGCAGTCGGGTGCGTGCGCCGCAGGAGCGCCGCAGGAGCGCGGCAGGAGAGTGGCTGGAGTACGGGCGGACCGCGGCCGGAGCGCGGCGGGGGATCCGCCCGAGCCGCCGGTCAGGCAGCCCAGAGCAGCCGGGCGGGCTCCTCGGTGATCTGCGCCGAGGCCGAGAGCTTCGTCAGGCGGTCCAGGTAGCCGGCTCCGGACCGCACCTGCTCGCACCCCTCGGGATCCAGCCACCACAGCATCCCGGTGTACGCGTGCGGATCGGCCGCGGAGCGCAGCAGGCAGCTGCCCCCGAAGCCCGTGTCCGGTACGCACTGCCCGACCAGGGCGCCGAAGTCCAGCTCGAACTGCTCCGCTTCGCCCTCCAGCACGGCGTGTACGAAGACGACGCACGCGGCGTCCACGAGCTTGCCCCGGGCGGTCATCCGGCCCGCGCTGACCATGAGTTCGCTGTGCGCGGCCGTACACGTGCCGAGCCCGGGCAGCCGGGCGGCCGACTCCCCGCCCTCGTGCGAGACCTGGAGCAGCCGGTCCAGGGAACTCCACCGGTCGAGGTGCAGATACGTACCGGGACGGGTGATGGACTCCGCCGTCACCAGGGCCTCGAAGCCCTTGTGGGTTTCCCGTCGGCGGGCGTAGGCGACCAGCTCCCGCTCGAAGACGGCGGGATCGAGGGGAGTCGTCAGGCGCTCGATGACCGTCACCTGCGGGCCGCGCTCGTGTTGGGACATCGGCCGGACCCCCTCCTGCTTTCGTGCACGTGGAACGACTCTGCATGTCAGCACACCCTGCTTGAGTCCCACTCGAACGCGAGCGCGCGCGAGGGATCCTCAAGGCTCCGCCGAGCCGCAGGGACGACCGTGCCCTCCCGCTGTCAGAAGGGAAGTCACGACCATGCCCGATTCGAGCACGACCACCGGCACGCGTACCACCACAACAGCACACCCGTTCGCCGGGATCGTGCTCAGACGGGTGCTGCGGCCGCTGTGGAACGCCCTGGTGATCTACGGAACCCTGTGGCTGCCGACCGGTCAGTACCGCCTCCGCTACATGCCCGACGGAACCGTCGTCCCCCATCCGATAGACGAGCCGGAGGTGCCCGGCGGCGGCGATCGGATCCAGCCTGACCGGGAGACCTTGAGGGCCTCTTGAGCCGTGCCGGTTAAGCAGGACCCCGCGGGCCGCACACGAGGACGGAGAGCAGCCATGACGACGGTGGCGAACAGGGCGGACTCCTCGGAGGCCGCCGTTCAGGAACGCATCGCGCAACTCGAACACGACTTCGGTGATCTTGACGACCCGGGGAACCCGATGGGCGCGGAGCAGTTCCTCGCCGCCGACGAGCGCGGACGGCTGCTGCCGGCCGCCGAGCGGCTGCTCGACGGCTTCGGCCTCAACGCCGAGTTCGTTCCCAGGGAGCTCGGGGGCAGGCTCGACCGGATCGACGCCCTGTCCCGGGTGCTGCGCGCCGTGTTCCGGCGGGACGCGGCACTGGGGCTCGGCTACGGACTGAACTCCTACATGGCGTCCGTCATCATCTGGGCGGACGGTACGCCGGACCAGCGCCGGGACACCGCGGAACTGCTGCTGGGCGGCGGCCGGATGGCGTGCGCCTACCCGGAGCCCGCCCAGGGCAACGACTTCCTGGCCAATCGGCTCAGCGCGCGGCCGGACGGCGACGGCTACCTGCTGTCCGGCCGCAAGGAGGCCCTCAACGGAGTCGCCTCCGCCCAGTCGCTGCTGCTGTTCGCGCACACCCCGGGCGCCGGGGAGGGAGAGCTGAGCGCCTTCCTGATGCCGGGCCCCGACAGCCCGGCCGGCGCCAACCTGGGGCTCACGCCCCGGCGCCGGACCGTCGGCATCCGCGGCTGCGCGGTCCAAGGCCTGGAGTTCGACGGGCACCACGTCACCCGCGAGATGCTGGTCGGGGCGGCCGGCGCGGGCGCCCGGCTCGCGGAACGGGCCTTCCCGCTGACGCGCAGCACCGGCCTTTCCATGGCACTGGGCTGCGCCGACACCGCGCTGCGCACGACGACGGCCTTCGCACGCTCGCACCGCTCCCGCAGCCGGGCCTCGCTGCACACGGCCCGTACCCGCACCGCCCTGGTGGACGCCTTCACGGACCTGCTGATCTGCGACTGCGTCTCGCTGGTGGCCACCCGGTCGGTGCACCTGCTGCCCGGCGAGAGCCGGACGCTGGGCGCGGTCGCCAAATACCTCCTGCCGACCGTGCTCAACGAGGCCATCTACGACCTGTCGATCGTGCTCGGCGCCGAGTCCTATGCCAGGACCGGGAGTTACGGGATCTTCCAGAAGGCGGCCCGCGACCTGCCGATGATCGGCCTCGGCAGCGCGGGCACCGCCGCCAGCCGGGCGGTGATCATCGCCCAGCTGCTGTGGCTGCCGGAGCTGCCCGCGTCCTGCGGGGCGGAGGCGCCCGCCGCCCTGTTCCGGCCGTTCGACGCCGACCTTCCCCCGTACCGGCGGGAGGAGCTGGTGCCCGCACCCGAGGGTGATGCGCTGCTCGCCTCGCTCGCGCACTCGGCGCGGTACGCGTCCGTCGTCAGCGGGCCGCTGGGCGAGGCGCTCGCCGAAGCCGCGGCGGCGCTCACCGAGCAGCTGCGCGGGCTGCTGGACTCCTGCGCGGCGCTGACCGACCACCCGGCGGGCCGTCCGGTGAGCCCCCGCGCGTACGCCATGGCCGACCGGTACGCGCTGATCGCCGCGGGCGCGGCCTGCCTCGGCGTCTGGCGCCACCAGCGCGGGACCGGCGGCTTCCTCGCGGACCCCGCGTGGGTGGCGATGGCGCTGACCCGGATCGCGGGCCGGCTCGACCAGTCCGCGGCCCGCCCCCTGCCGCTCGGCGAGGAGCGCCTGCTCACCGAGCTGCTGCACCGCTTCGACGACGCCCGCAGCTACGACCTGTACGCGACCGCGATCGGCAGCTGACGCACGACCCCGGAGGTAGGACCATGAGCAACCCAGCGGCGGCGCAAACGAGCCCCACACGGCCCACGGAGGCGTGATGGAACGGCTGACGGAAGGCCCCTCGCATCCGGTGATGCGTCCGCTGCGGCAGCGCGGGCCCACGGAATCCTGGCAGCCGGTGCGCCACGAGATGGCCACCCGCGGCACCTGCGTCGTCTACGCGGCCGTCGGCGATTGGCTGCCGCCGGACCTGGACGCCCCCGCCCTGGCCGCCGACCTGGGCCCCGACGTCCGGCGGATGCGGCGGATGACCCATGCCCAGAACCGGGCCCGGTTCGTCGCCTCCAGGCTGCTGTTGAAATCGGCGGCCAGCGCCGTACTGGGCACGCGGCCCAGCGAACTGGAACTCGCCTACAAGATCGGCGGACGCCCGCACCTGCGCGGGATCGACCAGCTCGACGTCAGCCTCAGCCACACCGACGACCTGGTCGTCGTGGGCCTGACCCGGTTCGGCCGGATCGGCGTGGACACCGAGTCCACGGACCGCAGGATGCTCGACCTCGGCACGGAACGCCAAGCCTGCACCCCGCACGAGCTGGAGGCGCTGGAGCAGGTGCCGCTGGAGCGGCGCAACCGTGAGCTCGTGCGCCTGTGGACCCTCAAAGAGGCCTACAGCAAGGCCATCGGCCAGGGGCTGCGCTTCCGCTTCACCGAGTTCGGCTTCGGCCCGAACGACGAGGGGGTACGGATGCTCCGGCCCGACGGGACGCCGGGGACCGGCTGGGAATGGTCCTTCCACAGCTGGCAGACGGCCGACTCCTACACGGTCAGCGCCGCCCTCTACGATCCGGGATTCGACGCCCGCCACCGGTCCTCCGGAGTGCTGCCCCTGCTTCCGGTGCTCACCGACCCGCGCTCCAGCGCCAGTTGAGCCGGGGGCGAGGACCGGCGGTGACTCTCTGATCCCGCAGGCGGCCAGCCGCCGACCGCGGACCCGGTCAGTTTGGGAAGGGAGTCCGGATGCCTCGTTGTCTCGCGGTCCGTCCGCCGGCCGGTCCGGCCGGAATCCGGCTGTTCTGCTTCCACCACGCCGGCGCCGGCGCCATGACCTTCGCCGGGTGGAAGCGGGCCGTCGGCCCCGGGGTCTCCGTACTGCCGGTACGGCTGCCCGGCCGGGAGTCCCGGCTGCGGGAGCCCCGCGTCACCGACGGCGACCAGCTGATCCAGGAGCTCACCGAAGACCTCGGGGAGATCCTGGACGGGCCGGAACCCTACGCCTTCTACGGGCACAGCCTGGGCGCGATGGTCGCCTACCGGTTCGCCGAGCACCTCGTGCGCACCGGCCGGCGCCCGCCGCTGATGCTGCTGGTCGGTGCCAGTCCCGCACCCCAACTGCCCTCCGCCGTACTCGACGGGGCCCGCGCCCTGCGGCCCGACGCCCCGGACAAAGAGCTGCTCAAGGCACTCGGGGACGAGGACAGCCTGCCGCGGGAGCTGCTCGCGCGGCCCGGCTGGCTCAGCCTCACCCTGGACACCCTGCGGGCCGATCTGCGACTGGCCCGCAGTCTGCGGTCCGCACCGGTCGTCCCGTTGCCCTGCCCCGTCAGGGCCTTCGCGGGATCGGAGGACCCGCTGGTCTCCCCGGCCGAGGTCGGCGCCTGGGCCCAATGCACGACAGCGGGGTTCCGCATGCGGATCCTGCCGGGTGCCCACTTCTTCGTACGGGGCGACGAACTGCCCCGGCTCGTCGGGGAGGCACTGCACATCGAATCGGCGCTCGCCGAAGCCCCGCCGCTCGGGGCCGCGGCGAGCTGAGCCGCTCCGCCAGGGCGCGGCCGTGCGGCGCATCCCCGGGATGCGCCCCCAGGACGCGTCGTCAGGACGCGTCACCGAGGCGATCCCAACCCCCCAACCACGAGGAGCTGTTCAAGGCATGGACATCAGCGTGCTCGGTCCATTCCGAGCCACTCAGTCCGGTGTTCCCCTCCACCTGACCGCCGTCAAGCCGCGCAAGGTCTTCGCGCTGCTGGCCCTCCAGGCCGACCAGGTCGTCTCGGTGGCCTCGCTGGTGGAGGAGGTATGGGGAGAGAGCCCGCCGCGCAGTGTGCAGACCACCCTGCAGACGTACATCCTCCAGATCCGCCACCTCATCGGCGCCGCGCTCCGCGAGGAGCCGGCCGGTGCCGGACTGCCCCGCGGGGCCAAGAGCGTCCTGGTCACCGAGCCGGGCGGCTACCGGCTGGACACCCAGGGCGGGCTCATCGACGCGCAGGAGTTCGACGCGCTGTCCTCCGCGGGCCACCGTGCCCTCGACCACGGGGAGTGGCAGCAGGCGTCCGCGTACTTCGGACGCGCCCTCTCCCTGTGGCACGGGCGGGCGCTGGCCGACGTCCAGTGCGGCGTGCTCCTCGAAGCCGAGGCCACCCGCCTCGACGAATCGCGCATGAGCGTGCTTCACCGCCGAATCGAGGCGGATTTGAGGCTCGGCCGCCACCATGAGCTCATCGGCGAACTGTCCGGGCTCGCCGCCCGGCACCCCTTGCACGAGGCGCTGCACGAGCAGCTGATGCTCGCGCTGTACCGGGCCGGTCGGCGCAGTGACGCACTGATCGTCTACCGGCAGCTGCGCGCCTCCCTCAACCAGAGTCTGGGGCTCGACCCCTCACACAGCATCGAGTACCTGCACCGAGCGGTCCTCGACTCCTCGCCGCAGCTCGACCTGGAGGGAACCCGGATGCTGTCCGGTGTCTCGGGAATCCCGCTGCTGGCGAGGGCCAACTGATTCTCCTGAGAGGAATCATCGTGAGCGACATAACCCTGTCCGAACTCGGTGAGCTGCTGCTCGAGTGCGTCGGAGCGCCGGAGGAGGGAATGGCGTTCGAGGGCGATGAGGCCCTGGACACCCCGTTCCTCGAGTTCGGCTACGACTCCCTCGCCCTGCTTCAGGTCACCAGCGTGATCAACCGTACGTACGGCATCGTGCTGAACGACGACGCGGTCGCGGAGGCGGAGACCCCCCGCCTGCTGCTCGCACTGATCCGTACGGCTCCGCGGGCCGGAGCCGTACGGTGACCGACGCTCTTTCGGGTCCCGCCGGCTTCGCCGGCAAGCGGGTCGTCGTCACCGGCGCCACCCGCGGCATCGGCCGGGCGACGGCTCTCGCCTTCGCCCGGTCCGGTGCCCGGCTCGTCGTCTCGTACCGCAGCGACGGCGAGCTGGCCAAGGCACTGGGCGTCGAGCTGGAGCAGCTCGGCGCCGAGTTCGAGCTCGTCCAGGCCGATCTGACCACGCGCGAAGGCGCCGGACTGCTGGCCGCCACGGCCACGGAGCGGTTCGGCGGGGTCGACGTGCTGGTCAACAACCTCGGGGTCGACGGGCACGTGCCCTTCGGCAAGCTCTCCGAGGCGGAGTGGCACCGCGTGCTGGACCACAACGCCACGTCGGCGTACCTGGTGACGCAGGCGGTGCTGGAAACCATGGGGGACGCCGCCGCGGGCGGTGCGATCGTGAACATCGGCGCCTCGGTGGCCCTGCGGGGCCGGCCGTTCGGCGTCCACTACAGCACCTCCAAGGCCGCCCTGGTCGGGTTCACGCGCGCGCTCGCCAAGGAGCTCGGGCCGCGCGGGATCAGGGTCAACCTGGTCGCGCCCGGGGTCACCGAGACGGAACCGGGCGGCGGAATGCCCCCGCCGCTCGTCGCCAAGCTCACCGCGCTGACCGCGCTGGGGCGCCTCGGGCAACCGGAGGACGTGGCGGGGGCGGTGCTCTACCTCGCCGGGGACTCGGCCTCGTACGTCACCGGCACCACGATCGAAGTCGACGGAGGAATCTGATGCCCTACGCAGCCATCACGTACAAGGTCAAGCCCGGCCACGAGGACGAGATCGCGGCGATCTTCGCGGCGTTCGAGCGGGTCGACACACCCGACTTCGCGGGGGAGACCGGGGACGCGGCCGGCCGGCTGCTCGGCACCGCGGTGTTCGTCAAGGACGAGAACATCGTCCGGGTCATCCACTACGAAGGCGACTTCGCGGCGGTCGGCCGGCACATGTCCACGCAGAAGGGCGTCCACGTCCTGGAGGAGAAGCTGGCGCCGTTCCTCGCGGAGCAGCGGGACACCGCCGCGCCGCAGGACTTCGCGGAGTACTTCCGCAAGGCGATCATGCGCAGTGTCCAGCAGCTGACCGTCGACACCCACCCCGTGGGTGCCCCGGCGTCATGATCGAGGCGTTGGGCGTGGCGGCCCTGCTCGGCAGCGGCGTCACCGCGGGAGTGCTCTTCGCCGTCGCGCTGAGCGTCGTACCGGCGCTCTCCGCGATGCCGGCCGGCACGTACATCTACGCGCACAAGCTGCTGGGCCGGAACTGGGATCCCACGATGCCGGTCATCGTGCTCGGCAGCACCCTGGTCAACGGCGTGCTGGCCGTGCTGGCGGACGGCTCGGCGCGGCTGCTCTTCGGGGCCGCGGCCGTGCTGCTGCTGGGGGTCTCGGGGGTCTCCCACCTCTGCAACGTGCCGATCAACCGCCGGGTCAAGTCGATCACCGACGAGTCCGCGATCCCCTCGGACTGGGAGGACCCGCGCCCCTTGTGGCGGAGCTACCACCACCTGCGGACGGTTCTGGCCGTCCTGGCGCTGCTCGTCACGTCGGCGGGGGTGACTACGCTCTGACCGGCCGCGCCCCTCAGCGCACCGTGCCGGGAGGCCGGCCCCGTACCCACGGGGCCGGCCTCCCGGTGTTCGGCCCTCCCTGCGTCCGGAGAGTGCGCACCGCGCGGCCCGCAGGGCCCGTCCCGTACGGCGGGCCGGACAGCACGATGCCCCTGCGGTGGCGGCCTTCGACGGGCGAAGGCCGCGCAGGGGCAACCGATACGGGACCACCCGGCAGCCTGGGGAGAGGCTGCCGGGTGGTCCTTGCGTGCGGTGCGGGCCGCCGTCAGGCAGCCGACGCGGGGACGATGTGGCGGACGATCTCCGTCACGTTCATGCCGCCGCCCTTGCGGTACGGCTTCAGCCGCTGGCGGTGGACGACGTGGCGGGCGCTCAGCTCGAAGGCGCGGAACCGCGGTTCGTCCTCCCAGTCCGTGAGGACCCAGTAGACGCCCTCGTCCTCCGTGTCGCGCACCAGCGTCTGGCCGAGGTTCGCCGGCTCGCGGGAGATCGACTCGCCGATCTCCGACCAGGTCTGCTCGAAGTCCCGGGCCAGCTCGGGGAAGATCTCCATACGCAGGATCACTCGGTGGGTCATCGCTCCTCATGCCTTCCCAGCAGGCGCTCCATCGCGGAGCGCAGCGTGTTGCGGGTGAATACCGGGGCGTCGCCGCAACGCCAGGCGACCACCCCGTCGGGCCGTACCAGGACCGCACCCTGGGCGGTCACCCCGTACAGCTCCGGCCAGCGGTCGTCGAGGTCGGTCAGTTCCGAGCCGACTCCGTACACCGCCAGCGGTACGCCCAGTTCGTGCGAGACCGCGCGGGCCGCGTCCAGCCACGGGCCGTTGACGGGGCCCGTGAGCAGCACCGGCCGGTCCCCGAACAGGTCCAGGGCGGAGATCTCCGAGCCGCCCTTCAGCAGGCGCAGGTGCGGCGCCCGGCTGCCGGGCCGGCCGTGGTTCTGCGCGGACCACACCCCGTGCCCCGCCGGCATGCCCTCGTCCCAGGGCGTCACCGCGGAGGAGCTGTACCGCCAGGAGAGCCAGACCAGGGCGTCCTCGACGATGTCGGGGTGCGCGGGCTCCTGTTCGCGGCCGTCCAGGCGCACCCGGTCCTTCGATCGCAGCACCGCCTGCTCGACCGTCGCGGCGGAGACCGGGCGGCGCTCCTCGTCGTAGCTGTCCAGCAGGGCCGGGTCGGCCCAGCCGTCGATGACGGCGGAGAGCTTCCAGGCCAGGTTGTGGGCGTCCTGGATGCCCGTACTGGAACCGAAACCGCCGCTGGGCGGCATCACGTGCGCCGCGTCCCCGACCAGGAAGACCCGGCCGCCGCGGAACGAGGAGGCCGTGCGGGCCGCGCTCTCCCACGGGGAGGCGGAGAGGATCTCGGGCGCGAGGCCGGGGACACCGGCCGCCGCGCGGACCAGGTCCGCGCACCGCTGCGGGGTGAAGGACTCCAGCGGCTCCGACTCCGGGTCGTACACGAGGTGCAGCAGCCACTCGTCGGTGTTGTTGAGGGGCATCAGCGCGCCCCGCACTTGCTCGTTGAACACGTAGCACATCAGGAAGCGGCGGCCGGCGAACTGCTCGGTCAGGTCGGCGCGGAAGTGCACGTTCACGTAGTGGCCGAGCACCTCCCCGTCGAAGGGGATCCCCAGGGACTGGCGGACCCCGCTGTGGGCGCCGTCCGCCGCGACGAGGTAGCGGGCCTTGATCTCCCGCTCGGCGCCGGTGGCGCGGTCCCTGACGTACGCGGTGACCTCCTCGCCCTCGGGCCCCTCCTGATCGACGGAGAGCAGCTCGGTGTTGAACCGCAAGGCCACGCCGAGCCGCTCGGCGCGTCCCCGCAGCACGTCCTCCAGCTCGCCCTGGTGGCACAGCGCCCAGCCCGTCGGCGACAGCAGGCCGATGTCGGCCTGCACGTCCATGACGTACTTCTCGTCGAGCGTTCCGAGTTCCGGCCCGGCCAGTGAACCGGCCGTCACCACCCCGGAGTTCCCGGCGAGAAGGCGCGCCGAGGGCATGGCCCTGATCTCCTGCTCGACACCGGCCGAGCGCATCAGCTCCATGGCCCGCGGATGGACCCCGCGGGCGCGCGGGTGCCCGGAGAGCTCGGGCTGCCGCTCGACGAGCAGGCAGTCCACCCCCTGCTGGGCGAGGAAGACGGCAGTGGACAGCCCTGCCAGCCCCCCGCCGACCACGAGGACGTCGACGTTCCGGAGCGTGCTCCGGGTGGTACTCAGCACAGCCTCACACTCCCTACTGCGGTTGGTATTCCACGAGCACGGACGCGTCCTTGTCGCCGTCGCCCGCGGCGATCACGGCCGCGTACCGCTTCCGTACGACGTCCAGTACGGGCAGCTCTGCACCGAGCGCGGCCGCCGCCTCCTGCGCGATCCGGATGTCCTTCTCCATCAGCTCGGAGCGGAAGAAGGCCGGCTCGTAGGAGCGCTTGAGCATCAGATCGGCGCGGAAGCGCATCACCAGGGAGCTGAAGCCGCTGCCGGCGATCGCGCTGATCAGCTGGTCGCGGTCGAGGCCCGCGGCCACGCCGTAGCCGACGGACTCGGCGAGCGAGGCGACCTGCGCGCCGAGCAGGAGGTTGAGGATCAGCTTCATGGCGGCCGCGTTGCCCGGGGCCCCGACGTGCGTGACCTCGCTGCCTATCGCCTCCAGGACCGGGCGGGCGTCGTAGAGGTCCGCCGGGTCGCCGGAGACGTACACGCGCAACTGGCCCTTGCGGGCCTGGAGCGGGTTGCCGACGACACAGGCCTCGACGCGGCGCAGGCCCTTGTCCGCCAGGCGGACGGCGGCCTCGCGGGCGTAGCCCGGCGAGACCGTCGAGGTGTCGACGACGATGGTGCCGGGGGCCAGTACGGGCACCACCCGGCCGAACAGGATCTCCTCGACCGCCTTCTCGTCGGAGAGGCTCAGCACGACGATGTCGTGTCCGGCGGCGGCGCGCTCGGGTGCGTCGGCGAGCTTGGCACCCGCCTCGACGAGTCCGGCCGCCTTGGAGGCGGTCCGGTTGTAGACGGTCAGGGCGTACCCGGACTCCACCAGGCGGCCGGCCATGCCGCCGCCCATGTTGCCCAGGCCGATGAAGGCCAACTGTCGGTTGGTCATGGGAGGTTCTCTTTCGTTTCCGGGCCGGCTGCCGGTTCGGGAGTCCGGGGCGAGCGGCGTCGAGGGGTACGGCCGTGAAGCCGTCAGTACGCCGCGTCGACCTCGTAGAGGGCGAAGGGGGCGCTCGTACGGTTGTCGCGGAACGGCCGCAGCGGGGCGGTGTCCTCGCGGTGCTCCGCCCCCTCCTCCCAGACCTGGAAGGCGGCCATGGACTCCCAGCGGCTGACCACGACGAGCGCGGTCGGGTCGCCGGGGGACCTCAGCAGCTCGTTGCCGAGCATGCCGGGAACCCCCGCGAGCCGCTTGCTGACCAGGTGGTAGGCGTCCCGTACGGCGGCCAGCTGCTCCTCGTCGAAGGCCGCCTGGTAGACCAGGACCCTCACCTCACCGGGCATCGGCCGCAGCCTTGCCCTCGATGGTGGTGAGCACCTCCATGACGTGGAAGGAGCCGCCCTTGCGGAAGGGGTGCAGGGTCGCCCGGTGTTCGAGGTGTGCGGGGCTCTCCTCGAACTCGCGGAAACGCGGCTCGTCCGTCCAGTCGCTGATGATCACGAAGATCGTCTTGTCGCCGGCCGTGCGGGCGTCCTCGCGGGCGAGGGACTGGCCGAGGTTCGCCGGGTGACCGGTGACCGCATCGGTGCCCTCGTGCCAGGCCTTCTCGAAGTCGGCCTCCTTGCCGGGCTCGATCTCCATGCGGAGCATCACGCGGAAGGCCATCAGGAGATACCTCCGTCGACACCGATCGTGTTGCCGGTGACGTAGCGGGACAGGTCGCTGGCGAGCCACAGGATGGCGCCGGCCACCTCGTCGGGGGTGCCGAGCCGGCCCAGGGCGGTCTTCGCGCCGTACCGCTCCGACATCAGCTTCTGCTGGTCGGCCGGCATCGCGAAGAAGTTCTCGGTCTCGATGACGCCGAGCGCGACCACGTTGAAGCGGATGCCCTGCGGGCCGAACTCCTTGGCCAGCGAGCGGTTCAGGCCCACGAGCGCGGCCTTCGTGGTGGTGTAGTGCGCGCGCAGCGGGATGCCGGCGTCGACGGCGCGGGAGCCGATCGAGACGACGGAGGAGCCCTCGCCGAGCAGCGGCAGCGCGTTCTGGATGACCAGGTGGGCGCCGGTGATGTTGGTGGCGAGGATCCGGTTCCACTCGTCGAGCGGGAGGTCCTTGTACGGGACGTGGCTGATGGCGCCGGCGTTGTTGACCAGGAGGTCCAGGCGGCCGCCGGTCAGCTCGCCGACCTGCCGGAGCAGGCCCGCGATCTCCTCGGGCTGGGAGAGGTCGGCGCGCAGCACGTGGTGGGTGCCGCCGATCTCCTTCAGCTCGTTCTCCAGGGAGGTGACGAAGTCGCTTTCGCGCTGGTAGCAGGTGATGACGTCGACACCGGCGTGGGCGAGCGCCAGAACGACGCCTCGGCCGACACCGCGGGTGCCGCCGGTGACCAGGGCCTTCTTGCCCCGGAGTTCGAGGTCCATGGGTGTTCCTCCGTGAAGTTGCGTATCGAGGGAAAGCGGTGCGGCGGAGCGGGACGCCTCAGAGCAGGAAGCCCAGCGCCGTGCAGTTCAAGGCGAGCGCGGCGATGGTCAGCCAGCTGCGCCGGCGGTTCCAGGCACCCCAGACCTTGCGGGGGTCGCGCTCGGCGAAGTCGCCGGGCAGGTTGTCCGGGTCGAGGGTGCGCATCCACCGGTTGACCGGGACGTTCTTGATGACCGAGATGGCGGCCGTGACCAGGGCGAGCAGCGCCGCCGCGGCGAACAGGGTCCGTGCCCCGGCCACCGGCGCGCCGATCGCCAGCGCCACGTCACAGGCGATCGTGCCGACCAGGCAGATGGGCATCGCCGGGTCGTAGCGCGTTCCGAAGAACGCGTGCGCGTTGACGTAGCGGTCGGCGGGCAGCGAGGCCAGGTAGGGGAAGCCGCCGAGCTGGGTGCCGAAGAGGACTCCGGCGGCCAGCCCGTTGAGCAGCAGGACCAGCGGAGCGATGAAGGTCAGCACCGTCGGCTCCTCAGCGGACGAGGGCGCGGGCCTGGGCTTCGACCCGTTCCTTGATGAGGTCCATCTGGATCTTGGTGTTGCGGTTCAGGTACTCCGTCATGGCGTTGTCCGTGGCCGGGGCCTCGGGCTTCATGTGGAAGTCCTGGATCCAGCGCATCCGCACGCCGCCCGAGGGCTCCTGCGTGTACTCCCACGTGATGTGCATGTAGTCGAACGGGCCGGTCTCCACGCGCTGGGCAGAAACCGTGCGGGCCGCGGCGTCACCGGTGCGGCGCGAGACCCAGCTCCAGACGTTGCCGTCCTCGTCCGGGTGCATGGTCAGGCGGAAGACGATGGTGTCGTCGCCCTCCCGCTCGATCACCTCGGCGCTGGCGTACTCGCTGAACAGGTTCGGCCAGTTCGGGACGTCGTTGGTGATGTCCCAGACGACGTCCATGGGGGCGTCGATGACGATGAAGTTGTCGGTGTGTCCAGCCACGGTTCCGTGCTCCTCTGTGGTGTCTGCTCGGTTCGTGTCTTCAGGCGTGTCGGCCGTGTGGGGGGAGGTGCGCCGGGTCAGCGACCGAGGACGAGAGCGGAGGTGAAGCCTCCGTGACCGCGGGCCAGAACCAGTGCGTGGCGCAGGGGCTGCTCCCGGGGGGCTCCCGTGACCAGGTCGATCTCGAAGCCGGGTGCGAGCGTGCGGACGTGGGGGGTGTGGGGGATCACGCCCTCGCGCAGCGACAGCAGGGCGGTGGCGACGTCGAGCGGCGCGCCTCCGCCGTACAGCCGGCCGGTGAGCGTCTTCGGCGCGGTGACCGGGACGCCCCGGGGGCCGAAGATCGCGGTGATGGTGCGCGCCTCGTCGAGGTCGTCGGCGGGGACGCCCGCGGCGTCGGCGAAGACGACGTCGATGTCGGCCGGGGTGAGGCCGGCGTCGGCGATGGCGGCCTCGGCCGTGCGGCGCAGTGCGCGCGGCCGCTCGGACTCGGGCGCCGGGTCGAAGCCCGAGGCGTAGCCGAGGACCCGCCCGTAGGCGGTGGCGCCGCGCTCGTCGGCGGCCTCGGCGCTCTCCAGTACGAGGATCGCGCCGCCCTCTCCGGGCAGGTAGCCGGAGGCGTCGGCGTCGAACGGCACGTAGGCGCGCTCCGGGTCGGGGACCCGGGAGAGCTTGCCGTTGGTCAGCTGCGCGGTCAGGGCGTACGGGCACAGCGAGGCGTCCGTACCGCCGGTGACCACGAGCCGGGAACCCTTGCGGGTCAGGCGCCGGGCCTGGCCGATGGCGTCGAGTCCGCCGGCCTGCTCGCCCGCGAGCACTCCGCACGGGCCGCGCATCTTGTGCTTGATGGACACCTGGCCGGTGGTCGCCGCGTAGAACCAGGCGATCGACTGGTAGGCGCCGACCCAGCCCGGGTCGTTCTGGTAGAGCGCGGTCATCTCCTTCTGGCCGAACTCCGTGCCACCGGAGGACGAGGAGGTGACGACGGCCATCTCGTACTCGGGGATGGCGCCCAGATCGGCGCCCGAGTCCTCGAGGGCCGCCTCGCTGGCGGCCAGTGCGAGATGGGTCCAGTGGTCGGTCTGCGAGATGAGCCGGTTCGGCTTGACGGAGTCCTGGGCGCTGAAGCCCGGTACCTGTCCGGCGTGCTGGACCGGGTAGCTCGACGGGTCGAACCGGCCGATCCGACCGATCCCCGACTTCCCGGCGAGCACCGAGGCCCAGTGGGCCTCGACGCCGACACCGGTGGGAGCGAAGATCCCGAGTCCGGTGATCACCGGGGGGCGGTGGTCGGGGGAGGGGGCCATCATTCAGCTCCTTCCGGCCGCGGCCGCGGCGGAGCCGGGGCGCGCGAGCAGCATGGCCGTCTGGAAGCCGCCGAAGCCGCTGCCGACGGTGAGGACGACGTCCATGGAGTGGTCGCGGGCCGTGATCGGGACGTAGTCCAGATCGCAGAGCGGGTCCTTGGTCGTCAGGTTGGCGGTGGGCGGGACGACCTGCCGGTCGAGCGCCAGGGCGCTGGCCGCCACCTCGATGGAGCCGATGGCGCCCAGCGAGTGGCCGACCATCGACTTGATGGAGCTGACCGGGATGTCGTAGGCGTGGCTGCCCAGGCTCCGCTTGAACGCGGCCGTCTCGTGCCGGTCGTTCTGCAGGGTGCCCGAGCCGTGCGCGTTGATGTAGCCCACGGCGGTCGGGTCGATCTTGGCCTGGTTCAGGGCCACGCCGATGGCCTCGGCCATCTCGCGCCCGTCGGGCTTGAGACCGGTCATGTGGTACGCGTTGCTGCGCCCGGCGAAGCCGACGATCTCGGCGTAGATGCGGGCGCCGCGGGCGATGGCCGCCTCGCGCTCCTCGATGACCATGACGGCGGAGCCCTCGGCGAGCACGAAGCCGTCGCGCGTCCCGTCGAAGGGGCGCGACGCGTGCGCCGGGTCGTCGTTGTTCGCCGTGGTCGCCTTGATCGCGTCGAAACAGGCCGAGGTGATCGGCGAGATCGGCGCGTCGGTGGCGCCGGCGATGGCGACGTCCGCGGAGCCCTCCTCGATGAGCTGGACGGCGTGCCCGATGGAGTCCAGGCCCGAGGTGCAGCCGGTGGAGACCAGCGCGACCGGGCCCTCGGCCCCGACCTCCCAGGCGACCTCGGCCGCCAGGGTGGAGGGGATCATGTAGCCGTACAGGTGCGGGACGCCGTACTCGTGGTCGACGAGCCACTTGCGGCCGCTGTCGGAGAGGGTGACGTACTCCTCCTCCAGGCCCATCGTGCAGCCGACGGCCGAACCGATGGAGACCGTGAGCCGCTCGGGGGCCAGCGAGGAGAGCTGGATCCCGCTGTCCGCCACCGCCTCCCGGGCGGAGACGACGGCGAACTGCGCGGCGCGGTCCATCCGGCGGACCTGGCGCGGGGTCAGCCCCGAGGCGGCCGGGTCGAAGTCGACCTCGGCCGCGACCTGCGAGCGGAACGCGCCCGCGTTGAACAGGGAGATCCGCCGGGTGGCGGTGCGTCCCTCGGACAGCGTCCCCCAGAACGCCTCACGGCCCACCCCGCCCGGCACGACCGTGCCGATGCCGGTGATGACGGCCCGTCGGGTCACTTGGCACCGCCGACATCGGGGTTGGCCTGCTCGGGACGCTGGGCCACCTCGGTGTCGACGTGGCCGTACTCGGGGCTCGGCGCGAGCGGCGAGAGGTGGAAGGCGCAGCGGGCCGTGGTCTCGCCGACGTTGACCAGGCGGTGGCGCACGCCGATCGGGACCAGCAGCGAGTCGCCGGCGCCGAGGGTGAGCTTCTGGCCGTCGAGCGTCATCTCCAGCGTGCCGTCGACGACGTGCAGGAACTCCTCGGAGTACGGGTGGTAGTGCTCCGTGATCCAGTCGGCCGGGTCGAGGGTCATGACCCCGCCGAATCCGGAGGTGCAGCCCACGCTCTTGGGGCTGAGGGTGACGCGGATGTCACCGCCGCGCTTGGTGTTGGCCTCGACCTCGTCGGAAGCCACCTTCACGGTGCGGGAAATGGCGGTGGTCACTTGATCCGTCCTTCGTTCTTGGTCCAGATGTAGAAGGGGTCGGCCATCGCGTCCTTCGGCTCTTTCCAGTTCGGGTCGTACGGCTCGACGCACTCCGCGAGACGGGTGTTGATGTCGTCGTAGAGCGGGTGGCTGCGGGCGCGGTAGAGGTTCGCGTTGATGTCCTCGTCCGCCTCGACCAGGTGGAAGTACAGGCCGTGGAACTTGAAGAGGGTGCGGCGGGAGACGCCGATCATGTGCGGCAGCTCGGATTCGTCCGACTCGCCGAAGATCTTGGCGATGTCGTCCGTCTTCTCCGGCCGCAGCTTGGCGACGATCAAAGTGCGATGCACGGTGGGCCCTCCGAAGGGGTCGGTGGTTGCGAGGAAAGGTCTCACCGCGAACTGGAGGGTGGCTCGGCTTCCCCTCCAGCCCGGCTGGTGGGGAGAGTTCGAGCCAGGATCGAGCCGCGCCGGGTCCCCTGCCCGCGGACCGACCCACGACAGCGGAGGACCTTGCGATGGCATTCGCGGCGATCACGTACGACATCGAGCCGGGCTACGAGAAGGAGCTCACGGCGATCTTCCAGGACTTCAAGCGGGTGAGGAGCAGCCAGGTCAGGGACGAGTCGGGGCAGCAGGCCGGCACGCTGCTGGCGACGGCGGTCTTCCTCCGCGAGGACACGCTGGTGCGCGTCATCGAGTACACGGGCGAGCTGGACGCGGTCGCCCGCCACATGGCGACGCAGCCCGGCGTGCGCGATTTCGAGGCCAAGATCAAGCCGTACCTGAGCCGCCCGAGGGAGACGGACACGCCGGAGGGCTTCGTGGCGACCTTCCAGCGCAGCCTGCTGACCACGGTGGTGCAGTTCTCGAGCCGCGACGGGGTCCCGGCAGGGGCGTAGCGGAGCAACGAAAGAGGCGCGTGCCGGTCGTGAGGACGACCGGCACGCGCCTTCCCGCGCGCCCCGCGGGGCCGGGCGGGACTACCGCAAGGCGCTCTCCTTCGGCTCCGCGGGGCGCTGCGAGGACTCGCCCGCGGCCAGGTCCGGCTCGGCCGCGCGGGGGCGGGGGAGCGCGAACCGCAGGAGGGCCAGGGCCAGGACGTACATGACCAACTGGCCGGCCAGCGCCCAGGCGATCGCGGCCTGCGAGTACCCGGCCCCGCCCGCGATCCCGTAGAAGACCGTGCCCACGAGCGCGACCCCGGTGGCGCTGCCGACCTGGCCGAACGTGGAGAACACCCCGCTCGCCGAGCCGATCCCGCCGCGGGACATCGCGGACAGGGTGATGTTGTACAGCGGAGGGCTCAGCAGGCCCATGCCCACGCCGCACAGGACGAGGCCCGGCAGGATGTGCAGCGGGCGCAGCTCCGTGCCCCGGGTGACGGTCAGCCAGAGCAGCACCCCCGTGCCCGAGGCCAGCAGCAGCGCGCCGGCCTCCAGCATGGGCCGGCCCAGTTTCCCGGTCAGCGGGACCGAGGCCCCGGAGGCGACGGCCGCGGACAGCGCGAACGGCAGCAGCGTGAAGCCCGCCTCCTTCGCGCTGAAGCCGAGCCCGTCCTGCAGGTGCACCACGAACACCAGGAAGAAGGACGCGACCGCGCCCATCACCAGGAAGTTCACCGCCGCACCGGCCGGGAACGCCCGCCCCCGGAACAGCTCGGGCGCGAGCAGCGGCGTCCGCCCGGCCCGCTGCGCCCGCCGCTGCAACGGCGCCAGCAGCCCCAGCAGCACCGCGCCCGCGACGAACAGCGGGATCAGCCACAGCGGCCAGCCGATCTCACGCCCCTGCACCAGCGGGACCAGCAGCAGCAGCAGACCGGCGGTGGCCACCGCCACTCCCGCCAGATCCAGCTGCGCCCCCTTCGCCGCCCGCTCCACGGGCAGCCAGCGCGCCGCGAGCACCAGCGCGAGCGCGCCGATGGGCAGGTTGACGAGGAACACCGCGCGCCAGCCGAGGCCGAACAGGTCCGCGTGCGCGAGGAGTCCGCCCGCCACGGGACCGCCACAGGTCGCCGCCGCGATGACGGCGGCCTGCACCCCGAAGGCCGGGCCGCGCCGCTCCTTCGGGAACAGCAGCATGATCACCGGGGCGATCTGCGGGGCGAGGAGCGCCGCCGAGAACCCCTGCACCACACGGGCCGCGATGAGCGTGCCGGTGCCCGGGGCCGCCGCGCACAGCGCGGAGGCCGCGGTGAAGGCGACGATCCCCCACAGCACCAGCGGCCGCCGCCCGTAGGAGTCGCCGAGCCGGCCCGCGGTGACCAGCACGAGCGCGAAGGCCAGGCTGTATCCGGCGAGCATCCACTGCACGGCCGAGTCCGAGGCGCCGAGCCCGTCCTGGATGGAGGGCGCCGCGATGCTGACCACGGTCATGTCGAAGGTGTGCAGGAATCCTGCGAGCAGCACCGCGCCGAGCGCGAGCCAGGAGCTGCGCGGCACAGCGCTGTTCGCGCCTGTCGGGGGTCCGGTCACGGATTCACCCTCCTCTGGGTACGGGCGTACGGGCGTACGGGTGTACGGGGCGCGGGCCACGGGTCGTGCACGCGTCGGCGCACTCTCGGGTCCGGGCACCCAAGACCGCTCGAGGATCGTTCGGGCCCCGCCCGCGACCTGCGCGATCGACCGTCCCTCCAGTGCCGCGCGGTCGCGGCGCGACTGCGCCGCCGGATGCTGCCCGTACCAAAACCGACACATGAGGAGAGGTGGCAACGTGTCCGGTCTCGTTGGCTGGATCGACTTCGACAGGGACCTGCGCAGGCACCGGCCGGTTGCCACGGCGCTTGCCTCCACGCTGGCGCAGCGCGGCCCGGACGGCGAGGCGGTGTGGGTCGGGCAGCACGCCGCGCTCGGCGCCCGCCTGCTCACCGTGGACGGCGTGAAGGACGAGCAGCCGTACGTCGTGCGCGCGGGCGAGCATGAGATCGTCTCCGTCGTCACGGGCTGGCCGACCGGCACCGGGGCGATCCGCGCGGAGCTGGCCACGGCCGGCGTCACGCTGCCCGCCGACACCGGCCCCGCCGCCCTGGTGGCGTACGCCTACCGGGAGTGGGGCGCGGACTTCCTGGCGCGCCTGAACGGCTCCTGGGCGGTGGCGATCTGGGACGGCCGCACCGAGGAAGTGGTCCTCTCCCGCGACCACCTCGGCGGCCAGCCGCTGTACTGGACCCGCACCGCCACCGGCGTGGTGTTCGGCTCCGAGCGCAAGGTGCTCCTGGCCCACCCCGAGGTGGACCCGGTCGTCGACGCGGCCGGTCTGCGCGAGGCGGTCTCCCAGGCCCTGCCGCACGGCGGCATCTTCTCCGGCTTCGACCGGATCGGCGCCGCCGAGATCGCCCGCTACGGGCGCGGCGGCTGGCAGCGCGGCAAGTTCTGGGGCATCAGCACCCAGCCGCACACCGACGACTACGACACCACGGTCGCCAAGGTCCGCGAGATCCTCACGCGCAGCGTCGAGGACAACCTCACCGACGACCCCTCGCAGCTGCTGGTGATGCTCTCCGGCGGCATCGACTCCTCCGCCGTCGCCGGCCTCGCGGCCGATTCGCTGTCCCGCGCCGGCAAGGGCGCGCTGCGCACCTTCACCATCGGCTTCCAGCGCAGCGACTTCCAGGCCGATGTCATGCGCAGCACGCACGACACCCCGTTCGCCGAGGAGGTCGCCGGCCACATCGGCGCGAACCACACCCTCGTCGAGCTCGACACCGGCGACATCCTCGACCCGATCGTCCGGCTGGGCATGCTGAAGTCGAAGGACTTCCCGACCCGCCAGTACGACATGGACACCGCCCAGTACCTGACGGTGCAGCGCGCCGCGCAGGAGGGCTGCAAGGTCGTCTTCGCCGGCTACGGCGGCGACAAGTACTTCCAGGGCGCCACCTGGTACACGCACAAGGACCTCGTGCTGTCCGGCACCTTCCCGTGGGTCGCGCTCGCCCAGAAGCACGGCGCCGCCAACGGCTTCGGCACCGGGCTGTTCAACCAGGAGGCGCTGGCCGCGCTCGACTTCCAGACGTACTACAAGGACGTCTACGCGACCGCCGTCTCCGAGGTCGAGTACCTGCCGGAAGAGGACGAGTGGCAGCGCCACATGCGGCGCGTGGCCTACCTCATGAACACCCGGTTCGGCATCGACGCGGGCTCGTACTCCGCCGCCGGCCTCCAGCTCCGCACGCCGATCAACCACCCCGAGCTGGTGCAGTACGCGTACAACATCCCCAACGAGATGCACAACCGCCGCGGCATCGAGAAGGGCATCCTGCGGGCGGCCGTCGCCGACCTGATGCCCGAGTCGGTCCTCGACCGGCACCGCAGCGCGTCCCCGGTCTCCAACCACCCCGACTACCCCGCCGGGCTCCAGCGCGCGATCAAGGCGGTGCTCGCCGACCCGCAGGCGCCGGTGCGCCAGATCATGGACGTCGAGGCGGCCGCCGCGATCGCGTCCAGCCTGGAGCGGCTCACCAAGGACCGGATGGCCCGCGCGGACATCGAGATGATGCTCCAGCTCAACAACTGGCTGGACCACTACCGGGTGAGGCTGGCGCTGTGACCTCGCGCTCGGAACGCCTCGCCCGCCACATGGACGAGGCCGGGCTCGACGTGCTCGTCGCGACGTCCGCCGAGAACGTGCTGTACCTGACCGGGATCTCCAGCGTCGGCGGCCAGAACCACCCGTACAGCAGCAGGGCGCTCGCCGTGGTGACGCGCGAGCGCCCGGACGCGCCGTACTACGCCAGCTCGCGCAGCGACGTGGACCAGTTCCTCGACGCGACGACCGCCCTCAGCGGGGTCGTCGGCTACGGCACCTTCTTCCGGGAACTGCCGGACGGCATCGAACTCACCGACCGGGAAACGCGGTTCAAGGAGGTCGGGCACGACGCCGAACCGCCGCCGAACGCCCTGGCCGCCCTCGTGGGCATCCTCACCGGGGCGGGCCTGGCCAAGGCCCGGATCGGGATCGACGAGAACGCCGCGCCGCTCGGCTTCCTCGACCGGCTCGCCGAGGAGCTGCCGGGCAGCACGGTCCGCCCGGCCGGCGCCCTGCTCCAGCAGGTGCGCAAGGTCAAGACCGAGTCCGAGCTGCTGCGGATCGCCGAATCCGCGGCGGCCTCGGAGGCGGGCATCCGGGCGGCCGTCGCCATCGCCGCGGAGGGCGTCACCGAGCGGGATATGGTCAGGGAGTTCGAGACGGCGGTGGCCCGTGCGGGCGGCCGCCCCCGCTTCACCCTGATCAAGTTCGGCAGGGAGGCCGTCCTGGGCCAGACCCGACCGTCCGATGCCCCGCTGCGCCGGGGCGAGTCCATCTGGTTCGACGTCGGCTGCACGCACCGCGGCTACTGGTCCGACATCGCGCGCACCTTCAGCTTCGGCGAGCCCTCGGCGCGGCTGGTCTCCGTCTACGCGGCCATGCTGGCCGGAGAGCAGGCGGCCCTGGAGGGCGCCAAGCCCGGGATGACCGGCGGGGAGCTGTTCGACCTCACCGTCGACGCCGTCCGCGCGGCCGGGGTGCCGCACTACCGCAGGCAGCACGTCGGGCACGGCATCGGCGTGGAGATCTACGAACCCGTCCTCATCACGCCCGGCAACACGGACGTGATCGAGGAGGGAACCGTCGTCAACTCCGAGACGCCCTACTACGAGTTCGGCCTCGGCGGAGTCCACGTAGAGGACCCCTTCGTCGTCGACTCGGGCGGCAACCGGCTCCTGACCACGCTGGACCGCTCTCTCACCGTCATCGAATAGGAAGGTCCATGACTCCTCTCTCACGACGCGGGTTCCTGGGCGCCGTCGGCGTCACCTCCACCGGACTTGCGCTCCCCTTCGTCATCGGCCGGGACAACTCGGACGGCAAGAACGGCGAGGCAGCGAACCTCAAGTCCGCGGCGGCGGCGGCGATACCCGCCCACTTCACCCTGCCGTTCAAGACGCCCCAGGTGATCCAGCCGACCTCGTCGGTCGGCACCACCGACTACTTCGACGTCCGGGCGTACGCCACCACCGCGGAGATCCTTCCCGGTGTGCAGACGCCGATCTTCAGCTACAACGGAACCTTCCCGGGGCCGACCTTCAGCGTCCGCAAGGGCCGTACCGCCGTGGTGCGGACCAAGAACGACCTGCCGGTGCCCATCGTCACCCACCTGCACGGCGGGAAGACGCCCGCCGAGAGCGACGGCTATCCGACCGACTTCATCCTGCCCACCGCGGGCTGGGCCGCGAAGACGGGCGGCAGCGGCCACCACGCGGCGGCCGGCATGGCGATGGAGGGCACGACCGCCAACGGCAACCGGGACTACACGTACCCGAACGCCCAGCGGGCCTCCACCCTCTGGTACCACGACCACCGGATGGACTTCACGGGACCGCAGGTCTGGCGCGGCCTGGCCGGCTTCTACATAGTCCGGGACGACGAGGAGGAGGCGCTGCCGCTGCCCAAGGGCGCCCGCGACCTCCCCGTCATGATCATGGACAGGGCGTTCAACGCGGACGGCTCGCTGTCCTACCCGTCCATCGACCCGACGCTCAAGACCACCCCGGGCGTCACCGGCTCCGCGCACAACGGCATGACCGGCGACGTCATGCTCGTCAACGGCGTGCCGTGGCCGAAGCTGGACGTCCAGGGCGCCCGGTACCGGCTGCGGCTGCTCAACGGCTCCAACTCCCGCCGCTACCGCGTCAAGCTGAGCCCGGAGCCCTCCGGCTCCGACTCGTTCACCCTGATCGGCAGCGACGGCGGTCTGCTCGACAAGCCGCAGCAGATGGACTCGATCTACATGGTCCCCGGCGAGCGCTTCGACGTGATCGTCGACTTCGCCAAGTACGCGCCGGGCACCAAGGTCACCCTGAAGAACAGCCTGGGCGAGAGCGGTACCGACGAGATCATGCAGTTCGTCGTCGGCGCCAAGATCACCGACACCACGAGCGTCCCCGCGACGCTCTCCACCATCCAGCGGCTCGACCCGACGAAGGCCGTGCGCACCCGGTCCTTCCAGCTCGCCCGTGACTCCCAGAACGTCTACAAGATCAACGGTTTCCCGTTCAGCACCGACCGCAGCTGGGCCGATGTGAAGCGCGGGGACATCGAGATCTGGGAGTTCACCTCCACCACGCACCACCCGATCCACCTGCACCTGTCGCCCTTCCAGGTCTGGAAGCGCGGAAGCTCGACCACGGTCCAGCCGGAGGACGTCGGCTGGAAGGACACGGCACGGATGCAGCCGAACGAGAAGCTCAGCGTCCTCGTCCGCTTCGACGACTACACCGGCAAGTTCGTCTTCCACTGTCACAACCTCGAACACGAGGACATGGCGATGATGGCCAACTTCAACGTGACCTAGGACCCGGGTACGACAAGCGGGTACGACAAGCCGGGTACGACGAGTGGGGCCGCTGATCCCTTCGGATCAGCGGCCCCACTGCCGTCTCCCGCCGGCCTCAGCCGGCCCGCACCACCGCGGTCGCCAGCGCCTGCGCCACGGCCTGCGCGCGGTCCTGCGCCCGCTCGGGGGCGCCGGACGAGCGCCAGGCCACGAACCCGTCGGGGCGCACCAGCACCGCCCCGTCCGCCGTCACCGCGTACCGCTCGTACCAGCCGCGCTCGGAGAGGTCCTCCAGCTCCGTGCCGAAGCCGGCCGTGACCAGCCGCACCCCGGTCCGCTCCGAAGCCTCCGCGGCGGCCGCCCGCCAGTCGGTGCCGTCCGATCCGATGAGCAGGACGAACGAGGAGCCGTACACGTCCAGCACCGAACCGTTGCGGTCCTCGCCCCCCTCGCCGCCCCCGCGCAACAGCACCGGCACGTGCGGGGCCCGGGTGCCGGGCTCACCGCTCAGCTTCTCCGGCTCCCGGAACTGCGGCAGACCCGCCTCGGGCGCCACCGACGGATAGGAGTGTCCGAGCATCACCGCCAGCACCTCCACGGTGGCCTTGCGCTGCTCCTCCGTCGCCCGCCCGGAGCGCACCATCAGCCGGAGCTGCGCCTGCGCGATCGTCGCCTCCGCGACGGGCCGGCGCTCGGCGTCGTACGTGTCCAGCAGGCCCTCGCCGGCCTCGCCGCGCAGCACCGCCGCCAGCTTCCACGCCAGGTTGTGCGCGTCGTGGACACCGGTGTTGGCGCCGTAGCCGCCGATCGGCGGGATGACGTGCGCGGAGTCCCCGATCAGGAACGCGGAGCCGTCCCTGAACCGTTCGGCCGACAGGGCCGCCAGCTCCCAGGGCAGCACGCCGATGATCTCGACGTCGGCCGTCGGGTCGCCGATCGCGGAACGGACCAGCCGCACGCTCTCCTCGGTGGTGAAATCGTCCGGCGTCGCCCCCTCCTCCGGGTGGTACTGGAGGATCAGGGTGCCGCGTCCGAGGGTGTCGTCGTGGCCCAGGACGGCCCCGCTCAGCTCCTCGTTCTCGATCTGGCAGATGGAGAACCGGCGTCCGTCCAGCGGTCCTTCGAGGTCGGCGCGGAACAGGATGCTCACCTGGTGCTGGAGGGTGCCGCGGCCGGTGCGCCCGATCCCCAGCGCCTCGCGGACCGGGCTGCGCGCGCCGTCCGCGGCCACCAGCCAACGGGCCCGCAGCTGGCGCACCTCGTCCGTCGCGCGGTCCTTCAGCGTCGCGACGACCGGCCCCCCGGGCCCCTCGGGCCGGTCGAAGGAGACCAGCTCGGTCCCGAAGCGCAGATCCGCGCCGGCCCGGTCCGCCGCCTCGCGCACCAGCGGCTCCATGCGGTCCTGGCCCAGCGAGATCTGCCGGGACGGGGTCAGGGAGCTCAGGTCGCCGGGCTCCGGCAGCATCACCGCCTTCAGCTCCTTGCCCCGCAGCGACTCCACGGTCGCCTGGCGCCGGTGCCCCGCGTACCCCGCGGCGGCCTCCAGCACCGCCTCCTCGGCGCCCGCGGACCTGAACGCCTCCAGGGTCCGCGGGTACCACCCCCAGGCCCGGGGGTGGATCGAGGTCGAGGCGTGCCGTTCCACCAGCACGGCCCGCACCCCGTGGTGCCGGAGGAACAGCGCACAGCTCAGTCCGGTGATCCCTCCGCCCACGATCAGGACGTCCGTCAGCTCCTCGGGCTCCTTGCCCACGGCAGCTCTCCCTTCAGGTTCGCAAGCCGGGGCCTGGTACGGATCCGGCTCTACGGATGGTCGGCGCCGCTGCTGGAGAGGCTGTCCAGGGAAACTTGAGGTGGCCCGGTCAGCCTGTGGCTCCACTGTCGAAGGGAGTCCCTGCGGTGTCCGGAATAGCAGGATGGATCGACTACGAGCGCGACCTGCGGCGGGAACGGCCGACCCTGGTCGCCATGACCGCGGCCCTCGCCCAGCGCGGCCCGCTCGGGGAGCGCCTCTGGGTGTCCGAGACCGCCGCGATCGGCACCCGCTGGTCCGACGTCGCCGGAAACGGCGCCCCGGACCAGCCCTGGGTGTTCGAAGAAGACGGACGCACGGTGGTCACCGCCGCCGTCACCGGCGTTTTGCTGGAGCCCGAGCTGCTGCGGGCCGAGCTCGGCGTGACCGGGCCCTCGACCGACGCGGAGCTCGCCGGCCGCGCGTACCTGCGATGGGGCGAGCGTTTCGCCGAGCACCTCGACGGCGCCTTCGCCGTCGTCGTGTGGGACGCGCGCACCGCCGAACTGGTGGTGGCCCGCGACCGCATGGGCAACCAGCAGCTGTTCTACTACCGCCACGGCAGCGGCGTGCTGTTCGGCACCGAGCGCAAGGCGATCCTCGCGCACCCCGGAGTCGAGCCGGTCATCGACGCCGACGGCCTGCGCGAGCTGTTCTCGTACGCGGGCACCGCCGGCCACGGCATCCTCAAGGGCTTCCACCAGGTTCCGGCCGCCCACGTGCTGCGCCTGGGCAGCAAGGGCGAGACCTCGTACCGCTACTGGCAGCTCACCGCCGAAGAGCACCCGCACGACCAGGCGCAGACCATCGCCCACATCCGCAAGCTGCTGTCCGACTCGGTCCGCCGCAACCTCGGCGCGGGCGCCGTCCCCGGCGTCCTGCTCTCCGGCGGCATCGACTCCAGCGCGGTCACCGCGCTCGCCCACGAGGCGCTCGCCGAGCGCGGCGAGGGCCCGGTCCGCACCTTCACGGTCTCCTTCGGCGACGCCGGGGAGTTCAAGGAGGACGAGATCTGGGGCAGCCCCGACGCGCCGTTCGTCCAGTCCGTCGTCCGCCACCTCGGCGCCGAGCACACCGACCTGGTGCTCGACACCGCGGACATCATCGACCCGGCCGTCCGGGCCGCCGTCCTGCGCGCCAAGGACGTGCCGAGCCCGCTCGGCAACATGAACACCTCGCTGTACCTGCTCACCGGCGCCGTCCGCGAGCACGTCGGCGCGGTGCTCTCCGGCGAGATCGCCGACGCCGTCTTCGGCGGCTTCGCCTGGGTCCACAACAAGGAACTCGTCGAAGCGCCGACCCTCCCGTGGGTGGCCATGGCCCGCTTCGGCGGCGGCAGGCACGGCCTCGGCGGCGACCTCCTGGACCCGGCCCTGCTGGAGACGCTCGACCTCAACGGCTACTGCGGCGACGCCTACGCCGCCAGCATGGCCGAGGTCCCGCGCCTCGAAGGCGAGGAGGGCCAGACCCTGCGGATGCGGGAGATCACCTACTTCCACCTCACCCGCTGGCTGGAGACCCTGCTCAGCCACGACGAGTCCCTCGGCGCCGCCTCCGATCTCGGCACCCGGATGCCGTTCTGCGACTGGCGGCTGGTGCAGTACGCGTACAACGTGCCGTGGGCGCTCAAGAGCTTCGACGGCCGCGAGAAGTCCCTGCTGCGCGCCTCCGTCGCCGACCTGCTCCCGGAAGACGTCATCAACCGCGCCAAGAGCCCCTACCCGGTCACCCAGGACCCGGCCTACGGCCACGCCCTGTGCGAGGGCATGGCGGCGCTGCTCGCCGACCCGGCCGCGCCGGCCGCACCGCTCGCCAACGCCGCGGGCATCAAGGCCCTCATCGAGGACCCGTCCGTGCTCGACAGCGGCATGCGCGCCTGGGTCGCCCGCGCCAACGTCGAGATGCTGCTCGGCCTCAACGACTGGCTGCGCAGCTACGGCGTACGGGTGGAGCTCTGATGGCTGCCGCCTCCTCCGGGGCGCGGACCGCCCGCGGGGCCGCGACCGTCCTGGGCCGGGACGCGGGCCCGGGAGGCCGGATCGTCCGCGTCCTCGCGGGGGCCCTGGCCCTCACCCATCTGATCACCACCAAGGTTCCCGAGCGGAGCACCGGCGAGAACCTGGTCGCGGTCACCACCGCGGTCGGCATCGCCGTCGCCTTCACGGTCGCCCTCGCCCTGCTCAAGCCCCGGCTCACCAAGGGCATTTCACGCGGGCTGTCGGGCTGGCCCGGCGGTGCGCTGCTGCTGCTGCCGATGCTGATCTACCCGATCGGCGTGCTGCCGGACGGGCCCGCGCTGGGCGTCGCGCTCTACACCGAGCTCTCCGTGCTGATCGCGGGGCTGATCGGCTACGGCGGCCTCGAGCTGGCCGCCCTGCCGACACTGGCGCTCGGCTTCCGGCCGGTGCTGTACGGCCCGTTCAACGCCGTCGACCTCGCCGAGCGGGGTATGCGCAAGAGCCGGTACGGACGGGCCTCGCAGGCCGGTGGAGTGCTCGCGATCATCGGCCTCGGCTACTTCTGGACCGTGCCGCCGCTGGCCGCCGTACACGGCTCGGTCGGCGACGCCGTGTCCGGGCTGGGGGGTCTCGGCCCGGTCGCCGGTGCGCTGGTCATCGCCGCCGCCGCGCTGGTGGCCGTGCCCTTCAAGGGGCCGGCCCGGATCCGCCGGCTGCGTGCCGGAGCCCTCCTCCTGCTGGGCCTGGGCGGAGTGGTCGGGGCCCTCCCCGACGCGCTCTGGCCCGTCGTCATCCTGACCGGCCTGGTGGTCGGAGTCCTCCGGCTCAGCCGGGGCGCGCGGGACCGGAAGCCCGCCCTGCGGTCCATACCCGTACAGCCCGTGCCCGTCCAGCCCCCAACCGACCGGCCGGTGGCCGACCGTCCGACTGTCGAGACGTCTTCCACCGCCCGTTGAGACCGCCTGCGGAGCATCGCCTCATGGCAGAGAACACTCCTGAGACCACGCCGGGGAGCAAGCCCGGACACGACCGTACGGCGATCGCGGCCTGGATTCCGCAGCTCCGGCTGCGGCTGACCACCCCGAGGCTGGAGTTCCGGGTACCCGACGAGAGCGACCTGCGCGCACTCGCCGAACTCGTCGCCGAGCAGGGCATCCACGACCGCGGCACCGTGCCCTTCCAGGGCGGCTGGAGCGACGCGCCCCAGCAGGTCGTCGCCGGCCGCGTCCTGCAATACCTATGGAAGGGGCTCGCGCTCAGCCGTCCCGACTACTGGAACCTCGGCCTCGCCGTCTTCCTCGACGGCCGGCCCGTCGGCGTCCAGGGCCTCCAGGCCCGGCGCTTCCCCCAGCTGCGGGAGGTCGCCTCCGAGAGCTGGCTGGCCCGCGGACACCAAGGCCAGGGCCTGGGCACCGAGATGCGCGCGGCGGTACTGCGCCTGGCCTTCGAGGGCCTGGGCGCCGGACACGCCACCTCGGCCGTCTACGAGGACGGCGCCGCCGCCATCGCCGTCAACAAGAAGTACGGCTACCAGCCGGACGGCATCGAACTCACCGAGCGCCAGGGCAAGCCCACGGTGCTCACCCGCTGGCGCCTCACCCGCGACCAGTGGGAGCTGAGCGCGGCCGCCGAGGTGCCGACCGAGATCCACGGACTCGAGTTCTGCCGCGGCCTCTTCGGAATTACCGCACCCGACCACTCCTCCGCACCCCGGGAGCCGGCGTGATCCACAACTCCATCACCGACTGCATCGGCGCCACCCCGCTGGTCCGGCTCGGCCGACTCTTCCCGCAGCACGGCATCGAAGTGCTGGCCAAGCTGGAAATGCTCAACCCGGGCGGCAGCGTCAAGGACCGCTCGGCGCGCTACATCGTCGAACGCGGCATCCGGGACGGCATGATCCGCCGCGGCACCCGGATCGTCGAGAGCACCTCGGGCAACTTCGGCGTCGCGCTGGCCATGGTGGCCGTCCGCTACGGACTGCGGTTCACGGCCGTCGTCGACCCCAACGCCTCCCGCACCAACCTGCGCATCCTGCGCCAGTACGGCGCCGAGATCGAGATGGTCAGCGAGCCCGACCACGCGGGCGGCTACCTGCACACCCGGCTGGCCCGGGTGCAGGACCTGCTGGCCGACGACTCGGACGCCGTCTGGATCAACCAGTACGCCAACGAGCTCAACTGGGAGACGCACGCGGTCACCACCGCGCGCGAGGTCATCGAGGACTGCCCGGAACCCGTGGACGTCCTCGTCGCCGCCGTCAGCACCACCGGCACCCTGCACGGCCTCGCCCGCGGACTGCGCCGCGAATGGCCGGCCCTGAAGGTGGTGGCCGTCGACGCCGTCGGCTCGGTCATCTTCGGCACTCCGCCGGGCCCGCGGATGCTCCCGGGAGTCGGCTCCAGCCGGGTCCCCGAACTCCTCACCCCCGGCGAGATCGACCAGGTCGTGCACATCGACGACGCGGCCGCCATCCACGGCTGCCACCGGCTGCTGAGGCACGAGGCGATCTTCGCCGGCGGATCCTCCGGCTCCGTGGTCGCGGCCATCGAGGAGCTCCTGCCGGAGCTCCCGCGCCCCAGCCGGATCCTGACGCTGCTGGCCGACCGGGGAGAGCGCTACCTCGACCTCGTCTACACGGACGAGATGGCGATCGAGCACGACGAGCTCGCCTACTCCAGCCACTCCTGAGCCGGGCCACCGGTTCCTGCGGCCACTCCCGAGAAGCGCTGCGGCCGCCCGATGAGGGCGGGCGGCCGCAGCCCCCGGCTCCCGCGCCCGGACTCGACCGCGCCCGGACTCGAGCGCGCCTCCACCGCGGACCGAGCGGTACTCCACCGTCCTCGGCTGAAGTGGAAAGGCCGCCTATCCACCACTCCTGACCACAGCGACCACCAGACAGACGGCTGCACAGCCGACCGAGGGGAACCACCGTGGACGTGCTAGAACTCGCACGGCTCCAGTTCGCCATCACCGCAATCGCGCACTTCCTGTTCGTCTCCCTGACGCTCGGGCTGGTGGCCTACCTCGTGGTGATGCAGACGCGCTGGGCGATCACAGGCAAGGAAGAACACCGCAGGCAGACCCGCTTCTGGGGGCAGCTCTACGTCATCAACTACGCGCTGGGCATCGGCACCGGCATAGTGATGGAGTTCCAGTTCGGGCTCAGCTGGAGCGGGCTGACCCATTTCGTCGGCAACGTCTTCGGCGCGCCGCTCGCGATCGAGACCCTGGTGGCCTTCTTCGCCGAGTCGACCTTCCTGGGCCTGTGGATCTTCGGCTGGAACCGGATGGGCCGCAAGCTGCACACCCTGATGCTGTGGCTGGTGGCGCTCACCGCGTACTCCTCGATCTTCTTCGTGCTCACCGCCAACGGATTCCTCCAGCACCCCGTCGGCTACGAGATGAAGGACGGCAAGGCGGTCCTCACCGACTTCGGGGCCCTGCTCTCCAACACCAACGCCTTCTCCGCCTCGCTCCACATCGTGGCCGCGGCGCTGCTCACCGGATCCTTCTTCATCGTCGCCGTCAGCGCCTGGCACCTGCGCAGGAAGACCGGCCACGAGAAGTTCTTCTGGTCCTCGATGAAGCTCGCCCTGCCGCCCATCCCGGTCCTGGTCCTGGCGACCGCCGCGCTCGGCGGACTCCAGATCGGCTACTCGGTCAAGCAGACGCCGACCAAGTACGGGACGCGCTCCGAGCGGGCCCAGGCACTGGTGGAGACCTTCACCCAGAAGTTCGGCCCCGACAACTACTTCCCGCCGGGCTTCGCGCAGACCGCCGAGTTCGTGATGATCATCCCGGCGCTGTTCATGATGCTGGTGGCGGTCCTCGCCATCCCGTTCATGATCAAACGGAACCTGATCCGCCGCAAGGTGCTGCTCTGGTTCCTGACCGCGGGCCTGATCCTCCCGTACGTCTCCATGATCTCCGGCTGGATCTTCCGCGAGGTCGGCCGCCAGCCCTGGGCCGTCTACGGAGTGCTCAAGACCGAGGACGCGCTCACCCCGGGGCTCACCTCCGGCACCGTCCTCACCTCGCTGCTGGTCTTCGGCACCCTCGTCCTCGTCCTGCTCTTCGCCGACTGGGCGCTGCTCCTGCGCTTCGCCCGGCGAGGCCCCGACGGCGCGCAGCTGGGCCTCATCCCCGGCGACAAGTCCGTGCCCGTCGCTTCCGGCTCCGGCGCCGGCGCGGAACGGGTCTCCGAGAACTCCGCCCCGACCTTCTGACAGCGCTGGGAGTCTCAACGTGTGGCACAACATCTGGTACGCGCTGCTGGGGCTGCTCGTCGCGGGCTACCTCGCCCTGGACGGCATCACCATCGGCACCGGGATCATCGGCCGCTGGCTCGCCAAGGACGACCGCGACCGGCACACGGTCGCCGCGGCGACCGGACCCTTCTTCCTCGGCAACGAGGTCTGGCTGGTCGCGGCGGGCGGCATCATGATCGGCGGGTTCCCCGGCCTGGAGTCCACCGCCATCGCCGGGATGTACCCGGTCATCGTCTTCGCCGTCGCGAGCCTGCTCGTCCGGGAGGCCGCCGTGCAGTTCCGGCGCCGCCTGTCCGGCGCCCGCTGGCGGCGCCGCTGGGACGGCGTCGCCCATGTGGCCTGCGTGGTCCTCGCCCTCATGTGGGGCGCGCTGGGCGGCGCCCTGCTCGGCGCGGTGCCGGTCGTGGACGGTGAACTCCACGTCGACCTCGGCGTGCTGTTCCAGCCGCTGCCGATCCTGTCCGCGCTGACCGCCGTCGCCGTCTTCGCGCTGCACGGCGCGGTGTTCCTCGCCGTACGCACCGAAGGGCCGGTCTCCGGACGGGCCGCGGAGTTCGCCGCGAAGCTGGCGCCCGCCGCGACCGGCCTCGCCGTGCTCACCGCGATCACGGCCACCGCATTCGGCACCTCCCGCGACGGGCTGCTCAACCCGGTCTCCGCCGGGCTCGTCCTCGCCGCGGCCGTCGCGTCGCTGTGGCTGGTGCCGCGGCTGATCGCCGGCGGGGGCTGGAAGGCGCCGGTCGTCAGCGGGTTCGCCGCACTGTCCCCGGTGCTGCTGCTCGCCGCCGCCCACTACCCGCAGGTCATCGTCAGCAGCGCGGGCTCCGCGGAGCACATCTCGGTCGCCGAGGCCGCCGCCGATCCGTCCACGCTCAGCGTCGTGGGCCCCGTGGTGCTGCTGGTCTTCCCCGTACTGCTCGCCTTCCAGGCCATGCAGTGGTGGGCCTTCCGGGCCAAGGCCGACGACCGTTCCCCGGCGTACTTCTGATGGGACGCGTCCGCGCAGAGGCAAGCCGCCGGGCCCAGGGCCCGGCGGCTTCGCCGCGTCCGCTCACCGACCGGGAAGTACGCGGCCGCCTGCTCGGGGCGGCCGAAAGCACCCGGTCCGCCGGGCTGCTGGTGCTCACCGCGGTCGTCCTGGGCGCCACCGGAGTCATCGGGCAGGCCCTCGCCCTCGCCGTGCTCCTGGGCGAGGCCTTCTCCGGCGGGCCGACCCTCACCCCCGCACTGTGGGTCGCGGCGGCCGTCGCCCTGCGCGGAATCGCCGGCTGGCTCCAGGCCACCACCGCCCAGCGGGCCGCCGCGGAGATCAAACTCCGGCTGCGGACGGGGCTGTTGGCCGCGGCCGCGCGCAGGGTCTCCTACGAGGCCCGTGACCGTCGCACGGGCGAGAGCAGCACCCTGGTCACCCGGGGCCTCGACGCCCTCGACCCCTACCTCGTCGGCTACCTGCCGCAGATGCTCGCCGCCGCGCTCGTACCGACCGCGATCGTCGTCACGATGGCGCTCCACGACCCGCTCAGCGGGGTGATCCTCCTCGTCACCCTCCCCCTCATCCCCGTCTTCGGCGCGCTCGTCGGCCTGCACACCAGGGACGCCACGGAACGTCAGTGGGCGGCGCTCACCCGGCTCGGCGGACACTTCCTGGACGCCCTGCGCGGGCTGACGACCCTGCGCACGTTCGGCCGCGCGGAGGCCCAGGAGGCCATCGTCGGCGAGGTCGCCGAGCAGCACCGCAAGGCCACCATGGGCACGCTGCGCATCGCGTTCCTGTCGACGCTGGTCCTCGACACGGTCGCCACCCTGTCCGTGGCCCTGATCGCGGTCCCGGTGGGCCTGCGCCTGCTGGGCGGCTCCCTGGACCTCACCACGGCGCTGACCGTCCTGCTCCTGGCCCCCGAGGCCTACCTCCCGCTGCGCTCCCTGGGCAACCGCTTCCACGCGGCGACCGAGGGCATGACCGTGGCGAGGGAGGCGCTGGCCGAGCTGGACACCGCCGCATCCGCCTCCGCCTCCGCCCCCGCATCCGCGCCCGACTCCGTCTCCGCCTCCACCGCGGCCGCGGGCCGGACCGCTGCGGGAGGCACCGCCCCGGCCGCCCGGCCCATCCGCTTCGAGGGGGTCACGCTCCACCTGCCGGGACGCCCCCGCCCGGTCCTGTCCGACGTCTCGTTCGTCATCGCCCCCGGGGAGCGGGTCGCCCTCACGGGCCCCAGCGGCGCAGGCAAGTCGACGCTCCTCGCGCTGCTCCTCGGACTCGTCCAGCCGGACGAGGGCCGGATCCTCGCCGGCGGCCAGGACCTCGCCGAACTCGATCGGGACGGCTGGGACGACTGGCGGCGCACGATCGGCTGGGTGCCGCAGCGGCCGTACCTCTTCGACCGGACCGTCGCGGACAACATCAGGCTCGGAGACCCCGGGGCCACGGACGAAGAGGTCGAACGGGCCGCCCGGGCCGCCGCCGCGGACGGCTTCGTCCGCGCGCTGCCCGACGGCTACGCGACCCGCCTCGGCGCCCGCGGTACGGGACTCTCCGCGGGCCAGCGCCAACGCGTGGCGCTCGCCCGGGCGTTCCTGCGCGACGCGCCCCTGGTCCTGCTCGACGAGCCGACGGCCGGACTCGACAAGGAGAGCGAGGAGGCCGTCCTGGCCGCGAGCGAACGCCTGATCGCGGGCCGCACGGTCCTCGTGGTCGCCCACCGCCCCCGACTCCTGCACGGCGCCGACCGCCGATTCCACGTGTCCGAAGGAACCTTCAGGGAACGCGAGGTGCCCCGATGACCCCCGGCCGGACCAACGCCACCGCCCCGCCGGCAGCTCCGGCCGGCCCGCCGGCCGCGGGACCCGTCAAGGCGCTGTTCCTCGTGCTGCGCACCGCCGGCCCCTTGCGCACGCTCGCCCCCGCCGCCGCACTCGCGCTGGCCGCCGATCTCGGCGGGGTCGCCCTGATGACGCTCGCCGCCTGGCTCATCGCCCGCGCCGCCGAGCAGCCCGCCATGGGGGTCCTGTCCGTCGCCATCGTCGCCGTACGGGCGCTCGCCGTCACCCGCGGGCTGTTCCGGTACGGGGAGCGGCTCGCCGGGCACGACGCCGCGCTGCGCGCCGTGGCCAGGCTGCGGCGGCGGGTGTTCGGCTCGCTCGCGCGGCGGCCCGCCCACGAGGACGCCCGCACCGTACGGGACGCCGACACCGTCTCCCGGCTCGTCGCCGACGTCGACCTCGTCCAGGACGCCCTGCTGCGCGTCCTGCTGCCCGCCCTGTCCGCCGTCCTCGTCTCGGCCGCCGTGATCAGCGGTGCCGCACTCGTCTCCCCGGCCGCCGCCCTCGCCCTCGCCCTCGGCCTGGCTGCCGGCGGGGTGCTCCTGCCCGCGCTCACCGCCCTGGCCGCCGCCCGTGCGGACCGCCGCAGCGCCGACCTCCGCGCGGAACTCGCCGTGCACACCGTCGACCTGCTGGACGGCGCCGAAGACCTCGCCGTCTTCGGCGCGGCCGCCCGGGAGACCGACCGGGCCGTCGCCACCGCCCGCCGGCTCCGCGCCCACGACCGCGGAGCCGCGCTCCTGTCCGCCGTTTCCGTCGCCGCCCTGACCGTCGTACAGGGCGCCACCACCATCGCCGTGGCCCTCCTGTGCGCCGGCTCGACGTCCCCCGTGTGGGCCGTGGCCCTGCCCCTCCTCGCGCTGGCCTCCTTCGAGGTGCTGACCCCTCTCCCGGCGGCCGCCCAGCTGCTCGCGGACCTGACGGCCGGCGCCCGCCGCGTCCACGCGCTGCTGCGCGATCCGGCCCCGGTCAAGGACTCCGCGAGCACCGGCGGATTCTCTGGGGACGTGCGGCGCGCGCCCCCCCACCCCGCGTCCACGACCGCGGCCTCCGGGGCGTGCCCCTCCGGTCTAGAGAGGGGAGAGGAACGTCATGGTAACCTACGGATGGGTCTGCTCGGGCCAGGGGAGGGTGGCCAATCACACATAGTTGAAGTTCTTGTTCCAGTGGATATGGTTTGCCCCTAGGTCGATGGCCACCTAGGGGTGGGGGTCGCGGACGGCGGTGCCCCGGTCGCGGACGCGGCGTCGGCGGTGAGCGTGGGGGCGGTGGCGGAGGGGGTTGCCGTCGCCTCCTCGCCACCGGAGCCCGCCGCCCCGGACTTCGGTCCGCCGGCGTGTGCGGCGCCGTCGTCGGAGTCGGCCACCGCGACCCCGACCGCCACCACCGCGGCCGCCGCGGTGAGGGAGAGCACGATGCGCGTGCGCACCGTCTTCTTCCGTCGCGCCTCGACGCGGGACGGGATTCCGGGAGTTCGGCTGCGGCTCATGCCTGGGGGACCTCTCAGCGGGAAGTGGGGAGGACGGTTCCCCGAGCCTAGGGTGGTGACCAGCGAAAATGGCGGCCTGGAGGCGTTCTTCAAGGTCCCATGAGGAAGCCCGCAGGTTCGCCACAGGAACGGCCCGCCGTTCACGCGCCACCAGGCCACCACCCCGGAAGCCAGAGCCTGACGAACCTCAAGACGGCACGCGCACCCTCCCACCACCCGAAGCAGTGGGAGGGTGCGCGTGCCGGTGTCGGTCTGTGTCCGACTCAGCAGGTGATGTACTTCATGGACAGCGAAGTGAAGGTCTGGCCCGAAGGGGCGTAGAGGTTCACCGGCGAGGAGTCACCCTTGGGGCCGGCCCAGGCGCTGTCGTGGTAGCCGCCGCCCGAGAGGTATCCGCGCACGAACGGGCAGCGGCCGTCCGCGTTGTTGTCGTGGACGGTGCCCGAGACCCGGGTGTTGCCGTCGCACCACTGGCCGTTGGCGTAGCCCTGACCGGAGCTGATGGACCAGTTCTGGTTGCACGCGAGCGAGCCGGTGCCTCCGGCGCTCGCGGCGGGGGCCGTCACCACGAGGGCGGTCGCGGCGAGGCCGACGGCGGCGAGGACGCTGCCGAGGGTGTGGCGCTTGCGGGACGAGATCTTCTTGATCACGGTACCTCCCAAGTAAGCGCGGGGGTCGCTGATCGACCCCTGACGCCCCGTCAAATTAACGAACTCCTCCGCCGAATCACATGCGTTACTGCAAACCCACTGGCCCCACGGCCATCATTGGCCTGAACCATTTCCCGGCCTCTGCACCGCCGTCGCACGAAGATCACCAGGTCATGCCCACCACCGGCAGCGGACGGAAATATTCCACCCCGGCCCCTGCGTGCGTACGGTTGGCGGAACCATTTCGGTAGCCGGAAGCCACTGGTCGCACCACCTCTCCCGGCGCTTCGCGGGGGGAGCTGGACGCCTCGAGGACCCTCGCGGACAACGCGCCGGCAGGCTTTCGCATGCCAGCAGGAGGCCGACCACGATGGTGGGCGGCACAGCCGGCCCGGCCCTCGGCTGAGCTCGATTCTCAACTTCGCGCTTGCGCTTCGATCAGGAACCGGTGGTCGTGCACGGTGAATCCGCCCGCACTTCTGAGGTGCCGGTCGAGTCGGCGTAGCGCCGGCTCATGCACGGAGGGCTCGAATCCGGGGAACTGCCAGGGGATGGCGCGCACTTGAAAGACCACCGCCCCGATGTCGTGGAAGGTGTAGGGGCTCATCTCCTCTCGCGCCGTGGTCACGTGAAGGCCCGCGTCTTCCAGTGCCCGTACGGCGACACCCAGGGTCCACCCGTCGGGGTTGCCCGGCGAAGGGATGCCGAGGGCTTCGTTCAGTCCCAACTGGTTGCGGCCGCCCACCTGCTGGGTGAGGAGCCGGCCGCCCGGCGCGAGTGCGGCGCGGACGCTTGCCGCATCCAGCGATCCGTGGCGGTTGAGGATCAGGTCGAAGGGACCCGGCGGCAGGTTCGAGCCCGATGCCCGGTGGACCTCCACCCCCAGCGGAGCGAGGTGTTGCCGCGCCAGGCGGAGGTTGGGCACCCAGTTCTCGGTGGCCACGCTCCGCGGCGGCAGCGGGGCGAGCGAGGCGAGGAGTTCGCCGCCGCCGGTGTCGACGTCCAGGAGGCTTCGCGCGCGCGGGAGCAGGGCTCGGGCGTGCCGCACGTAGTCCCACGAGGGCCCCTCACCGTGCGCCCGGCCCTCCAGCCAACTGAAGTCCCAGCCCGACATGGTCGCCTGTCGGGCTTCCACGATGCGCTCTTCGTAGCCGTTGGCGTTCGTCATGGGGGCACGCTACGCCCGCCGTGGAGGCGTACGGATTTCTTTTCGACCGGACGCCTCCGCAGCGGCGGCGGAGGTCACGGTTCACAGCACACCGAGCCATCGGGCTGGCCCGGAGCGCCTGACGATGCTAAACAGGAACCCCAGATGTAGTTACACGTGTAACATCCTGTAACGCCCAGCATCCGGCATCACGCCACGGAGGCTTCGAAGCTCAGATGTCCACCTCACCTCGGCCGATGTCTCTGCCCTTCTCCTGGGCCGACCAGGAACACCACCTCGTCAGCCACCTTTCGGCGCTCATCCGCCTGGACACCTCGAACCCTCCGGGCCATGAGATCGCCGTCGCACGCCACCTCTCCCGCGAGCTGTCCCTCTCCGGTATCGCACACGAGGTCCTGGAGTCCGAGCCCGGACGGGCCAACCTGGTCGCCCGGCTGCCCGGGACCGGACAGGAGCCACCGCTCATGCTGCTGGGCCACGCCGACGTGGTCGGCGCCCCACCCGGCGGATGGAGCCGTCCCCCCTTCTCGGGCGAGGTCGCCGACGGCCGCGTGTGGGGCCGCGGGGCACTCGACATGAAGGGCCAAGTCGCCGCGAGCCTGCTGATCATGCAACTCCTCGCCGCGCACCGGACCCCGCTCCGGCGGGACGTGCTGCTGGTGGTCACCGCCGACGAGGAAGCCGGCAGCCGGTTGGGGGCCTACTGGCTGTGGGGGAACCACCGCAGCCTCGTCGAGGCCGAGTTCGCGTTCAACGAAGGCGGCGGCCAGCGCTTCATGACGCCCGGCGGCCCCGTCTACACCGTCCAGGTGGCCGAGAAGGGCAGCGCCCGGATGCGGGTCACCGCTCGCGGACCGGGCGGCCACGCCTCCGTCCCGCGCTCGGAGTCGGCGGTCTTCAGGCTGGCCGAGGCCCTGTTGAGGCTGCGCGCGTTCGCCCCGGAATCAGTGTTGCTGCCGACCTCGCGGCGCATGCTCAGCACCTTGGCGGACCTGCATCCGGGCCCGGGCGCGGAGGCGATCGAGCAACTGCTGAAGGACCCGACCTGGGACCGGGCACACAGCCTGCCCATCGATCCCGTCCTGCGGGAGTTCGTCGTCGCCGGGCTGCACAACACCGCCACTCCCACCGTGCTGTCCGCGGGGCAGCGCCAGAACGTCGTGCCCGTCGAAGCCGACGTGGTGCTCGACGGCCGCCTCCTTCCGGGCGAGCTGCCCGACCGGTGGGTGGCGGAGGTCCAGAGGGCGGTCGGAGACCGTGCCGAGGTGTCGCTGCTGCACGGCAGAGTGAGCCACGGCGTGCACGACGACCCGGGACTCCTGCGGGTTCTGGGCGACACCGTCGCGGCCCACGAACCGGGTGCACGGGTGCTGCCGTACATCAATCCGGCCGCCACGGATGCCCGCGCCTTCCCCGACACGAAGGTCGTCGGATTCTTTCCCTCCGCCAGTGACGCGGACGTCATGCGACTCATCCACGCACCTGACGAGCACACCCGGATCACCGACCTGATGTTCGGCGGGAAATGCCTGCTCGACGCGGTCCTCAGACTGTCCACGTGAAAGGAGCCACCCCATGGGTGTCATCATCGAAACCTCGACCGGCAAGGTCGAGGGAACGGCCGAAGACGGACTGTCGGTCTTCAAGGGGATTCCCTACGCCCTCCCCCCGGAAGGGCCCCTCAGGTTCCAGGCCCCCGCTCCGGTCCCCGCGTGGGACGGTGTCCGTCCGGCCACGTCCTTCAGCGCCGCACCGCCACAGCTGCCGATGGTTCCCGGAATGCCCTCGGTCGCCGGAGGACGGCCTGGACTGCCTCAGCATGAACGTCTGGACCCCGGGGAGCGCCGGTGACCGGCTGCCGGTCATGGTGTGGATCTACGGCGGCGGGTGGAAGACGGGCCATTCCGCCGACCCGAGCTACGACGGCGAGGTACTCGCCCGGGGTGGCGTGGTCATGGTGACGTTCAACTACCGCGTCGGATTCGAGGGGTTCGGCTTCGTACCGGGGGCACCCGCCAACCGGGGCTTCCTCGACCAGGCCGCCGCACTCGCATGGGTACGGGAGAACATCGCGGCCTTCGGCGGCGACCCGGACAACGTGACGATCTTCGGCGAGTCCGGCGGGGGCGCGTCCGTCGCCGCCCTGCTGACCGCACCCGGCGCGCGCGGTCTGTTCCGTCGCGCCATCGTGCAGAGCATGGCCGGGCGCTTCCTGCCCGAGGAGGAAGCCCGGCGGATCGCCACGATGATCGGGGAAGCGGCCGGCGTGAGCCTCGACGCGCTGGCTTCCGTGTCCCCGGAAGCCCTGCTGGCGGTTCAGGACGAGCCTCTGCCCGCGATGAGGGCGGATCCGGCGAACTGGACGACTCCCGAGGCCATCACCGCGTTCTCACCCGTCATCGACGGCATCACCGTGGTCGACAAGCCATGGCTCGCCCTCCGTTCGGGGTGCGCACGTGACGTCGACTTGATCTCCGGCTACACGCATGACGAGTTCACGCTGTTCGCGATGGGACGCGGCCTCGTCAAGATGGAACTCGGTGCGATGGTCAAGGCCTTGCCCATGATGTTCGCGGCGGCACGCGCGGGATTCCGCGATCGGGCATCGCGGAAGCGGAAGTCGGCGCAGCCCCCGGCGAAGATCCGCGACCTCGACCTCGGTGCCGTCGCCGATGGACTGGGGCTCGGCCGTCAGGCCGCAGCCGACTACCGCGGCGCCCACCCGGATCTGACCGACCCCCAGCTGTACGTCACCATGTTCTCGGACGCGTTGTTCCGGATGCCCGCGACGTGGTTGGCCGAGGCACACGCCGCGTCGGGCGGACGAGCGTGGCTCTATGACTTCACGTGGAGCAGTCCGGCTTTCGGCGGGGCACTCGGCGCCTGTCACACCGTGGACATCCCGGCGACCTTCGGCCACACGCGAGGACCCCTGGCCGGCTTCCTGTTCGGCGGCAAGGCCCCGTCCCAGGACTTCACGCGCCTGTCCGAACTGCTCCGCGCCTCCTGGACATCCTTCGCCGCCTCGGGGGATCCGGGCTGGGCACCCTTCACGACGGACCGGCCGACGACTCGCCTCTGGGACAGCGAACCGTCGGTCGTCGAGGACCCGCTCGCGGCATCCCGCCGCATCTGGCACAAGGAGTCGGGTCTCTGACGACGCGGGACACATCGGGTCGGGGGCCTGCCTCCCGGGCCCCCGGGTCGGACGTCGCGAGCGGCCGCCCGGGGGAAACCGCCCTGGTCCACGATGGCGAGGACGTACGTCAACTGGCGGAAGCCCACGGTTCAGCGCGGTCCGTCCACGACGAACCGCACGCCCCCGTCACCGCCGCGCCGGAGCAGGCCGGCCGTGGGGGCGGGGAAATGGGTGCCGATCACGAGCGTTCCCGTGTCGGCGTACCGGTCGACGAATGCCCGCCGGGTGGCAGCGGCCCGCACCGCGTCGGTGTCGGCGAGGCCGGCCACGTCCGGTTCGATGAACTGCACCGGATGGTGCACCAGGTCACCGGTGATCACGGCGCGCTCCCCGCCGGATTCGACCACGACCGCGACCTGGCCCGGGGTGTGCCCGGGGGCGGCTTCCAGGCGTACGCCGTCAGCCACCTGGTGGTCGTCCCCGACGAAGTCGACGAGCCCCTCGTCGATCAAGGGCTGCATCGTGTCGTGGAGGCCGACGTCCCCCTCGTCGGCCCAGTGGTCCCATTCCACCCGGGTGACGAGGTGGCGTGCACGGGGGAACGTGGGCACCCACTTCCCCTCCACCAGGCGCGTGTTCCACCCGATGTGGTCGAAGTGGAGGTGGGTGCACACCACCGTGTCGATCGATTCCGGAGGGTAGCCGAGGGCGGCGAGGTCTTCGAGCCACGTCGAGTCCAGCATGCGCAGGAACGGCACCGACGCCCGGGCATTGCCCACACCCGTGTCCACGAGGATCCGGCGCGCACCGGTGTCCACGACCAGCCCGTGGACCGAGAGCACGAAGGTCCCGTCGGCCCTGGCGAAGTCGGGAGCGGGCCACGGGTACCTCTTCAAGAGTGCGGTGTCGTCCGTCCGCAGGGCCCCCGCGACGGGCACGGTGACTTCCGCCTCCAGCACCTTGTGAATCACCGTCGTACCGATACGCCACGCCGTCATGCGAGCCTCCACTTGATGATTGATCGAAGAATATTGACGCTCGCCAAATTTACGCAATACCCTGAGGCTCACGACCCCCACTCCCTCGTTCCTTGGATCCCTCGATCCCTCGATCCCGGCCTGGAAGGACTCACTGGATGGGCTTCACCCAGGACCGCACCGCGCCCGTCGTACACACGCGATCGGGCCCGATCCGCGGCGCCGTCGAAGATGATCTGGCCGTGTTCAAGGGCGTGCCGTACGCCGCACCCCCCGTCGGGCCCCTCCGGTGGCGCCCCGCGCAGCCGCACCGGGGATGGAGCGACACCCTCGACACGACGGCGTACGGCCCCGGTTCGCCGCAGGCCGTCCGCGAGGGCGACCCGATACTCGGCGGCCACGGCTTCGCGCCCTTCGACGAGGACTGTCTGACACTCAACGTGTGGACGCCCGGCATTGACGACGCCCGCCGACCCGTCCTGGTCTGGATCCACGGCGGCGCCTTCATCTCCGGCTCCGGGGCGATGCCGAACTACTCGGGCGAGACGTTCGCGCGGGGCGGCGACCTGGTGGTGGTGAACCTCAACTACCGGCTCGGACCGCTCGGCCTGCTGCACTTCGCGGCGGACGACGGCGCCGAGTGCGGCAACCTCTGGCTCACCGACCAACTCGCGGCGCTGCGCTGGGTGCAGGACAACATCGCGGCCTTCGGCGGGGATCCCGGCAACGTCACCGTCGCCGGCCAGTCCGCCGGCGCCCTGTCCGCGACGGCGCTCGCGGGCCACGCCGACGGCGGCCGGCTCTTCCGCCGGGCCATCCTCCAGAGCGTCCCGCTCGCCATGCCCCTCGCCACACCGGCCGAGGCCCTGGCCCGTACCGCCGCCTATCTGGAGATCGTCGGTGCGAAGGACGTGGACGAACTGCGGACGGTGCCGTGGCCGCGACTGGTCGGGGCCACCGCCGGACTCCTCGCGGCCACCATGGAATGGGGGCACTGGACCGCGCCGTTCATGCCGGTGCTCGACGGCGTGACGGCGGCGCGGCAACCGGTCGAGAACCTGCTCGACGGTCCGGGTGCGGACATCGACGTACTCATCGGCTGGACCGCGGAGGAGTCCTCTTTCGCCTTCGCGCTGGGCGAGGCGTACGCGTCGGCGACCGCGGAACAGGTGCTCCGGCGGGCGCGGGACAGCTTCGGCGACGGTGCGGCCGAAGCGTACGCGGCGTACGCGGCCGCCCGCCCGGGCGGCCGGCCGATCGACGTCCTCATCGACCTGACCACCGACGAGCTGTTCAAGAAACCCACCCTGGCGTTCGCGGAAGCGCGGGCGGCACGAGGTCGCCCGGTCTGGGCGTACGAGTTCGCTTTCCCCACCCCCGCGCACGACGGCCGCCTGGGTGCCCCGCACTGCCTGGACCTGCCGTTCGTCTTCGACAATTTCGACAAGTGGTCGCACGCGCCGTTCCTGGCGGGGATGGACACCCGGAGCAGGGACGGCCTCGCCAGGACCGTGCACCAGGCGTGGATCTCGTTCGTACGCACCGGCGACCCCAACCACTCGGCCATGCCGCGCTGGGACCGCTACGACCGGCCATCGCGCACCACCATGCGCTTCGAGGCCGCATTGCTCCGGTAGCGTGGCCGGATGATCTCCGGTGACACTCTCCTCGAGCGGCTGCGGGAGCTGGCCGCCCGAGTGCCGTTCGACCTCGCGGTACAACCCGGCGCCACGGCTGCCGACTTCGACCGCTGGCCCGTCCCGGTGCCGGCCGAGGCCCGCGAACTGCTGGGCCGACTCGGTGGCTTCGCCGTGCCGCCGGTGGAGTTCACGCTGACCGGCCACCCCCGCCAGGCCGGCGACCACGGCCTGCCGCACCCCCACTGGCTGGTCACCGACGACGGGGGCGGCGGCGTCACCTGGGTCGACATCGAGGCCGACGGCCGGTGGGGCCAGGTCCTGATGCAGTACCGCGAGGGCGGCCTCCACGTCGAGGCCGAGTCGCTGCCGCACTGGCTCGACCGGCTCATCGGCACGGCGGAGGAACTGGTCGAGCAGACCGGCTTCGAGGAGGGCGTCCAGCCGTACGCCGACGACTTCTGGGACCTCCTGCAGCTGGACGGCCCCGAACTGCCGCTGCACCCCGCAGCCGAACTCCGCGGCAGCCCGGACCCGGTGGTCGCCCGCCTCGCCGCCCGCGTGCCGGACGGCGCGCTGATCGCCGACCTCCGCGGAGTCCTGCCGGGCAGCCGCGCCCGCTTCGACCGGGAGCTCGGGCGGTACCGCCTGACCCGGGCCGTCGGCGACCCGGTGTTCGCCGCCGTTCCCAGCCAGGACTGATCCGGGGTGTGAGCGGTCCTGCAGTCCGAAATCCGGTAGACGTGGCAGGAATACTGCCGTCATGGCCGTTACTCAGCAGCTCGCCCGCATCCCCGAGGGGCATCTCGCCGCCTGCCGTCAGTCCGCCGGTGCGTCCCCGGACCGCGATCCCCACTGGGATCCACCGGCGTACGACGTGCTGGACCTGGACTGGGCACCGGCGCTGCTGAAACGCGTCGGCGAGGTGGCCGGACTCGAAGAGGTCCATCTCGATGCTCTGCGCCGGGCCACCGACGGCGACACCGCTCTTGACCTCGGCTTCCTCGACACTCACCCACACGCCATAGCCCCCTTCGGGGGCGCCCCCACCGGCCTGGGCGTCTCTCAGGTGGCGCACGTCTCCGAACTGCTGGGCCAGATCGACATGCCCGTCCTTCTCGCCGGCCTGCCGGCTGCCGGCCTGCCGGCCGATGAGCGTGACGCCGCAGCCTTGATCTGCCAGTTGGGCGGCCCCATCACCGGCGGTCTGAGGACGTACCTGCTGGAGCACTTCAACGCCTTGCGCGACTTCTACCTCGACGCAGCCGAGCGCCACCTGCTCGTCGTGCTCTGGTGGGACTGACCCGCGACCCACCACGCGTCCCGACCGCGAGCACCTGGGGAAATTACGGGCTCTGTCGCTGATCTTGTGATCGGGCGTGTGTTGTCGGTGGCGCCTGTCATCCTGTCCGGCGTGTACTTCGCGGAGTTTCGAGGTGCTCCTGCCTCATCTGTCCGGTGTCGTGGTGGAGTTGGTCGAGCGGTCAGTCGGCGGGATTACGATGCATGCCCGTGTCCGTGCGGCCGACGCGCTGTGCCCGCACTGCCGGAGCGCATCGGGACGGGTGCACGGCCGATACCTGCGACGGCTGTCTGACGCGGCGATCAGCGGCACCCGGGTGGTCATCGAGCTGCTGATACGCCGGTTCCGGTGCCTCAACGCCGCCTGCGCGGCCGTGACGTTCGCCGAGCAGGTCACCGGGTTGACCAGCCCGCATGCCCGCTACACCCCGCTGATGCGCGGGACGCTGACCTCGATCGCGCTGGCGCTGGCCGGGCGGGCTGGAGGCCGACTCGCGGTGGCGCTGGGGGTCCCGGTGGCGAAGGACACCCTGTTACGCCTGCTCAGAGCCTTCCCCGAGGAGCCGGCCGGGCAGGTCCGGGTGCTGGGCGTCGACGATTTCGCGCTACGGAAGGGGGACTCGTACGCCACCATCCTGGTCGACCTGGAGCGGCGCCGTCCCATCGACGTGCTGCCGGGACGAGACGCCGAACCACTGGCCGCCTGGCTGCGTGACCACCCCGAGGTGGAGGTCATCTGCCGGGACCGGGCCGGGGTGTACGTGGAGGGCGCCCGCACCGGTGCCCCGCAAGCGGTGCAGGTCGCCGACGCGTGGCACCTGTGGAAGACCTCGGCGAGGCGGTCGAGAAGACGGTCGGCGCCCATTACGCCTGCGTGCGGGCCGTGTTCGAGAAAGTGCCGGCACCCGAACCCGCCGACGCGCCCACTGATGACGCAGGCCAGGTGACGGCACCGGTCGGGACCCTGGACGTCTGCGGGCGCGAGCGCCGCCTGGTGGTCCGGACCCGGGAACGGTTCACCCTGGTCCAGGACCTGCTGCACGAGGGAGCCTCGCTGGAGTCGATCTGCCACCGGCTCCAGCTGGACCGTTCCACAGTCCGCCGCTTCGCCCGCGCGACAAGCATCGACGAACTCCTGGCCAAGGCGGTCAACCGGTCCACCATCCTGTACGAGTACCGGCCCTACCTCCACCAGCAGTGGAACGAGGATCGCCACGACACCGCTCAACTTCACCGCGACATCTCGGCCCTCGGCTTCACCGGAAGCATCCAGGCCGTCCGCCGCTACCTGCGGAACTTCACGCCCTCGGCTCCCGCGCCGGCGCCCAGGCCCGCGCCGCGGCCCCGCCGCATCGTCCGGTGGATCATGACCAATCCGGGCAACCTCCCGGACGAGGACACCCTCACCCTCAAGGAGATCCGCGCCGGCTGCCCCGAACTCGACGCGGTCACCGACCACGTCCGCGACTTCGCCGAGATGATGCGCGACCTGCGCGGCGACCAGCTGCCCCAGTGGATGGAGCGGGGCGCAGGACCCCCTGCCCGCACTGCACTCCCTGGTCAACGGGCTTCGCCGCGACCAGGACGCCGTCATCGCCGGACTCTCCAGCCCCTGGAGTTCTGGCCAGGTCGAGGGACAGAACACGCGAGTGAAGTTCATCAAGCGGGCCGGGTACGGCCGCGCCAACTTCGACCTTCTGCGCAAGCGGATCCTGCACAGAACCTGATGGCCAGTCACAAGATCAGCGCCCGAGCCCACAGCCCCGCAATCGCCGATCACGAAATCGCGACGGCAGCCGCGACCGGGCCCCAGCGTCCCTTTCCGTGCTCCTCCATGGCCGGGCGTGCGCCCGTGCTGGGCGGGCCTGGTGGCGCCGGCCAGCGGCGAACCCACGGCGTCGGGGCAGCGAGAATGGCGGGATGGACGGACTGGGTGGGGCGCTGGAGCGGGCAACTGCGGATGGCGATGTGGTGGACGGCTGGCTCCAGGGGCTGGCGGGCAATCAGGTGCTGCCGGTGGAGATGCTGGCCCGGCTGCTGGAGTTCGACGAGCTGCCGATGCCGAGCTTCTGGCTCAAGTACAGGACCTTGGATGCCGCAGCGACGGAGCTGCTGGTGGCTTCGCCGCAGATCCAGCACCGGCTGGACGTGACGGAGAACGCGACGGCGGACGTCGACGTGCTGGCCCGGCTCGCGCGGGATCCGGAACCACGGGTCCGGTTCGTGTACGCGGTGATGCTCTTCGAGTACAAGCGCCGTATCCCTGCCGGGGTGCTGGAGATCCTGGCGCAGGACCTGGAACCGAAGATCCGGCGGATCGTCGGCGGGAGTGAGAAACCGCCCGTCGCGGTGCAGGAGCCGCCGCCCGTGCTGACGGCGGAGCAGCGGGTGACGCACCCGGATCCGGCGGTGCGGATGAAGGCCGCCGCTGATCCCGAGGTACCGACCGTCCTGGCCCTGCGACTGGCGGAGGATCCCGAGAACGACGTCCGGCTCGCGGTGTCGATGCGGGAGGAGCTGACGGAGGAACAGCGCACGGCCATCCCTTGCACGGTGTGGCAGCACTTCTGGTCGCCGCCGCCCTGGATCGCACGGCAGGCGACCGACCCGGAGGCGGCCCGCCGGATCGCGCGGTCGGCGCACGTCGGGCTGCGGCGGGTGCTCGCGGCTCAGCCGCACCTGACGCCGGGCGTGGTGGCCCTGCTGGCCGCGGACGAGGACGAGTGGGTGCGGCGCACATTGGCCGAGTCGTGCGAGGACGCGCCGCACGAGCTGCTGGTGGAGTTGTACGCCACGGTGCAGGACCGGTACTGGTCGGGGTACCGCAACCACCGCAACTTCGCCCGGCCCGGGTTGGCCCGGTTCGCCGACGACCCCAACCCGCGGCTGCGGCACGCCGCGTTGGACGACCCGGAGGCCGGGCCGGAGCTGGTGCTGCGGCTGGCCGACGACCCTGAGGTGGGTGGCTGGGCGGTGCGCGACCCCAGGCTGCCCGCCGACGAACTGCTCCGGCGGCTCACCCTGCCGGCACATGCCGCCGCTGCCGCAGGCAATCCGGCACTGCCGGTGGCGGTCATGCACCACCTGCTGGACCTCGCCCGGGCACGCTGACCTTAGGCGAGCGGCTGATGCATGGCCTGCAGGGCGATCAGCCCGCCGTCCAGCGAGAGGTATCCGACCACCTCGGCCAGCACCACCAGGGCCGTCAGGCCGACGCAGCGTCACAAGATCAGCGACAGAGCCGAAGTGCGTGACCGCCCACACGAGGCCGTACGGAACCAGACAGACGGCGTCCGGACGGGCCGGGACGAACAGGTCCGCCGGTGGCGTCGCGGCACCGGCACTGCGCCAACCCGGCAAGGTGTCGCGGCCACCCGCCGACGGACCCCGCGTGACGGCCGGGTCCGGCATACGGTCGAGTGACCGGCCGACCCCTGCCGCCGGCACCGGAACAGGAGCAGCCCATGCTTCTCTACGCCCAGACCCCCGCACGGCGGAACCGACAGATCCTCGCGGACCTGATCGCCGTACTGCTGATCGCCGCCACGGTGAAGTTCGCCCTCACCGTCCACGGCGCGATCATGCGGCTGGCCGAACCCGGCCGCAAGGTCGAGAGCTCCGGCGAAAGCCTCGCCGACGCCCTCGCCGAAGCCGGCGACACCGCCTCCAACGTGCCACTCGTCGGCGACCTGCTGAGGAAACCGTTCCGGTCCGCGGCTGACGCCGGCATCGGACTCGCCGACGCGGGACAGTCACTGCAGGATGTCGTCAGCCAGGTGGCCACCCTCGCCACCCTCGCCCTGATCATCCTCCCCGTGGCCTTCATCCTGCTGCTGTGGCTTCCCCTGCGCGTGCGCTGGATCCGCCGCAGCGCCGCCGTCCGGGACCTCCTCGACGCACCCGGAGGCGCCGACCTGCTCGCCCTGCGCGCCCTCACCGGACCGCCGCGCGCGCTCTCCACGATCCCCACCCCTGCGGGCGGCCTCGCCGACGCCTGGCGCCGCGGCGACCGGCAAGTCATCGCCGACCTGTCCGAGATCGCCCTCAGGCGGGCGGGCCTGAAGCCCTGACGGGCGCGGCAGGACGGAGGACCGAGCCGGGAGGAGCGGTGCGGACTCGCCGGAGAATGCCTCGACTCCCCCCGCGCCGACCAAAGCGCCCGCTACCGCGAACTGGTCGCCGTAGCAGCCCTGGACCAGCTGGGCCGTGGTCAGTGGATGACGATCTCGGCGCCGTCACACCCGGCGAGGCCCGGCCCAATCCACCCCTGAAAGGGGTCACTCGCGCACGAGACCAGAACCTCCTGATCCCCTATTCGCTCCTGGCTCCTTGGTCATCCACGGGCTGGAGCTCACGGGCCACGTCCGCGGCGGTGCCGTCGAGCTTTCGCCCGAAGGCGGCCGCGAGGACAGCGGGGAGGTCGGCCTCCGGGACAGCCCCGCGCACTTCCGACAGGACGCGGGGAAAGTCGCCGTCGTCGATGATGCCCAGGTGCTCCTGGCGCAATTGGTGGATGACCTGGACGAGTTCAGGCCGCAGCTGCATCCAGGCACGGGAGGTACGGATCTCCTCCTCGACCTGCTCCATGAACCAGCGCATGACCTCGAAGGGGATGTCCACGTGCCGCCCGTCGGGGTCGAAACTCACCGTCGGCTCCCTCGCTGGGTCCTCGTCCGGGACGACCGCGCCCACAAGGGTTCGTTGCTCGGCGACGAGGTCCAGTTCCAGGTACCAGGCATCGTCAGGCAGGGAGTACATCGCGGTGATCGCGTAGTCGCCGTTGGGGTGCGGGATGGGCATGGCCGGATGCTGTCACACTCGTCCGGCGGCAGATCTGCCGGTCTCCCGTCCCCCACGGCGGTACCCCCTGGCGGCTGCTCCGCTCCGCCTGTGGTGCCGATGCTGATGCAGCTCGCCTGCGATCCCGTGTTGGACAGGGCTCTCCCTGGAACGCGAGGTCTGACCCTGGTCGGCGGTTACGCAGGCGCCGACGGCCGGCGCCGGATGCGCGAGCCGCAGGTCGCTTGACCGCGGCTCACGGTCGGCGGGTGCTGCTCGGCAGAGGCGACGCACAGGTCTTCCACCAGCGCGCGAAGAACCTCGGTCGATGCGGCACGCGGCTTGGATCGGGTGGGCCGGACCTCAGTCAGACGGCGGGCGGCGTCAGATCGAACCGCGAGATGACCTCGGGCAGCCAGGCGGGCCGTCCGAACTCGAGCCCGTACTTGGCGGCGAGCACCGGCACTGCGTCCTCGGTCGGCGGCGGCCCGTCGGCGAGCATCTCGGCCAGCTCGCGGAAGAAGTGCTCGAATCCGGCCGGACTGATGATCTCGATCATTCGGGCCGGGACGGGGCCCGCGTTCCACATCGCGTGAAGCTCCCCGCGCGGCTTGGTGATGTAGCCGCCGGGGCCCAGAACGGTTTCGCGGTCGCCGGACCGGAAACCGATCTCGCCCTCGGTGACGATCGAGTACTCGTCCTCCCGGGTGTGCAGGTGCGGCGGCACCAGTGCCCCGACCGGGAAGGGGTGCTCAACGACGGAGACCGCACCATCGGTGTCGGCACCCCACAGCTTGAAGGCGACCCCGATCGAGCCGAGGAAGACCTCGGTCCCCTCGCCGGGGCGGACGATGGTGAGCGGCGGGGCCAGCGGCTCTGTCATGGCGATCACTCCTCGACAGAATTTGGAGATACACTGGTGTTCCATTAAAAGGTTTCACCATGGATCCCGGGATGTCAAGAGTTGAGTGAACAGCAGCGTTCACCGAAACCACGTGGCTACGAGATGCGCAAACGCGCCGAGGACGTGGGCCGGACGCGGCAGCGCATCGTCGAGGCCGCGGTGCATCTCCACGGCACCTCGGGCCCGGCGTGGACGACCATCGCGGCGATCGCCGAGCGCTCCGGGGTCACCCGGCTGACCGTCTACCGGCATTTCCCGGATGAGACGGCGTTGTTCGAGGCCTGCTCGGGACACTGGCTGTCGCGGCAGAGGCTGCCCCGACCCGAGGAGTGGGGCGCGATCGAGAACCCCGTCGAGCGGCTGTCGGCCGGGCTTGCCGACCTCTACCGCTTCTATCGCGCGGGCGAGCGGATGCTGACACTGGTCATCCGCGACGCGCATGCCGTACCCGAGCCGATCCGCGAGGCCCGAGCAAAGATGACCCGGCAGTACATCGAAGTACTGTCCGATGCCTGGCCGGAGGCCGCCGACCCGGTCCGCCGTGCGGTGATCGGACATGCCGCGGCGTTCTCCTCGTGGCGTTCTCTGTGCCGGGAGCAAGGGCTCACGAACCGCGAGGCGGTCGAGGTCATGGTCACGCTGGTGGAAGCGGTCGGCACCAGGTCCTGAGATCCGAGGACGTTCTGATCCTCTGCGCCCGCGACGGGGCGGCTGTGGCCACGGCCCGGCGGTGGGGCGGCAGCCGCATCCGGTTCGCGTCCCCGCCGAGCAATGGCCGCCGCATGGCCCGGCCGCCGGCCAACCCGGCCATCGGGTCGAGGTCGTGCCGGGTTTCCTTGGCGAAACCAAGTCCTCGCACCGCGCCGGCGCCGCAGGGTCCCGACGTCGCTGGCGAACGCAGTCGACGTCGCCCGAGCGCGGCCGCTCCTCCGACCTACCGAACGATCCAGGACGCTCGGCCCCGTCATCCTGCCGCTCGCTCGGGCACCTGCGAGGAATCCAGGTGCTCCCGCCCCAGGGAGTCAGGGAAGGAACGTCACCGCCGGGAAGGCCGGGGACGGCCCATCGAGCAGGTGCCCCGGACAGTGGCGCAGGTGCTCGTCGAAGAACGCGAGCGGGTAGGCCTGCTGGATCTTCACCGCCTGGTCGGGATCGAGGGTGCCGATCACGTCCTGGAGCTGCTGCCCGGTCCATCCGTACAACTTCGCCACTTGCGGGAACAGCGCCTCGTTGTCGCCGTAGGAGATGTGAACGGCGCCCTCGGCCTGAATGTCCAGCCGCCAGCCCCGCAGGTGCGACCAGAATGCGGCGGCCTCGGGATCCGTGGCCCGGCTGAACTCGGCGGACATCATCATGAACGGCCGTTCCAGTTCGCCGGCCAGCGGCGGGTTCATCTGCATCGGGCCGTCGAGGCTCAGCCCGGCCCGGATGCGCTCGTCCGCGAGCGTGGCGCACGCGGTGGCCGTCCCCCCCTTCGACCAGCCGAACGCGCCCATGCAGCGCGGGTCGAGTGCGCCGAGCAGCCCGGCCGGCAGCTTCCTGTGGTCGACGTCCGGATTCCGTCCCGCGGCGATCTGCTCTACGCAGTCGAGGACGAAGCGCAGGTCGGCGGCGAAGTCCCCGGGCAGCGTCGGCGCCTGCCTGTCCTGGAGCGGGACGGCGACCCGGCCGTCGGGGAACTCGGTGTACGTGTCGTACTGATGCGCGATCGTCACGGCCGCATATCCGTGACTGGCGAGCTCCTGGACCATGACGGTGTGGTCGCCCTGGTGGCTGTGCGCGCCGTGCGAGAAGACGACGACGGGCAGCCGCCGGCCTGACCTGCGCACCGGAGCGCCCACGCGGCCGGCGGTGAGCGGCCCCAGGGAGGCCAGATCACTGAACCCGGCGTCGTCGAGGAACGCCTGAAATGCCCCGGCCGGCATCCAGGGCGCCACCGGGTACCGCTGGACGTCCCGGGCGGGGTACCAGACGGTGGCCATCAACTCACGGAAGTGTCCGGGCCCCGCGATGGCGTCGGGGCGCGATCGGTCGACGAGGTGCAGCTGGACCGTGCCCACGGGGTGCGGCCCCGTCGGCGCGGGAAGTGTGAGCCGCTTCGGAGCGTCGGCGGCCACAGCCTGGCCGGCCCACGCGGGGCTGGTGGCGGCCAGCGGTACGGCGGCGCCGACAGCGAGCGCGGCTCCCAGCACGCGTCGGCGCGACATGCCCTCGCGGCTGATGAACGGTGTGGTGGTCATGGTCCCTCCCATGGTGACGCATCGTCAACTGTGCCGCTGCGGATGGTCCGTGGGCACAGGGGAACGCTGTCACGTGCCTTCCTGCGTGGCATCGGCTCACCGATGGACAACGCGCGAGGGCATAGGCCCACGGGTTTACGCCCCGGTGCTGATGCGGTCGGCGGTGTCGTCCGGTAGCCAGGCACTCCGGTCACCGGCCGAGGTCCTGGCCCGCTGGGCGCAGTCGCGGCGGTCGCAGACCTCACCGGGCTAGGCCCACCGGCGCTGAATCGCTGGAGCGACCCGCCGGACAAGGAGCTAGTGCTGTGACCGGAAAGGTCCACCGGGGCGCGGCGCCCGGCACGGCACCTCGCCGCGTTGTCGGACCACACCGGTACGTCCAGTACGAGCCGCGGCCCTCCGCCCGGGGGCCCCTCCCGGCGGTAGCTGGGGGAGAGGCACCGCACCGGACACCGCGACCCGGCAAACCTTCCCGGCCACAGCACCAGGTGGAACAGGTTGGGCCCGTCGAAAAACACTTCGACATCGATCGCGTGATCGGGGACGCTTCGCGCGATGACCAGAATCGACGACACACCGCCCGCGTGGGACGAGCGCACCCAGCTCACCACGTTTCTCGACTACACACGTGATACCGCCCGCGCCAAGTGCGACGGCGTCTCCGCGGAGAACGCCCGCAAGGCGCTCCTGCCGGGCTCACCGCTGATGACCATGAGCGGATTGATCAACCACCTCCGCTGGGTCGAGTACTACTGGTTCCAGGTGGTCTTCCTCGGCGAGGAAGACCGGGGCCCCTGGACCGATGAGGACCCCGACCGCGAGATGCGTATCGCCGTCGACTTCCCGCTCACGCAGTTGCTCGACGAATACGCCGAACAGAGCGCCCGCTACCGCGAACTGGTCGCCGGGAACAGCCTGGACACCCAGGCCAAGGGAGCCGTCCGTGACGGTCTCCATGTCGACCTGCGCTGGATCCTCCTTCACCTCACCGAGGAGACGGCCCGCCACAACGGCCACCTGGACATCCTGCGCGAGATGCTCGACGGCCAGACCGGCGACTAGATCCGGCGGAGATCACGGGCGGAGCCAGCGTCGGATCGAGGCGACGGTGGCGGTGCCGTGGAAGATGTAGCCGCGGTTGCGAGAGGTCGAGTCGACGCTCACCATCGACCAGCCGATCCGGCCTTCCGCGTCGGCGTCGGCGTCGGCACGTCTGCTCCAGGTCCTCGATGGCGATGGGGAAACGCACGCTCAGCAGGCGTGGAGCACCCCCGAAGCACTCGACGAACGCCCCCGCACCGCAGCGCGGATCACCACCACCGGGGCGGTCCTCCGCCTGGCTTTCCACCCACACCGCCGGTCGGCCGACCCTCGGAGTAGGGGCGGACCCCGCAGACCGCTGAACGGGCGTCAGCGGGAGCCGCCCCCTTCAGGGGTCCGGGGTCGGCTAGCCGATCGCGGGGTGCGCCGAGATCCCGACGTACTCGGGAGCGAGGCCGACAAAGCCGTTGACCTCGGTGGGGGGGCGAGGCCGGGAGTGGCCTTGTCCTTGCCGGTGAGGGCGTCGAGCGCGAACACCCGCTTCTGGTACTGCTTGTCGACCACCGTGCACACGATCATCGAGCGCCGGTCGTGCCAGCAGGAAAGATCTGTCGGTTCGCCCAGTGCCTTCTCGTCCAAGCCGGCCGGCGGTCGGCCGGCGGACAGGTCCAGCAGCGCCACGCTGTCCGGGGCGCGCGTCGGGAACCCGCCCACCGTCGCCGTGAACAGACCCGCGCCGACCGGGTCCAGCTTCGCCGCATTCCCCCGGTACGGCCACGCCTCCTTGCCATCGACGATCGCCAGCCCGTTCACCCTGGCGCTCTCGCCGCGTCCGACGACGATGCCGCGGTCGACGAGTTCACCGCAGAAGCCCTTGGCCGCGCCATCGAGGCGCATGACCGCGGTCGTACCGTCGGAACCAAGCAGTACAGGATCCCCACTGTCCCGGCCGTCGGGCCTGTCGACCGTCGCGGTCCACAGCCGAGTACCGGAATCGGCGGCCACCGCCGTGAACTCGATGGCGGCCCGGCTGGGCGTGGTGCCCGACCATGGCTGGTCGTTGACCGGCTGATCACACCAGGGCCTGGAGGGCGGCACGCGCAGTCCGTCGTGTGGCCCTCCCTCTGTGCCACGCCCCGGAAGCAAAGGGCTTGTGGCGCTCCCCGAACGCGTTCCCTCCCCCCGATTCATGCTGAACAGCGCCTCAGTCTCAACGGTCTGGGCGGCCGGGGCCGAGAGTCCCCGGGTCAGTTGGCTTTGCCGATGGTGCTGCGGGCCGCGAGGCGGAAGTCTTTGACTGTTTGGTAGAGGGTTCGCTCTCGTTCGGCGGCAAGGGCGGTGTCTTCGGCCTTGTGGGTGGCGTTTCCCGCGCGGGCGTTCTCGGCCATCCGTCACATGACGTGTGACAGATCGCTGGAGGCCTTGGCAACGCGTTCCGCGACTTCCGCGAGGGATGTCGGCCCTTCGAGGATGACGACTTCGCCGGCGCGGTGGACCTCACGGGCCAGTCTGATGAAGCGGCCTATCTTCTCGTCAATGTCGGGGAGGTCGGGTTGGTCCGAACGCAGCGCGTCTAGGACGGCGTCCATGGCGATGTCGCGGTCATGGAGTGCGCTGAGGTAGCCGGCGTATGCGTCGCGGCGATGCTGGCGTCTCCATTGGGCGTGCTGGGACCGTGCCTGAGCACGACCGTTGACGATTGCGGCCCCGAGGGTGGTGGCCGAACCGACGGCGGCGCCCAGCAGTGCGGCGAGTCCTGAGTCCATGGGCCCCAGTCTGCCGTTCTTGTTGTTCATCCAGTTCTTCGGGGCTTCGTGCCCTTCTCATGGTGGGCGGGACAGCTGTATCCCTCACCGGTGGCGAGTACCCGTCCCACGCGTGACGGGTGGCCGAGGGGTGGCCTATCGAACCGAGCGCTCGTCCGGGCCCTGGTCGGGGAGGTTTTGGAGCACATGCTGACGAAGAGGCTTGAGAGCACAGACTTCTGACGCCTCGTCAAACCCGGGCCGGGTGAGTCTGTTCAAGTCGGCCGGCTTCTCCCGGGGCCCACGGAGGTCGGTGACCAGTGGGCGAGCGAGCGCCGAGCCGGCCGTCCGCCGCCTTGGGCAGCGGCACCCACCAGTGCGTCGGCCAGCTCGAACAAGAGGCCACCCCGTGTGGTCAGGCACGCGTACGACTCCGACCGGAAGCGTGACGCTTCCGCGAACGCGGCCCGAAGGACATCCCGGTCCACGAAACTCATGGCTACGGCCTTTGTGTTGGTCCCGTGCCTCTGTGACGGAGCACAGGACCAGGCGAAGGCCGCCTTCACGTCCGTTGAACTGCGAAAACACTGGTCAAGCACGAGCCGCGTTCGACACCGGACGTTAAACGGCAAGCTGGCAGCCGCCGCATGCGCACGCGGGAAGCCGACGGGGCGTTGCGGGGCACGCCCTCGCTGTCAGGCCCGGGTGGCGGTGTGGATGGTCGTGCTGCCCGAGGCATTGAAGTGGCGGATGGTGAGGGTGTTCTTCGCGTAACCGACCGTAAGCCGCTCGCCGTCGCCGGTGCCGTCCTTCTCGGGAGGCTGCCAAGGCAGGGTCAGGTCGAAGCCGTCGCCCACTTTGCCGGGTACGTCGTGGGCGGAGGCGGCACCCTTGGCGCCTCGCTTGGGGCCCTCGTTGACCTGCGTCATCAGAAGGCCGCGGCGGAAGACGAAGCCTCCCTTCCAGGTGCCGGCCCCACCCTCCCATTCGATGGTCCACTTCCCGTTCGCCTCCTGCTGGCCCTGCACTGTCGCCCTGCCCCGAAGTGTCTGGCCGCCGGGCGTGGTGGTCCGGATGCTCCAGGTGCCGGTGAGGAAGGCCTCCACAGAACGCTCGATCACACCTTGCCCGCCGGGGGTCTTCGCAGGTGCGGACGAGGTGGGGGGAGCGGAGCCTGAGCCGGCTGTCGAGGGCGTGTCGGTCGAGGGCGGTGCGGCGGAAGCCCGTGCCGACGGCTTGTCCTTGCCCGTACACGCCGCCAGGAACGCCGCGCCGGCCCCGATCGCCAGGTAGCGCAGTGCGGTACGCCGGCCGACGATCCTCGCGGCCGTACGTATGGTGCGCATGTTCATCTCATCCCCGTGTAGCCCAGTTGGAAAGCTGGAGCGAGTCTACGTAGGGCCACCTGTGCGCGCGGAGACGGCCGGGCCCCCGCCGGAGCCGCCACGAGATCCGCTCGGCAGCACGTCGCAGCGCAAGGCACAGTGGCTGTACGGATGAGCAAGGGCTGGACCGCGACGGAACGATCGCACGCGAAGGCGCACTGGGCCGAGTGCGGGCAGCGTTCGTTCCCGTCGTCGATGCCGCCCGCGCACGTATCACCGAGACGTTCGACGGTACTCGCCTGCACAGGCCTACCTCTACGGCAGCATCCCCCGTGGCACCGCCACCCCTGGAGTCTCCGATCTCGACCTCCAGCTCGCCTTGTACGGTGAGCCCACCGAAGGCGACCGCGCTGACGCCAAAGCCATCGAGGTCGTCCTCGACCATGCATTCCCGCAGATCGACGGCGTCGGGATCTTGCTGACCAGTACGCGGGTTCTGCTCAGCGACGCCGAACGTCACGATGGCGGATTCTTCATCGCGTGCCTCTGCACCCCGTTGCTGGGCCCTGACCTCGCGGAACAACTGCCCCGTTACCGCCCCACAGCCCTACTCGCGCGGGAGACCAACGGTGACCTTGCCCGCGTGCTTCCACGCTGGCGTGCCAAGCAGCTGAAGCCACGACGGACACCGATCGCCGGTCCCTCAGCCGTCTCGTCGGCCGTCGCACCGTCCGCCACGCAGCGTTCAGTGGGCTGGGGAGGCCTGCGGCTTGCAGGGTTCGGTGTATCCCCCCGGTCCCCGTCGGAGCGACTACGGCTACTGATACGGGTACGGGTACGGCTAACCGCTACGGCTCGATCAGGCCGACGCGGATCGCGTAGCGGGTGAGTTCGAGGCGGTCGCGCAGGCCCAGTTTCTGGAGCAGGTTGGCGCGATGGCGCTCCACGGTCTTGGGACTGATGACGAGGAGGTCGCCGATCTCCTTGGAGCTGTGGCCCTCGGCGACGAGCTTGAGGATTTCCTCCTCGCGTTCGGTGATGGGCCGCTCCGGGATCGGGCCGCCGCTGCGGGCGCGGTCGAGGTAGGTGCGGATGAGGGTGGTCTCGGCGCCGGGGTAGATGAACGGCTCGTCGCGCAGCGCGGCGCGGCAGGCTTCGACGAGGTCGCGGTCGGCGACGGATTTGAGGACGTACCCGGAGGCGCCGGCGCGCAGGGCTTCGAAGAAGTACTGCTCGTTGTCGTACATGGTCAGCATCAGGATCCGCAGGCCCGGCCGGAGGCGGGCGAGTTCGCGGGCGGCCTGCAGGCCGGTCTGGCGGGGCATGGAGATGTCCAGGACGGCGAGGTCGATGTCGAGGCTGCGTGCCTGGGCGACGGCTTCAGCTCCGTCGGCGGCCTCGGCGACCACGGTCAGGTCGGGTTCGGCGTCGAGGATGAGGCGTACGCCGCGGCGGACGAGGGTGTGGTCGTCGGCGAGCAGGATGCGGGCGGGCCCGTCGTCCGGCTGACTCATGGTGTTGCCCCCGTGGTGTCGTGGATTTCAAGGCGGACCTGGGTGCCGCCGTGCGGGCTGGCGCCGAAGAGGAGTTCGGCGCCGATGAGCAGGGCGCGTTCGCGCATGCCCTGGATGCCGGCGCCCTCGTGTGCGTCCCCGAGGCCCTGGCCGTTGTCGCGCACCAGCAGTCCCACGCCGCCGCGGGACAGGGGGCGCAGGTGGACCTCGACGCGGGTGGCGCCGGAGTGTCGGGCGGCGTTGGTCAGGCCCTCCTGCGCGACGCGGTAGAGCACGAGTTCGGTGGCCGGGTCCAGCTGGGGCAGCCCGGGAGTGATGTGGGCGGTGACACCCAGGCGCGGGGTGGTGAACTCGCCGGCCAGGGAGCGCAGCGCACTGTGCAGGCCGAGTTCCTCCAGCACACCGGGGCGCAGGCGGCGGGCGATGCGGCGGATCTCGTCCAGGCTGGCGCGGGTGGTCTCCTGGGCCTGGTGCAGATCGGCGCGCACCGGCTCGGGGGCGCGGTCGGCGGCGTGCTTGAGCTGGAGGAGGACGGCGGTGAGGGTCTGGCCGATCTCGTCGTGCAGCTCCTGGGCGATGCGCTTGCGTTCGGCCTCCAGCGCGGTGAGCACGCGGCCGCTGCTGGTGGCCCGCTCGGCTTCGAGGCGGTCGAGCATCGCGTTGAAGGTCCGGGTGAGTTCGGCGACCTCCCCTCCGCCGGTGACCGGCGGGCGCGTGCCGGGTTTGAGGAGGTCGGCGGTGGCCATGGCCCGGTTCAGCCGGGCCAGCGGGGCAAGCCCGACCCTGAGGAGAACCGCGTTGATGACCAGCATCGCGGCCAGCCCGCCGAGCAGCACGAGCGCCTCACCGAAGAGGACCGGCGTGGAGACGGTGACCGGGCCGAGCAACAAGGCCACGGCGAGGGCCAGAACGCCGGCGTTCAGGAGGAAGATCCGCCAGTACATCGACACGGCTACACGCCTTTCCCGCCGGTCTCCCAGCATCCGCCACGGCCTGCCGGCCACCCCGTCCCCAGGTGCCCTGAACTGCGACGGAGCCCACTTCCCCGTCTCATCTTCACGCCGGCGGAAGGATGCTGTCCATCCGTGCCAGCACCCATATTTCCGCCGGGCGGTAAGTGGCACGATGGGCTCGCCGAGCGGCTTCTCCTGCCTGAGATCGAGCGTCCGCCGTCAGCTCCGGGAGGCACCAAGGAACGGAGACCCGGCGTACCACGCCATCAGTTTCGCGGTGGCGACCCTGCTCCTGCTCCTGCTCCCTTTCCCCGTGGCCATCCTCGCCGACTGGATACCGACGGTGGTGACGGCATGCACCGCAGCAGGGCTCGCGCCCACTGCGGCAGCAGTTGCGTTCCTTGTCCGTGCCGCCCGGCTCCCCCAGCACTCGGTCTCAAGGATCGGGGGCTGACCGTCCATGCTCAGGACGCGAGTCGCCTCCTGGCTCAGCCGCAACGTCACCGAGTTCCACCTCGCCGCGGCGATGGTGGCCGTTGGGCCCCCGCCACACTGACGGGCGTAGCCCTTCACACCCTTTCCGAACCTGGGACCCCGGCGCTGAACATTGGCCTGTCCCTGTTCATCACGTGCCTGGTGATGCTCGGTTCCCGGACCGGGCGTCCACTGATCGACCCCGCACGCTCCGACGCCAGGGGGCCGGGATGCGGGAGAACAAGGCCGGGGATTACTCGGCTGCGACGCTCGCGGGGCCGGCGCGGACGCCCCTTGCCCAGGGCGCGGGCGAAGCGGGGATCGTCGTGCCACAGCGTGGCTTCGAGGTCGGCGATCCTCTCGTCGTCTGATTCCGGCACGGTCCTTCACTCCCTTCCATCGGTCAGGCGAGGGCGAAGTGGCGCAGCCACACGTACAGCCCGGCCAGCACGGTGGTGACAGCGGTGACGACGTTGGCGGAGGAGGCGATGATCGTGGCGTTGCCGGCCAGGTCCGCGCCGAGGGCGAAGGACCACCACAACACCTGGGCTTGCTCGATGCCTCCGGAGCTGGCGACGATCTCGGAGACGATCGGGCTGGTCGAGGCGACGAAGGGGATGTTGTCGATGACCGCGGACGGCACGATCGATCCGAAGAGCAGGGCCATGGAGGCGCCGAACAGGTTGCCGTCCAGTACCCGGGCCGCGGCCTCGCCCAGGTCCGCGAAGATCCCCGTCCGCACCATCGCGCCGACCATCACGAACAGGCCGGCGAAGAACGCCAGGGTCTCCCACTCGACAACGATGCCGCTGACGGCCAGCAGCCGGGTGTCGGTGAGGGCATCCCGCTCGCGCGCATGGCCATGACGTGCGCGGCATGCTCGGGGTCGTAGGTGAAGGCGCCGCGGAACATCCAGCGGGCCATCAGCGCGAACACCGCGCCAGCACCGTGGCGATGGGCGCCAGGTGGAGCAGGAAGTCGTTGAACGACAGCCCGGCGCGGGAGCCGATCATGATGTTGGGCGGGTCACCGATCAGCGTGGCGGCGCCGCCGATGTTGCAGGCCATCACCTCGGCGATCAGATAGGGCACGACCGGGACGCCGAGCCTGGTACAGACCCCGATGGTCACGGGGGCGATCAGCAGAACGGTGGTGACGTGGTCCAGCCACGCCGAAGGCAACGCGGTGGCGAAGATCAGGAACACCATCAGCCGGTACGGGCGGCCGTGCGACCGCTTGGCGGCCCAGATCGCGACGAACTCGAACAGGCCGGTGCGCTTGAGGACGGAGACGATCAGCATCATGCCCAGCAGCAGGAAGATGACGTTCCAATCGATTCAAACGGCCACGTCGGAGAAGAACGCGTGCTCCGGGCTCGTCGCGCCGATCTGCAGCATGACGACCGCACCGCCCAGGGCGGCGGCGACCCGGTGGACCTTCTCCGTGGCGATCAGTACGTAGACGGCCCCGAACACCGCCACAGCCAGCCACGCGGTGACACTCATGGCGGGCCCGCCCAGCCAGTGCCGGGGATACGCGGAGACGGGGTCGTCATCGGCGCGGCTCCGTTCACAGGTGCAGGCGCGAGCACCCGCGCCCCACGAGGGCCACCCCGAACAGAAGGTGCTCCAGATCCCCACCATCACCTGGCGCCCCTGACCGGCGCATCGGGGCCAGCACCCATCTTCCCCACCCCTGACACGGCAGGGACCTCACCCTCGGCAGCCCCCGCCGTGAGCGGCCCGGTGGCAGGCTCCGCGCCCCGGACCGGTGCGGGCGACGACCTCCCCCACGGTGGACCGGCCAGTCACCGTGATGTCCGACCAGCCTGCCGCCCTCCAACTCAGGCTGCCGCAGACGGTGGTCGCGGTCGCCGCCGAGAAGAACTCCACCCTCGTGCTGGCGTTCCCAGTCGAGCTGCTGCGCCTCCTCGAGCGGGCCGCCCCGCCGCAGTCCGCCCTCGTGCGGGCTGCGTCGC